>CACNVR010000005.1 GCA_902623975.1 uncultured Pelagibacteraceae bacterium
TTAAAAAATAAAGAAACTCTTAAATTTGATGATTTTTACTTCAAGTGTACTATTGGAAAAAAAGGTCTTTCATTTAATAAAAAAGAGGGAGATTTAAAAACACCTAAAGGAAATTTTAAGATTGGCAATCTTTATTATAGAGCGGACAGAATAAACAAACCATTGACTAAACTAAAAACTATTCCAATAAAAAAAAATATGGGATGGTGTAATGATATAAACAATAAAAAGAAATATAATAAGTTAGTAAAAATTTCAAAAAATATTAAATACGAAAAAATGTATCGTTATGACAATAAGTATGACTTAGTCCTTCCAATTAAATATAATTTCCATCAACCTAAATTAGGTAAAGGTAGTGCTATTTTTTTGCATCTTACAAAAAATTACAAAAATACAGAAGGTTGTATTGCTTTAAGTAAAAAAGACTTTTTGATTTTGCTCAAACTTATAAAAAGAAATACAAATATTATAATAAATTAATTTTGTCTTTGCCCAAAAATTTTAGATCCAACTCTTACAAAAGTAGAACCATTTTGAGTAGCTAATTTATAATCATTTGACATGCCCATGCTTAACTCTTTTAGAGAAAACTTATCTTTTAAAATTTTCATTTCATGAAAATAAGTTGATGTATCTTTATCAATCGGGGGAATGCACATAAGACCAATAATGTCTAACTTATAATCATTTTGACAAGTATTTAAAAATGAATCTAGCTCGCTTATGTTGATGCCATTTTTTTGAATTTCATTCCCAATATTTACTTGAATAAATATCTTAGGCTTAAATCCTGACTTTTCTTGTTGTACTGAAATTTTTTCTGCAAGTTTTTTGTTATCTAAAGAATGAATATAGTCAAACAAAGGTAGCACGAACTTTACTTTATTAGTTTGTAATTTACCAATTAAATGAAGCTTTATCTGTTTATTTTCTTGTTTTAATTTTGTCCATTTTTCAATTGCTTCTTGAACTTTATTTTCTCCAAAATGAGTATGACCAAAATCAATTAGAGGATTAATTGTTTCCACCGGAAAAGTTTTACTTACTGCTATTATTTTTGTGTCTTTGTTTATTAATTCTACTTCACTCTTAATTATTTTTAGATTATCAATTGAATTATGTTTCATTTCAATAATGTTTACTATTTTATAGACAAATTTGATAGAGATGAAATTTTAAATTTGAACTCAAAAATTGTTATTATTTATAGAAATTATAAATCAAGCAATCAGGAAACAGATATAATCAAACTCAAAAATTTAAGTAAGATTAAAAAGAGAAAAATATTTATTGCTAATAATATTAAATTAGCCATTAAACATAATCTCGATGGTGTCTATATTCCTGCATTTAATAAAAATTTAAATCTTAAAAATATATGTTTAAGGAAAAACTTTTGCTTTATCGGTTCAGCTCATAATCTAAAGGAATTAAGGGTAAAAATTAAACAAAACTGTGAATCTATTTTTGTCTCACCATTGTTTTTTAATATAAAAAATAAAAGTTTTCTTGAGCTGATAAAGTTTAACTTACTGAGCTTAAATACTAAAAAAAAGATTGTTGCTCTTGGTGGAATAAATCAGAAAAATTTCAAAAGACTTTATTGTACCAAAGTAGATGGGTTTGCTTCAATTTCCTGGATAAAAAAAAACCGGCCTACATTTAAGTAAGCCGGTTTTAGTATTTTTTAAACTATGCTTTATTAGAATGCAAAGTTAACTGCGATAGATGTTTCTTCGTAGTTGTCACCTGCAGTCGTAGCAATGTTTGAACCTTCAGATAAAGAAGCCATAATTGTCATAGAACCCATTGTGTATGACGCTTGGATAGCTTCTAACTCTTGCACTGATGATGCAGCAGTGTTTGATACTGCAGCAGTTGAGTACTCAGATTCTGCGTAAGAAAGAGCAATTCCGTCTTGAGAGTATTTTAAACCCCAAAACTCTGCTTCTTCGTCAGCACCTTCTGTACCAGCAGCGTGTCTGTTGTTCGAGTATGCTTCTTGATAACCAATAGAAATTGGACCCATTGCATATTTAATATAACCAGTAGTATTTTCTTCGTCACTACCAGCTGTTAAACCTGCGCCGTTGTCAATGTTCTCTTGACCAAGACCTACTTCTAGACCCATAGCTGAAAGCTGTAATACATATGCAGTTCCAGGTACGCTAGTTGAGATACCACCAGATGAAGCGTTTGATGATTCTTCACCAGTGTTTGGATCGTAAGTAGCCGCTAAGTTAATTGTTAAACCACCAATTTCTTGTGTTGGTATTCTGTAATCAACTGAACCTTGAGCTGATGAAGCACCAAAGAATGATGGGTTTGTTGAGTTAACGTCTGCAACTCTGTCCCAAGTTTCTTGCATTGCATTTGGCATTACGTCGTCAATTGCATTTGCTTTTGAACCACCGTCTTCGTTAAGTTGTAAAGTTCCTAATGAACCCATTCCTAACGTTACTTGTGCAGTTGTAACCGCCATTGTAGAGTTTGTATTAATACCTTGGAAGAAAGAAACAGTAAAACCGTTATCTAACTCTGTAGAGGCATTTGCATACAAATCCATATCAGCAGCAAAGTGTTTACCACTTGCGTTCTCTGACGCTACTGAATCCTCAGTAGAGTAAACAACATAAGCATCACCTGTAAGAGAATACTCTACAGCATTTGATGCAGTGGCAACCGCTAATGACCCAGCTAAAGCTGAAAGTCCGATTGTTTTTAATTTATTCATAATACTCCTTTTTTGTTATTCATATGAATGGTTGATATTTACCATCAGAAAACTTGAAAGTGTTACTATTTCTGTTGTTTTTAGTATTTTTTTGATGAGTGTGATATATATGCAACATTATAGATTATTTGAATATAAGGATTATTTAGTTTATTTATTCTTCGAAAATATGCTTTCTTTAAATAAAAATACTACAATTTTCCTTATTTTTTCGATGATTTTAATCACTGGATGTGGTGACTCTGGTTTTTTTAAAAAACCTGATTGGTCTGAACCAGCAATTGATGGAAAAGAATTAGCTAGGAAAAACGTTAGAGAGGGAAAAGGAATTCAAATTAGACCTAACAAAGAACAGGGAGGAAATTTTCTTTTTGCATCCTCTAATCCAATGTGGAGGGCTTCGCTTGAAACTATTGACTTTATGCCTCTTTTAACAGTCGACTATGCAGGAGGATTAATAATTACGGACTGGTATAGTGATGGCTCATCAAGAGAATCTATAAAAATTACAATTAAATTTCTAGATACTGAAGTTAGAGTTGATGCAATGATAATAGATATTCATAAAAAAGTCTGTAATGAAATGAATAATTGTAAAATAAGTAAAATAGATACGAAATTGAATTTTGAAATAAGAGACAAAATTTTAAAAAAGGCAGCCGTGTACGCAAAAGATCTTAAAACAAGACGTGTTAAAAGCAGACCGAAGAAAGTCTATCCAGGAGACGGTGGTCCAACATCTGAATAGAATAATTAAGTGAATAGATATAACTTTAAAGAAGTTGAAAAAAAATGGCAGTCTTATTGGCATAAAAATAAACTTTTTAAAACGAAAAGAGATTTAAAAAAAAAAAAGTTTTATTGTTTAGAAATGTTTCCTTATCCTTCAGGAAACATTCATATGGGTCATGTAAGAAATTATACTATTGGCGATGTTCTTTCTAGATACAAAACTGCAAAAGGTTATAATGTTTTACATCCAATGGGATGGGATTCGTTCGGGATGCCAGCAGAAAATGCTGCAAGACAAAACAAGTTAGATCCTAAAGATTGGACTAATAAGAACATAGAAAATATGAAGTCTCAACTTAAAGAGTTAGGACTGTCAATTGATTGGGATAGGGAAATATCAACATGTTCACCAGATTATTACAAGCATCAGCAAAATTTTTTTCTAGAATTATTTGACAAAGGTCTCGTTTATAGAAAAGAAAATTACGTTAATTGGGATCCAATTGACCAAACAGTTTTAGCTAATGAACAAGTAATAAATGGAAAAGGATGGAGATCCGGTGCCACGGTTGAAAGGAAAAAATTAAATCAGTGGTTTTTTAATATAACTAAATTCTCAAATGAATTACTCGAAGATTTAGAAGATTTAAATGAATGGCCTGAAAAAGTGAAAACAATGCAAAAAAATTGGATCGGAAAATCTTTTGGTTGTGAGTTAAATTTTTCAATAAAAGGAAACCCTAACATAAAAAAAATCAAATGTTTTACGACAAGGCCTGACACTTTATTTGGAATGTCTTTTTTAGCAGTGTCTGTAGATCACCCAATATCTAAATTTTATGAAAATGATAATGAATTTAAAAAATTTAAAGAAGAATGCTCTAAAACAGGCACAACTGAAGAGTCAATTGCGCAAGCTGAAAAATTAGGGTTTAAAACTAATTTAACAGCAATAAATCCTTTCGATGACACAACTGAAGTACCAGTATATTTTGCCAACTTTGTCCTTATGGATTATGGTTTTGGTGCAGTATTTGGATGCCCAGCACACGATCAAAGAGATCTGGATTTCGCACTTAAATATAAATTAAAAGTTAAACCTGTAGTAAAACCAAAAGATGAAAATGATTCTTTTGAAATCAAAGATCAAGCTTATACAGGTCCAGGTGTAATTTTTAATTCGAAATTTTTAGATAACCTAAAAGTTCCTGACGAATCGATTTTAAAATCGATAGAAATAATTGAAAAAAAAAGTATTGGGAAAAAAAAAATTAATTTTCGATTAAAAGACTGGGGAATTTCACGACAAAGATATTGGGGTTGTCCTATACCCATAGCCTACAATGCAAAACAGGAAATTGTTAAAGTTCCATTCAAACAACTTCCAATTAAATTACCAGAAAAAATAGATTTAAATGTACCAGGAAATCCACTTGATCATCAATCTAAATGGAAAAAAATAATTATAGATGGTGAAGAATGTGAATTAGAAACTGACACATTAGATACTTTTGTTGACTCCTCATGGTATTTCTTAAGATTTTGTTCACCGCAAGAAAAAAGTAAAGGTTTCGATATTGCAGATATAAATTATTGGATGCCAGTGGACCAATATATAGGTGGAGTCGAGCATGCTATATTACATCTACTTTACTCTAGATTTTTTACAAAAGCTTTGGGTTATAAAAATAAAACCTTTAAAATCTCAGAACCATTTAAAGGCCTTTTTACACAAGGAATGGTCTGTCATGAAACTTATAGAATAGATAATGAATGGAAAAGTCCAGATGAAGTAGAAAGTACAAATGGTAAAGATTTTTATTTAAAAAACAAGCCTGAAAAAAAAGTAATTGTTGGACCGTCTGAGTCTATGTCTAAGTCAAAAAAAAATACAATCGATCCTGCAATTATGATTCAAAATTACGGTGCTGATGCAGTTAGATTCTTTATTTTATCAGATAGTCCACCTGAAAAAGATATCCAATGGTCAGATCAAGGAATGCAAGCAGCTTATAAATACATTCAAAAATTCTGGAATTTACATTACGAAATTAAAGAAAAATTTTTTTCAGAAAAAAAACAAGCAAAAAAAAATTTAGATAAAAAAATAACAGAGGAAATCAATATTTTTACTAATCAAACAATCAAGAAGATTACCTCCAACTTGGAAAATTTTAATTATAATGTCATAGTGGCAAACTTACACGAAATTTATAATTTTTATTATAAAATTAAAAGCAATGAAAATTTTGACTTTGAAGATCTTAAAAAAAATTACTTAAAAATATTAACAGTAATGCATCCAATACTTCCGCACCTGATGTCAGAATGTTTAGCGGATTTAAATGAAAAACCTATTATTAAGTGGCCTGATACTGAAAAAAAGTATCTTAATAAAGAGACGGTTGTCATTGTTGTTCAGATAAATGGTAAAAAAAGAGGTATTATAGATTGTAAACAAGATATTTCTGAGGAAAAATTAGTTGATTCAATTAAAAATAAAACAGAATTTAAAAAATATTTAGAGAATTCAGAGATAATAAAAAATATTTATGTTAAAAATAAAATAATAAATTTCATAACTAAATGAAAAAAATAATTTTTATTTTAATTTTTATTTTAGTAAATAATTGTAATGGATACCAACCAGTATTTTCATCAAAAGGGTCTAATTTTTATGTTAATGAAATTTCAATAAAGGATGGAGATAAAATTTCTCAAAAACTAAAGAAAAAATTTAAGCCATATGAGTTATCTGAAAATAGCAAGAAAGAGATTAACCTTAGAATAAACTCCTCGAAAATATCAAGATCTATAGCAAAAAATTCCAAAGGTGATGACACGACTTTTGAGATGGTAATTAATTCAAATATAAAAATTACTTTAAAAGATTCTGATGATTTGGATATAAATTTTCAAGAAAAGTTTGTTTACAATAATCAAACAAATAAATTTGAATTAGAACAATATAAGAAAACAATAGAAGATGATTTAATTAATAAAATTTTTGAAAAATTAATAATTAAATTGAGAAGTTTATAAATGATTATTAAGTCATATGAAATTAGTAAAAAAAAAGTAGATAATTTTAAATTTTTTTTGTTCTATGGTGAGAACCAAGGATATAAGGAAGAGTCAATCAAACTGATAGTAAAAAAAGATGAAGTTGTTAGTTACTATTATGAAAATGAAATTTTTAATAATGTAGATCAGTTTACAGAAACTCTCGTAACAAAATCTTTTTTTGAAAATAAAAAATTGATAGTAGTCAAGAAAGCAACAGATAAAATTTTAACATTAATAGAGAGCCTTTTTAAAAAGGAACTTGAAGATGTAAAGATAATTTTGGTTGCTGATGAATTAACAAAAAAATCTAAATTAAGAAATTATTTTGAAAAGGACAAAAATCTCCTTTGTTCAGCATTTTATCCTGATAACTACCAATCATTGATTTTTATAGTAAATGATTTTTTGCGAAATAATAAAATTGAAATTTCAAGAGAAATCATAAACTTAATAATCGAAAGATCTCAAGGGAGCAGGCTTCATTTAAAAAATGAACTAGAGAAAATTAGAAATTATTCATTAAACAAAAAAACAATAAACCTGAATGATGTTAAGACACTGTCAAATTTAAATGATAATTACCAGGTATCTGAACTTGTTGATAATTGTCTAGCTAAAAACAAAATTAAGCTTACAAAAATTTTAAATGAAAACAATCTTTCTAACGATGAAGTAATAAAAATTATAAGAGTTTTTTTGTCAAAAGCAAAAAGATTATATGAAATAAAAAAAAATACTAATGACGTAAATATAGATAGTGCTATAAATAGCTTCAAACCACCAATTTTCTGGAAAGATAAAGATTTAGTGAAAAAACAAATTAATAATTGGACACTAAAAAGTATAAAACTACTTTTAATAGAGACTAACAGAACTGAATATCTAGTAAAAAAAAATTTCTCTAATTCTCTAAAAATTCTACTAGATTTTATTTATAAACAAACAAATTCCATTAGTAATTAGACTTAATTATTTCGATAATTTTATTAAGTTGCTCAATATCATGATAAGAAAATGTAATCGTACCTTTATTTTTTTTACTATTCTTTATAGAGACATTCAATCCAATTTTATCAGTAATTGATTTTTCGAGATGTTGAATGTTAGGGTCAAAAGATTTTACAAATGTACTTTTTCTCTTTTTGAATATTTTGACAAAATTTTCTGTTTGACGAACAGAAAGTTTTTTTTCAACGATTTTATTGGCAATAAATTCAGCATTCTCTAAACCAACTAAGATCTTAGCATGTCCTGAGCTAATCTTTTTTTCTTCTACATATTTAAGCACAGTAACTGGTAAAGTTAATAATCTTAATGAATTAGTAATATAGCTTCTACTTTTTCCTATGAATTTAGATACTTTTTGTTGATCATATGAAAATTCATCTATTAATCTCTTATATCCTTGAGCTTCTTCAAGTGGATTTAAATCATGCCTTTGAACATTTTCAACTATTGCGAATTCCAAAGATTTTAAATCGTCAGCTTCTGTGATTACTGCGGGGATATCGTGCATGCCTGCTTTTCTTGCTGCTAACCATCGTCTTTCACCAGCAATGATCTCATATTTGGAATTATCGGTATTTGATCTTCTAACTATTATCGGTTGGATTATGCCTCGTTCTTTAATTGAATTGGTTAAATCATATAAGTTTTCTTCGTCAAAGTTCTTTCTTGGCTGATACTTGTTAGGTATTATATCGCTCAATGAAAGTTTATTGTTTTTATTTTCAATTTTAGTCTCGCCAATTAAAGATGATAAACCTCTGCCTAGTCCTTTTTTTATTTTCGAATTCATTAAGCTGCACTTCCTAAATTGTTTTCTTGAGCGATAAATTCATCTGTAAAGCTATAATACGATTTACTCCCAGGACAATTTTTATCATAGATTAAGACTGGGACACCATGTGAAGGTGCCTCGGACAATCTCACGTTTCGTGGTATAACAGTTTGGTAAACTTTATCTTTAAAATAATCTCTTGCTTCTTGCTCTACTTGAGAGGATAATTTGTTTCTTCTATCATACATAGTCAATAAAATTCCTTGTATCTTAAGATCAGGATTTAAATTAACTTTTATTCTTTCAATGGTTTTCATTAATTGAGTTAGGCCCTCTAATGCAAAAAATTCTGTTTGAAGCGGTACCAAGAGCGAATTAGAGCTTACCAATGCCATTACAGTCAATAAGCTTAAAGAAGGTGGGCAATCTATAAGGATATAATCATATAATGCTCTAGAATCATTTAAATACGCGGTTAATTTAGTCTTAAGTAAAAAGGCTCGATCACTGTCACCAGCTGTTTCAACCTCTAAACCCGATAAATCTACATTTGAAGTAATCAAATCTAATCCTTTGAATTTAGTTTCCTTGATAACATTAGAAATTGACGTTGTTCCATTCAAAATTCCATAAATAGTTTGATCTGACTGTTCTACATTAGATAATCCTAATCCTGTTGTAGCATTTCCCTGTGGATCAAGATCAATGACCAAAATTTTTTTATCTTGCTGCGATAAAGCAGACGCTAAATTAATTACTGTTGTTGTTTTACCGACCCCACCTTTTTGATTTATTATTGAAATAATTTTCATGAGATTTTTTTTTTTATTTTTTTTATATTCAATATAAATGATTCTTCATTAGTTATACTTTTCTTTTCCTCGTAATCTAAATCCCATTCTTTTAATGTTTCATTTAAAATTTTTTTTCCACTTTTACCCATAAAAAAAATTAAATTCTTATACTTTTGAAAATTTTCATTTACTAAATTTAAGATTATTGGCATTGGTTTAAATGCTCTAGACATGACTGTACCTGTTTCAATATTTTTTATTTGAAAAATATCTTTTTGAATAATTTCTGTGTTCAATTTTAATTTTTTTGAAACCTCCTTTAAAAAAACACATTTATGGTAGCTTTTTTCAAAAAGATTAATTTTCATTTTTTTTTTTAAATTTTTCATCACGATTGCAACTATTAGGCCAGGCATACCTCCTCCAGTTCCTAAATCTGAGGTTGTATTGCAATTTAAATCAACAAAATCAACTATTTGTGCCGAATCAATTATATGTCTTTCTCTTATCTCCTGTTTTTTCTCTATTTTTTTGCTAATTAAGTTAATTTCCTTATTTTTTTGCTGAATCATTGAAATTAGGCTCTCAAACTCATTACAAGTTTCACGTGAAACATTTAATTTAAATATTTTAGAATAAGAATTATAAATTACGTTATCCATTAAGCTATATGCTTAATAGACTTTCTTTTGACGTGTGACAACAAAATATATACAGCAGCTGGCGTAATACCATCGATTCTTAATGCTTGGCCCATAGTTTTTGGTCTTATTTCCTTAAATTTAGCCTTAACTTCGTTTGAAAGCCCTGAAAATTGGTCATAATCAAGATTATCTGGAATTGATAAATTTTCATCTCGTTTAAAAGCTAAAATATCTGCCTTTTGCTTTTTTAAATAACCTCTATAATGAGAATTAATTTCTATCTGTTCATCAATAATAGGCCCATAATTTGAGATTTCTGGCCAAATATCTCGAATTTTAATCATATCAACTCCTTTTTGAGTTAATATCTCCTCAGCAGTTCTGAATACGCCATCTTTAGCTATTTTTATATCAAATTTATCTGCCCTTGAAGGAGAAATATTCAAATTTGACATTTGTAGAGAAATTTTGCTTAGTTTATTAAATTTATCCTCAAATATCTCTTTTCTATCATCAGGTATCAATCCAATATTAATTCCTTTTTGAGTCAACCTTAGGTCTGCGTTATCAGATCTGAGACTCAATCTGTACTCAGCACGTGAAGTAAACATTCTATATGGTTCAGCAACTCCTTTTGTAACCAAATCATCTATCATAACACCAATGTAGGCATCTGATCTATCAAGTATAAAAGGTTCCTTTTTTTTTAATGATAGAGCTGCATTAATCCCAGCAATTAGACCTTGAGCTGCTGCCTCTTCATACCCAGTCGTTCCGTTAATTTGTCCAGCAAGGAATAAATTTTTAATTTTTTTGGTTTCAAGGGTCAAAAATAATTCTCTAGGATCAATATAATCATATTCTATAGCATAACCTGGTCTTATTATTTTTACATTTTCTAAACCATTGATATTATTGAGTATTTCTGATTGTACAACCTCAGGTAGTGATGTAGAGATACCATTTGGATATACTGTATGATCATTAAGACCTTCTGGCTCTAAAAAAATTTGATGCCTTGCCTTATCGGCAAATTTTACTATTTTATCCTCTATTGAAGGACAATATCTAGGGCCTACACCTTTTATGCTACCCGAGTACATTGCGCTTTTAGATAAATTTTTTTGAATTATCTTATGAACTTTTTCGTTAGTATAGGTCATAGAACACGATACTTGTTTATTTAAATTTTTTTTAGTTAAGAAAGAGAAAAAATACGGGTCATTATCAGCAAACTGTTTTTCCAAGTTTTCAAAATTTATAGTTCTAGAATCTAACCTCGGAGGGGTTCCTGTTTTTAATCTTCCTATCTTAAAATTATATTTCTCTAACTGTTCACTCAAACCTGTGCTTGGTTTTTCATTAAATCTACCAGCAGGAGTTCTTTCTTTACCAATGTGAATCATTCCATTTAAAAAAGTACCAGTCGTGAGAATTAATTTGTTGCAGTCTATTTTATTACCTTTTAAAGTTGTAAAGCCACTTATCTCATTATTAGAGAAAATAAAATTTATTACAGGATCTGAAAAAATGCTTAAATTACAATAGTTTACGAGTTTTTCTTGCATAAATTTCTTATATAATGATCTATCTGATTGAGTTCTAGGACCTCTGACAGCAGGTCCTCTACTTCTATTTAATAATCTAAATTGTATACCAGACTTATCTGCAACCTCACCCATAACCCCACCCAGAGCATCTATTTCTCTAACCAAATGTCCTTTTCCTAAACCACCAATAGCAGGATTACATGACATTTCTCCTATGGTATTTTTATTATGAGTAAACAATGCAGTATTTATTCCAAGTCTTGCTGATGCAGCTGCTGCTTCACAACCTGCATGGCCTCCACCAATTACTACCACATCGAATGATAAATTTTTTTTCATAGTATAAATTTATATTTGATTTTAATATTTACAAGATTTGAGTTTTTATTTTAAAATAAGCCTTAATTAGTAAGAAAAGTGAGAAAAAACGTTATTAACAAATAAGATTAAATTATTTTCCTATACAAAAATCGTTGAAAATACTGCCTAATATCTCCTCCACATCAACTTTTCCAACAATCATGCCCAAATGTCTAGTCGCTAACCTTAAATCCTCAGCTGCTTTATCAAAATCCTTTTTATCATTTTTATCTAGGAAATTCTTTAAATGATTTGAGCACTGAACTAAATGTTGTCTGTGTCTTTCTCTAGTAATGAGAATATCGTCTTCAGAAATAAATTTATTTTTTAATTTTTCTTTTATTTTTGAAATTAACACATCTAAATTTAAATTCTCTTTTAATGAAATCAAAACATGATTAAATTTAATTATTTCTGGATCTAATTTTTTTTTAATAAGATCTGATTTATTGATTACTAATAATGCATCATTTTTTAAAAGATCAGTCAGAAAACCGCTTAAATCAACACTTTTAGCATCAACTACTACTAGCTTTAGATCTGCATTTTCAGCCTTTTTAAGTGATAATTTAATACCTTTTTTCTCAATTTCATCTTTCGAGTCTCTTATCCCGGCTGTGTCCGAAATAATAACTGGATAACCATCAATATTCAAATGTGTTTCTACGACATCTCTTGTTGTACCAGCAATCTCAGATACTATTGCAACTTCTCTGTTTGAGAGATTATTTATCAGACTCGATTTACCAGCATTAGTTGGTCCTATGATTGCAATTTTAAAACCTTCACGTATTATTTCTCCAACTCTTTGGTCGCTTAGAATTTTGTTAATTTCCTTCAAAACATCTGAGGACTCAATTTTTAATTTTTTTAGATTTTCCTCAGGAAGATCCTCATCAGGAAAGTCTATTTTAGCTTCAACGAACGATAATAGTTTTAATAATTTTTCTCTTAACTCATTAAATTTATTAGAAGATTTACCTTGCATCACTTTTGTTGCTTGTAATCTTTGAATTTCTGTTTCTGCTGAGATTAAATCAGCTATACTTTCGGCTTTTAATAAATTTATTTTCCCATTTTGAAAAGCGAGTTTTGTAAATTCTCCTGGTTCAGCTAATCTACAATTTTCAATTTTAGATATCTCTTTCTGGACAGCTAAAATGACTGCTTTCCCTCCATGGACATGTATCTCAGCCATATCTTCACCTGTGTAGCTCTCAGGCCCAGGAAACCATAATATAATCCCCTCATCAATTAGTCCAGAAGTGTTGATATTGTTTATTTTTCGAAGGGTTGCGACTCTTGGCTTTGGTAATTCTTTTCCTGTAATATTTTTTAATACTAAAGCTGACTCAGGTCCTGATATTCTTATTATAGCCACTCCTGATAAGCCGGGCCCAGATGATAAAGCAAAAATAGTCATTCAAAGTTAATATAGCAATAATAATAATATATTATAATTTAAGTCTTAGTATAAAAACAGGCAAAATATGGAAAATGTAGAATATCTCAAGAAACAAACCTCTATTTTGATTAATCTTTATAATGCTAAACGATTTGAAGATGTTGTTTCAAAAGGAAAAATATTAATAAAGAAATTTCCAAACCAACTATTATTTTATAATGCTACATCTTTATCTCTATCTGCTATCGGGAAAGATGAAGAGGCATTAAAAATTTTAGCACAAGCTTTAAGTCAACAAAATAATAATATTCATGTTTTAAATAATTTAGGATTGATAAATGGCAATCTCAACAAAAATAAAATAGCTAGAGAGTATTTTGATAAAGCTTTATTAATAAATGAAAATTTTATAGATACTCTAGTGAATTTAGCTAATTTGAACTTGAAAGAGAATAGAATTCAAGAAGCAAAAGAGTGTTTAGATAAAGCAGCTAAGACAAGCAAAATTCCAGAGACAGATATAATAATTTATTCTGCTCTAGGTCAATATTATCAGCATATAGGAAACTTCAAAGAAGCTATAAATTGTTTTAACATTGTAAATAAATTAAATCCTGAAAATGTAATAGCTGATAAAGGCATCAGTCTTATTCATAAATATAAAAATAAAGATGATGAACATCTTAAATTAATGGAAGGGAAACTGAATAAGATTAATGATAAAGAGAATTTACAGCATTTATTTTTTGCCCTAGGTAAGGCGTATGAAGATTTGAACGAATACAAAAAATCTTTTGAATATTTAAACAAAGCAAATGAAATCGCTGATAAAAAATTTAGCTTCGATATTAATGAGCAAAATGAATTATTTAACAATATTAAGAAACTTTTCCAAAATTTGGATATGTCAAAAATACTACAATCTAGTCAAAAAATTATATTTATAGTAGGTATGCCTCGATCAGGGACGACATTAGCTGAACAGATACTATCATCACATAAAAAAGTTTATGGTGCAGGAGAGTTATCATTTCTAGAGTTTGCAGTTAAGGATAACTTAATGCGTGATAAAAAGTTTTTAACTATAGAAAATGAGGATTTAAATTTTAAAAATTTGTCTAATATTCAGAATGAATATTTACAAGGAATTTCCTCATTTAATCATGAAGAACAGTATATTATTGATAAAGCACCACTTAATTTTAAATGGATTGGAATAATAAAGCTAATTTTTCCAGAAGCAAAGATTGTGCATTGTAAAAGAGATGCGATGGATGTTTGTTTTTCAAACTTTAAAAATAATTTTTCATCAAAAACAATAGGGTTTTCATTTAATCTTCAAAAGCTTGGTCAGTATTTTAATTTATACTCTGATCTAATGATGTTTTGGAAGGAAATATTTAAGGATGAGATATTTGATCTCTCCTATGAAGAACTTATATCCAATCAAGAAGAAACTACCAAAAAATTGCTGAATTTCTGTAATTTAGAGTGGGACCCTAACTGCTTAAGCCCTCATAAAAACACAAAAACAGTTTCTACAGCTAGTCTGGCTCAAGTAAGATCCCCTGTTTATAAATCATCAATAAAAAAATGGGAAAAATTTTCAAACGAACTTGGTGAACTTAAAAATATAATAAAATAATTAAGAAGGTTTGTTCATTGAGTTGAAAAACTCAGCATTATTCTTTGTATCTTTTAATTTAGAACTAATAAATTCTATAGCATCCATTGTTCCCATTGGAGCAATTATTCTTCTTAATACATTCATTTTTTGTAGGTCATTTTTATCAAAAAGTAGCTCTTCTCTTCTAGTTCCAGATTTAGTGATATCGATTGCTGGATAAATTCTTTTATCTGCAATTTTCCTATCAAGAACAGTTTCGCTATTACCTGTTCCTTTAAATTCTTCAAAAATCACTTCGTCCATTCTACTACCAGTATCAATCAAAGCAGTAGAGATAATCGTCAAAGATCCACCTTCTTCAATATTTCTAGCTGCTCCGAAGAATCTTTTTGGTCTTTGTAGTGCATTTGCGTCGACACCACCGGTTAAAACTTTTCCTGAGCTTGGTATCACTGCATTGTAAGCTCTACCTAGTCTTGTTATAGAATCTAAGAGTATAACAACATCTTTTTTGTGCTCTGTTAATCTTTTAGCTTTTTCAATAACTATTTCAGCAACTGCAACGTGTCTTTGTGCAGGTTCATCAAATGTTGAACTAATAACTTCACCTTTTACGGTTCTTTGCATGTCAGTTACTTCTTCAGGTCTTTCATCAATTAAAAGAACTATCAGGTAGCACTCGGGATAATTTTTTGCAATCGAGTTTGCTATACTTTGTAAAATCATTGTTTTTCCAGCTTTCGGTGGAGAAATAATTATAGATCTTTGACCTTTTCCAATGGGGCTGACAAGATCGATTAATCTAGGTGTTAAGTCTTGCTTTTTGTCTGGTTTTGAAATTTCTACCTCCATTACTAATTGTTTATCTGGATAAAGAGGAGTCAAGTTATCAAATGCTATTTTATGACGAGACTTTTCTGGTTCTTCAAAATTAATCTTACTCACTTGTAGTAAAGCAAAATATCTTTCTCCATCTTTTGGGGCTCGAACAGGTCCTTCAACAGTATCTCCTGTTCTCAAACCAAATTTTCTTATTTGGCTTGGACTTACATAAATATCATCGGGGCCAGGTAAATAATTTGACTCCATTGCTCTTAAAAAACCAAAGCCATCCTGGAGTAATTGCAAAACACCCGCTCCTGTGATTTCCTCTTTTTCAGCAACTTTTTTTAAGATTGCAAACAATATTTCTTGCTTTCTTAATGTACTAGCGTTTTCAATACCTAATTCTTCAGCTTGAGAAATAAGTTGCTCGGAAGATTTTAATTTTAATTCTTGAATGTTCATGATTTGGATTTATTAAGGACTTAATATAAATTTAATATATATACTATTTTATATTTTTCAACCCTAGATTGGCTTAAAAATTACTACAAAAACGATTAAAATCAGCAACAGTGTCGGCACTTCATTTATATAACGGTAAAATTTAGAACTCCTTAAATTTTGATCAAGATTAAACTTTTTTAACAAGAAGCCTAAATAAAAATGATACGAAGTTAAAATAATCACAAATATTAATTTTAGTTGAAGCCATAAACTGCCCAACTCATCAAAGCCAATCTCATGGATAAGTACCAAACCAAACAGCCAGCTTAGGATCATTGCAGGTGTCATAATGTAATAAAATAATTTTTTTTCCATTGTTTTAAAAACATTAGTTATAATTTCATTATTATTTTCCGAATGATAAACAAAAATTCTTGGTAAATATAAAAGACCTGCCATCCATGAAATAACAGCTATTAAATGCAGACTTTTAAATAAAAGATATGTGTTCATTTAGGTACAAGGACATTTAACAAATTTGTTTGGACATTGAATTTTCGGAGGATATAATTTTTCAGTTAGTTTGTTTTTTTCTTTATTAATAACTATAGAGGCCAACGAATTTATAAAATCAATGTTTGTTCCCAGCGCAGGAACTCTTGAATATTCTATGCAGCCGTTTTTATCTGCTAGTTCTTTATATTCAATATCAAGCTCGACCAAAGTTTCTGAGTGCTCAGAAACAAATGCAATAGGCACTAGAACTATTTTTTTTCCTAATTTTGAATTTTCAATTATTATATCCTCTGTTGAGGGTCCTATCCATTTTAATGGACCAACTCTACTTTGATAGCTCAAAATCCAATCTAAATTTTCAAATTCAAGTTTTTCTACAATCTTATTAACTGATTGCTCCACTTGCCATTGATATGGATCTCCTTTTTTAATGTTTTTTTCCGGAAGCCCGTGAGCAGAAAATATTAATTTAAAATTTTTTAGATCTTTAATTTTTTTTTTTATTTCTCCTACATGACTTTTAATAAATAAATCATCTGTGGGATAGCAACAAATAGTCGAAGTTTTAGTTTTGTAATTGTTTTTTTCACATACTTCGTGCCATTCTTTTATGGATGAACCAGATGTTGCGGCTGAATATTGTGGATATAAAGGTAATAAAATTATTTCATCAGGATTATAATTTTTAACAACTTTTATTACATCTTCTGCTCTTGGATGCCAACACCTCATGACAACAAAACACTTGTATTGATCTTTTTTATTATTGTAATTAAGTTTTTTTTCTAAATCATGTCGCTGATTGTTTGTTAATTCTAAAATGGGTGATTTGCCACCTAATTCCATATAAATTTTTTTTGCAGTTGGTGCCCTCCTCTTCGAAATAAGTTTGGCTAAAGGAAATCTTATCCAAGTAGGTAAATTTAATATTGCCGGATCATTAAAAAGATTAAACAAAAAGGGTTCCACACTTTCGATTTTATCTGGACCTCCTAAGTTAAATAAAATTACAGCTTTTTTCATTTAATAATCTTTCACCATCTTCACAAGATACTCAACATTAGCAATATTGGTTTCAGGTAAAATTCCATGTCCTAAATTAAAAATATAAGGATGATCTTTAAATATATCTAAATATCTAGTTGCTTCCTTTTTTAAATTTTTAATATCCGTTAATAAGATTTTCGGGTCTAATCCACCTTGAACAGGTATTTGAATATTTTTTCTTATGTATAAAGGGTCAACTTCATAATCAATACAGATTGCGTCTGGTTTTACAATATCACAATAATTTTTGTAATCTTTAATCCCTCTTGGAAAACAAATTACTGGTACACCTAAAGATTTCACATAATCAACTAAATTTAAAGTAGGAATATAAACGTAGTTAGGTAAGTCTTTTTGATCTAATAATCCAGCCCAACTATCAAAAATTTGTATTATATCAGCCCCATTATCGATTTGATTTTTTATATGAACTTTTAAAAACTTTTCTAAAATAATTAGAATTCTATTTAATAAAAAATCATCTTTGTAAAACGTATCTATTAATTGCTTCTTAGGTGATTGTTTATTAATCATATAAACAAGCAAAGTCCATGGAGCTCCAACAAAACCTATAATATTTTTATTTTTAGTTAATGGATTCTTTTTTATTAAATTTAAAGTTTTATAAATAGGAAAAATTCTTTGAACAAAATCTATTTCATCTAATTCAGACATTTCTTTTAAATTTAAGTCTCCTAACAAGGGTCCAAAACTTTTTTTAAATTCTACTTTTTGATTCAATCCATAAGGGACCATTAAAATGTCTGAAAAAATAATTGCTGCATCTAAATCAAATCTTTTCAAAGGTTGTAATGTTATTTCTGATGATAAATCAGGATTTAAGCATAATTTTATAAAATCGGTGTTTTTTGATCTAATTTCTCTGAATTCTGGCAAATATCTACCGGCTTGCCTCATTATCCAAATTGGATTAATAGAGGTTTTTTTATTTATTAAAACATCATTCAATAAACTCATAATATATATATTTATTGTTTAATTAGTATAACTTGTGAATAATGATAATTAAAAGTTATATACATTTTAATAACAAGATATTCTTTTTTGATTATTAATAAATGCTTCAAAATCAACACTTTTTTATTAAATTTAAACATCTTATATATCGGTTAATATCTTATTAACATGTTTAATTATGTTAACTAAGTTAGTTTTATACAGTGGGTTATATTGTTTTAAAAAATAGCGGGTTTAAAAAAAAAATTATACATAATTATAAACAACTTTTACAATGTTAATAAATAAAAAAACGATATTAAAAATATTCTTATATTTTATAGGTTTAATCTTAATATTTATATTATTTGAACTTTTCTCTTTTGATAAATATTATATCAATAAATCCTCCATTACTTTTAATGTGGATAATGTGCGGAATCCACAAGTTAAAAAAATTGTTAGAACAGTTGATAATTTAGGCGGTGAGCTTTATTTAAATTTAAGTAAAAAAAAAAAAGATGAATTTTACGAAATTGATTTAGAAAAATATAACAATCTACCAAACGTGGTAGAAATTAAAGTAGATGATAAAAACTTAACGCTTTCAAATAATAAAAATGAAAACAACAGCAAAAACTGGCCAAGAAGTCATGGAAATCATTCATCAAACAAGTTTTCTTTATTAGATCAAATTAATTCAAACAATATTAATTCATTAGATCTCGCATGGACTTATAAATTTTCAAAAAAAGGAGTGGTTCCTGGAAACGCAATATTCTTCGAAGGTAAAATTTATGTGTCCTCACCAGGTAAATCATTAATTGCCTTAGACGCTTTAAGTGGCAAAAAAATATGGGAACGAAACACAGAGGGTAAAGCAGCAGTAAGAGGTTTAATGATACACGAAAATAAAAACATATACTTTTGCGATCAGAAAAATTTAATATCTATTAACTCAAAAGATGGAAATTTAAACTTAAATTTTGGTAATAGTGGTAAAATAAAACTTAAACACAAATGTCAGACAACACCAGTAATTCTTGATAATGAAATAATAATAGCAACTTTTGAACCGGGGATAGAAGTCTATGATTTAGAAAGTGGAAAAATAAGATGGAAATATTTTTTAAAAGAAAAAAACAAAGAATTCTTCAGATATGGAGGTAAAAGATATGACTACTCTGGTGGAAACCCATGGGGAGGTATATCTGCTGATACAAACAGGAAAATTGTATATGTTTCAACTGGTAACGCTGGAAGATTTTATGAAGGAACTAGTAGACCAGGTGACAATAAATATTCTAACTCTGTTATAGCAATCGACATATCCTCAAAAGAGATGTTGTGGGAATTTCAAGAAATAGCACATGATATATGGAATTATGACATTGCTTCCCCACCAATTCTTACATCAATTATTAAAGATGGTAAAAAAATTGACGTTGTCATAGCTCCAACAAAATTTGGAAATACACTAGTCTTAGATAGGCTAACTGGAAAAAGTCTTTATGATTATAAAAAAATAAAGGTACCATTATCAAAAATACCTGGAGAAAAAACAGCATTTTATCAAAAAAAATTTTCTCTACCTGAGCCTTTTTCTAGACAATTTTTTAGAAAAAATGATGTAACAAATTTATTCCCAGAGAGCACTGAATTTGTTACTAAAAAAATTAAAAATGCTTCTTATGGTTTTTTTACGCCAAATTCTATAAATAAAAAAAATATTGTTTATAAGGGTGGAGCTCAATGGATGGGAGCGAGTGTTGATCATCTTACTGGGACAATGTTTGTAAATTCAAGTGACATACCAAGTTTCTTGTGGCTAGAAAAAGCAAAAAGTAAAAATTCTTATTATCGTTACAGTTCGAACTTTGAAATTATAAAAGATCAATTTGGCTATCCCGGTTCTAAGCCTCCATGGGGTAATTTAACGTCAATAAATTTGAATAATGGTAAAATAAATTGGAGAATTCCATTTGGTGAATATGAGGAACTTACAAAGAAGAATATACCTTTAACAGGAACAGTAAACTTTGGTGGAGTAACTGCTACTGCAGGTAATTTAGTTTTTGCCACGGGCACAGTAGATAATAAAGTAAGAGCCTATAGAGCGACTGACGGTAAAGAATTGTGGAGCTATAAAATGAAATATCTTGGTTCTAGCCCGCCAACTATATTTGAATATAATAATGATCAATATATTTTAGTTGTTGCAACTGGGAGCCAAACTATTAAATCACAATTTCCTGATCAAACCGAATTTGGTGATATGATGTATGTTTTTAAATTAAAAGATTGACTTATTTTTTTTGAAATTTATTTGTAAAAAATTCTTTAATTTTTCGATTTAAACTTCCAATAAAACTTCTTCTGATTAATTTTGGTTTATGATCAATTATTTCCATTCTATACTCAGAGTTTTTTGTTAATGGTATTTGCCATGATTTCCCATATAGAAACTCACATAATTCATTTTGTTTATTAGGAAGTTTTATATAATCAAATTTTTCACTTTTTTTGATTGGAAAAATTAAACTTTTTGGGATGTGAAGTGAATGCTCTTCAATATCAATTGAAGATAACCAATTATGTTTTTCAACTATGTAATCTTTTTTTTTATCGTTAATAAAAAAATAAAAATCAATAAAGGTTTTGGTATCATACTTATTATTTATAAATTGAGTAAAATATTTATTTTCAACCTTTTTGTTAATTTGAAGATGATTTAATAAACTAATCTTCTCTAATATTTTTTCTTTAAGTTCTATATCTATAAAAAAATCTACATCATCGTCACTTTTGAGAATATTATTAGATCTCGTTATTCCAAGAAGTGTCCCATAAAAAATGAAGAAATCAAAATCTTTCAATACTTCTGACACTAATTTAAGATTTTCTAAATTAATCTCTTCAAGTTTTTTTGTATCCATTATATTATTTCTAAAATTATACGAGTTAGGTTTGGGTTATCATTTTTAACAATCGATAGATTTTTTGAGGATTTATTGTATTTAATTTTGCAATTTAATTTTGCTTTAATCTTTTTTAAAAATTTTTTATCATCAATTATTCTTCTGAAATGACCTTTTTCAAACTCAACTAATTTATTGTTTTTTTTTAATTTGATATTTTTAAAAATGAGATCTTTCTTATTTCTAAATTCAAAAAAAACTAATGTTTTTTTCTTTTTAATTTTATTAATTAGTTTGAATAATTTATTTTCAGCTACTTCACTGATTGCATGTAAAAAAAATCTTGAATATATAAAATCAAATTTCTCTGTTGTTGTATCTTTTTCTATATCAAAATTCTTAAATTTAATTTTTTTATTTGAATAAATTAAGTTATTTTTAATAATCTTACTTGAAATATCTATACCCAAAACAGTTAACTTTTTTTTATAAAAATAAAAACTATCTCTCCCGTTCCCACATCCAATATCTATAATTTTTTTTTCTTTGCGATTTTTACCAATGAATTTCATGGTAAATTTAGCAAAACTAGACTCTTTTAAAATCTTAACATTGCCATAATAATTGTTCCAATAACTAATAAGTGATTTTTTTTTCATATTATTTATTTGTATTGAAATTAATTCACCGAGGATTATGTTTAACAAATTATTAGTTATATTTATATAGAATATTATTATAAAAAATTAATGAAAAACATTTACCAAATTTATCTTATATCAGACTCGACTGGAGAGACACTTGATAGAATTTTTACTGCTATCAAAGCTCAATTCAAAAATATTGAATATAAAATACACACTTACTCATTTACTAGAACAGAAAATCAAATTTTTAGAATTTTATCTGACGCAGAAAAAGAGGATAATTCAATTATTCTCTATTCTATAGTTGATAGCAACTTAGCCAAGTATCTCGCAAACATTTCAAGTGAAAAAAAAATACCTTGCTTTGGGATTTTAGGAGATCTTATATTGAGTTTTTCGAAACTTCTTAATCAAAAAGCATCTCATGAACCGAGTGGTCAGTATGCGCTTAATGATGAATATTATAAAAGAATTGAAGCTATCCAATTCACAATGAATCATGATGATGGAAATTTGATAAATGATATTAAAAAATCTGATATAATTTTACTTGGTGTAAGTAGAACTAGTAAGACACCAACAGCTATATACTTAGCTAACAAAGGTTTTAAAACTTCAAACATCCCTTTGGTAAATCAAAATTCTATCCCTAAAATTCTTAAAGATAATCCAAAATTATCTTGTGTAGTTGGTTTAAGCACTGAACCCGAGAGACTTGTAGATCTTAGAAAAAATAGAATGAATTCACTTAAAGAAACCGAAAATAAATCATACACAGATCTTGATAAGATTAAGAAAGAAGTTGATGAAGCTAAAAATACTTTTAGAAAATATATGTGGCCAGTAATTGATGTCACAAGAAAATCTGTTGAAGAAACAGCTGCCTCAGTAATAAAGATTTACGAAATTTACAAGCAAAATGTTTGAAATAATTCTTGCATCAAAAAGTAAAGTGAGAAAGGAAATGCTTGATAAAAACAATATATCATCGAAAGTTGTACCTTCAAATGTTGATGAGGAAATTATAAAAAAGGGATTATTAAAAGAAAATGCTTCTCCAGAAATAATTTCAAAAAGTTTAGCTGAACTAAAAGCCAATAAAGTTAGTCTAAAAAATAATGATATATTGGTTTTAGGTGCTGATAGCGTTATAGATTTAGAAGGAGAATTAATATCTAAACCAAATAATAGGTCTGAAGCCTTAAGAATATTAAAAAAACTTAATGGAAAAAAGCATCATCTAATTAGCTCTGTTTGTATTTCAAAAAACGGCAATATGATATGGAATTTTACAGATAAGGCATCTTTAAAAATGAAAAGTATGACCGAAAAAGATCTCATGAATTACTTATCCAAAATATCAGACGAGGCATTGTATGCTTATAATGTTTATCAAATTGAAGGCGAAGGAAAAAATTTATTTTCCAATATTGAGGGTGATAAAAATACGATTATGGGATTACCAATAAAAAAAATCAAAGAATATTTAAGTAATTACAAATAAAGGTGTTAAAAGAATAAGAAAATGAAAAAATTTTTTGTTATTGGAAATCCAATAGATCATTCACTGTCTCCAAAATTACATAATTATTGGTTCAAAAAAAATAATATTGAGGCAATTTATGATAAAAAAGAATTAAATAGTGATAATTTAAAAAATTTTATTTCAGGAATTAAAGAAAAAAAAATTTTTGGAATAAATGTAACTGTTCCATTTAAAAAATCCGTTATACCCTTTTTAGATAAACTCAGCCCAGAAGCAGAGACAACACAATCAGTAAATACTATCTATCTAGATTCAGAAAAAGTTATTGGACATAACACAGATATAATTGGGTTCCAAAATAGTATAAGAAACGTTAGCTATGACATTAAGGATAAAAAAATATTACTTTTGGGAGCTGGTGGGGTTGCACCATCTATTATTTTTGCCTTGAATAAAATGAGCGTTTCAAAAATTTTTGTAAGCAATAGAACTAAGGAAAAAGCTGAAAATCTTAAAGACTATTTCGAAAATTTGATAGTTGTTGATTGGGGTGAAATTCCAAGTTTTGATATGATTATTAATGCCACAAGCGTTGGTCTCAATAATAATGACAGAATTAATTTAGATCTTTCAAAGATTGAAAAAGGAAAATTTTTTTATGATATAATTTATAACCCAGAGGAAACAGAATTTCTAAAATTAGGTAAAAATTTAGGTCACCAGACTGAAAATGGGAAAAAAATGTTTATCTATCAAGCCGCTGAATCTTTTCATATATGGCATGGCGTGAAACCCAATGTGGATGAGGATACAAATAAAATCTTAAATCAATGATTAGAATTGGAATTTTAGGAGATATCGGATCTGGCAAAACTTTTGTAGCAAAAAAATTTGGATATCCAATATTTAATGCTGATGAAGAAGTGGCTAAATTATATAGAAAAGATAAAAAAATTTTTAAAAAACTTCAAAAAATTTTGCCAAATTATATTTTTTCTTTTCCAATTAATAAAAAAGAAATATCAGAAGCTATCTTATCTCAAAACAGCAATCTGAAAAAAATAGTTAAAATTGTTCATTTGGAGATAAGAAAAAAACTTAGAAAGTTCTTAATTAAGAATAAGAATAGTAGAATAGTTGTTTTAGATATACCACTTTTATTAGAAAATAAGATTAATAAAAAAAAAGATATTCTTATATTTGTTGACTCAAAAAAAAAAGCTATTTTAAAGAGATTAACTAAAAGACCAAATTTTAATAAAAAGCTATTAATGAAATTTAAAAAAATTCAACTTTCACTTGATTATAAAAAAAGACGATCTCATTTTATAATTAAAAATAATTTTACAAATAAATCTGTTAATCTAAATATTGAGAATATTTTAAGAAAAATAAACAAATGAAAGAAATAGTTCTAGATACAGAGACGACTGGCTTATCAGTTAAGGAAGGTCATCGTATTGTTGAAATAGGCTGTATTGAGTTAGATAATTTAATTCCAACAAATAATAAATTTCATTGTTTTTTAAATCCTCAAAGAAAAGTTTCAGAAAAAGCTTTTCAAGTTCACGGTTATTCTGATGAATTCTTATCTAAAGAAAAGAAATTTAAAGAAATTGTAGATGATTTTTTGAAGTTCATTAAAAATAAAAGATTAGTTATTCATAATGCAGAATTTGATCTTTCACATCTAAATAATGAACTTCAATTGTTAGGAAAAGAAAAAATTAGTAATGAAATTGTCGATACATTAGAATTAGCAAGAAATAAATATCCTGGCAGTCAAATTAGTTTAGATGCTCTCTGTAAAAAATTTAGAATTGATAATTCAAAAAGGAAAGTACATACTGCCTTAATTGACTGCGATTTATTGTCAAAAGTTTATATTAATTTGATTGATCAAAAAGAACCAAAATTGAACTTCAAAGATACAGAGACATTTAATACTGAGAATATTACTGGTAATACTTTATACTTTAAAAAAATAATTAATCCATCTAAAGAAGAAATATTAAGTCACAAAAAATTTTTAAATTCAAATTTGAAAAAAAATTTTTTTAATTAAATCGTTCATTATATAATTTATTAAAATCAATTTTTTTTTCCAATTTAATTCCTGGATGACCAGAGTCATGTATTAAGTTAAGAAATACTCTTTCTAAATCTGAATAAATAGAGTTTGGAACATCACACAAAATAATTTTTTCAAGTTCTTTCTTTTCTTTCACATCATCATTAATTCTTACAACAGATGTATAAACTATCTCAAAATACGATTTTTTCTCACTAGCTTCCTTGTCTTCAAATTTAAGTGTTGTATTAACTTCTATCAATTTATTTTTAAGTGCCTTGGATGTTATTTCAATGTTTAATTGATACTTAGATATATTATCTTTAACAAATAAATAGGTTTCAATATCTGGTGTTTCACTGGACATATCTTTCACATATTTTGTTAAAATTTTAAATTTTTCGGTCATTTTCGTCATCTATATCTTCAAATTCTCCTTCTATAAAATCTTTTTTCTTTTCAGGTTTATTTTTGAATTTTCCGGATAATTTATAAAAAATAATTTTTCTGGTTAGAGGAAATATTATTAGGAAACCTAAAAAATCTGTAGCAAATCCTGGTATGATTAATAAAAGTGCAGCAAATGCAATTGCTGCTCCAGAAATTATTTCATAAGCAGGTAACTCATTTCTTATCATTTGAGTTAGTCCAGATCTTAGAGTGTTTAAACCTTCATACCGAGCATAAATTATACCAATAATCGCAGTAATAAATATAAGAGAAATTGTATTAAAAGCTCCAATTTGACTTCCTATCTTTATAAATAGGTAGATCTCAATAATTGGAACTAAAACAATTAACAAAATAAGTGTGTTCATTTGTCTTTAATGTAATTGTTGGTTGAAATTAATCAACATAGTAATTACAATCAAATTATGAATTATAGTTTCGAATATATCGATATAATATTACTTGCGATGATTGCAGGCTTTATTTTTTTGAGATTAAGAGGAATATTAGGTAAAAGATCTGGTTTTGATGGAAAACCACCACCTCAGTTTCAAGAAGTGCTTAAGAATATGCAATCAGACATTAAAGAGAATGAAAAAGCAGAATTTGACGAGAAAGCTCAAAACGAATTTTTAAATGGTGCAAAGATTGCATATGAAACAATAATTACTGATTTTAGCGACCAGGATAATAAATTAGTAGCTAGCAAACCTCTTTTAAGCAGAGATATTTATGATCAATTTAATAATGCTCTTAAAGAGCGAAATAAAAAAGGTCTTTTTGCTGAAATTACTTTTATTGGAGTAAACTCAGCAAAAATAAAAGAACATAAAAAAATCAATCAAGTTATGAAAGTTACAGTAGATTTTGTAGGGGAAGTAATTACTTGTATTAGAGATAAAGAAAAAAAAATAGTTTCTGGTGATCCTGAAAAAATTAAAAAAATTTATGATACTTGGGTATTCTCGAGGGACACTAATTCAAACAACCCTAATTGGTTGTTAGTCGACACACTTACATAATTGATAAAAAAAATTACAGATAAAGATAAAAAAGACTGGCAAGATTTTTTATCAAGTGCAGATACTCTTGAAAATAAAGATAAAGAAAAAATATTTAATAAAGTTGAAAAAATTAAATCTGTAGATTTACATGGATTTACACTAGATCAAGCAAACAGATTTATTGAGAAATTAATTAAAGAATCTTATAAAAAAGGAATAAGAAAATTAATTGTAATAACGGGTAAGGGAATACATTCAAATAATGATAAAGATCCTTATAAGTCAAAAGATCTGAGTATTCTTAAATATTCTGTTCCTGAGTTCATAAGAAATAACAGTGGATTAATGAAAATTATCAATGATATTGAAAATGCTTCAATTGAAGATGGTGGAGGCGGGGCGTTTTATGTTTACTTAAGAAAAAACACTAATAATTTATAATTTCATTATAATTAATTTATGATTATTTGGTTAGCATCCTATCCTAAAAGTGGCAATACTTTAGTTCGATCGTTATTGTCTAGTTATTTTTTTTCTGAAGATGGTGAATTTAATTTTGAAATGTTAAAAAAGATCGATCAATTTCCACACATTAAATTGTTTAATCAATTAGGAATTGATCTCTCAAATAAAGAAGAAGTTGAAAAAAATTATATAGAGGCACAAAAAATAATTAATAAAGAGAAGGGTGGAGTACAATTTTGGAAAACTCATAATTGTTTTTGTAAGTTTGATAATAAATATCCTTTCACTGATTTAAAAAATACTGCTGGAGTTATTTATATTGTAAGAGACCCAAGGAATGTAGTTTTATCTTACGCTCATCATTACCAAAAATCCTTAGAGGATTCTTTTAATGACCTAAAATCCACCTCTGTAATTAAACAATCAAAAAATGATCAATTACCGGTCTTAGTTGGATCATGGAACTTTAATTATAACTCTTGGAAACAACTTAAATCTCTCAATAAATATATTCTAATAAAATATGAAGATCTAATTAGTGATACAGAGAAAACTTTCATAAATATAATTAATTTTATTTCTAAGTTGATAAATTCAAAAATTGAGATAAATGAAAAAAAATTAAAAAAAGTTATTGAGGCGACTAGTTTTGAAAAAATTCAGAAACTTGAAAAAAAATCTGGATTTTCGGAGGCAAAGATTAAAAAAAATGGAGAAAAGATTAATTTTTTTAATTTAGGACCAGAAAATAAATGGGAAAAAAATTTAGAACCTAAAATCAAAAATGAAATAGAAAATACTTTTAGAGTTGAAATGAAAGAAATAGGATATCTCTAAATTATTACAAAATAAATTTTGAAAGATCAGTATCTTTTACTAGATTATCTAAATTTTTTGTAATGTAGTCTTTATTAATAATAATTTTTTCTCCAGATCTATCTGTTGCTGTAAAGCTGATATCATCAAGAATTTTTTCTATGATGGTATGAAGTCTTCTAGCACCAATATTTTCTACTGTCGAGTTTACCTCTGAAGCAATATTTGCAATTGTGTCTATTCCATCCTCAGAAAATTCTAGATCTACATTTTCAGTTTTTAACAAAGCTATATATTGTTTAATTAAACTGAAATCGGGCTCTTTTAAAATTCTTTTAAAATCCTCACTGGTTAAAGCCTCTAACTCAACTCTAATTGGCAATCTTCCTTGAAGCTCTGGAAGTAAATCAGATGGTTTGGCAAGTTGGAAAGCTCCTGAGGCAATAAATAATATATGATCAGTTTTAATTGGACCATACTTTGTATTGACTGTTGTTCCCTCAATTAATGGTAATAAATCTCTTTGGACTCCCTCTCTTGAGACATCACCTCCAACTCTATCTGTTCTTCCAGAAATTTTATCTATTTCATCTAAAAAAACTATACCATTATTCTCAGTAGAAGTTTTTGCTGCTTTTATAATCTTATCTTGTTCAATTAGTTTATCAGACTCATCATTTATAAGAATCTCGTGAGATTCTTTAACAGTCATCTTTTTCTTTTTTTCTTTAGCTCCCATTGATTTACCGAGCATTTCTCCAATGTTTATCATCCCAACATTTGCTCCTGGCATTCCTGGTATTTCAAAAGATGTACTATTTCCACCTGAATCATTTACTGCTATTTCAATCTCATTGTCATCAAGATCGCCATTTCTTAATCTTTTTCTAAAACTTTCTCTCGTAGCTAAACTTGCTTTTTTTCCTACAAGTGCATCCAAAACTTTTTCCTCTGCAAGTTTTTGGGCTTTCGCAAACACTTCTTTTCTTTTTTTAACTTTTTCCATTGAAATGGCAATTTCTATCAAATCTCTTATAATTTGCTCAACATCTCTACCTACATAACCAACTTCAGTAAATCGAGTTGCTTCAACTTTCACAAAAGGTGCTTCAGCTAATTTTGATAGCCTTCTAGATATTTCTGTCTTACCAACTCCAGTTGGCCCAATCATTAAAATATTTTTTGGAAGAACTTCATTTTTCATTTCACCCTTTAAAGCTTGTCGTCTCCATCTATTTCTCAAAGCAACAGCTACAGCTTTTTTGGCCTTATCTTGGCCTACAACAAATCTATCTAACTCAGAAACGATTTCCCTTGGAGAAAGAGAAGTACCAATAGAGGCATCAGCTTTTTGATTTTTTTCTTTCGGATGTAATTTTGTAACGTTCGAATTATCCATTATATTTTTTCAACTTTAACATTGTTATTTGTAAAAACGCAAATCTCAGCAGCTACTTCTATAGCCTTTTTTGCTAGTTGTTCTGCATTCATATCAGTTCCCATTAAAACTTTTCCAGCTGCTAATGCATAATTTCCACCTGATCCAATTCCTATAACATCACCTTCAGGTTCTAACACATCTCCAGTACCTGAAATTATATAGCTATTCTCTTTATCACCTACAGCCATCAAAGCTTCTAATCTTCTTAAATATTTATCTGTTCGCCAATCTTTAGCTAATTCAACTGCAGCTCTTGATAAATTTCCTGCATGTTTTTCTAATTTTGCCTCTAATCTCTCAAATAAAGTTAGAGCATCTGCTGTTGATCCTGCAAAACCAGCAACAACTCCTCTCTTATCAATTTTTCTGACTTTTGAAGCGGTACTTTTAACCACAGTATTTCCCATACTTACCTGCCCATCACCAGCAACCACTACTTCATTGTTTTTCCTAACTAATACAATTGTTGTCATAACCTATAGATGGATACTAAATTAGATAGTTCAAGCCCAGGTTTAGTATTATTGCCATATTTGGATAATATATGTATACCTGTTTTTAATTATGAAGCGTAAAGGCAAAATTAGTAGAAAGACTAAAGAGACAAGTATCAGTGTTGATTTAAATATTGATGGAAAAGGTAAATACAAAATTGACACAGGTATTGGTTTTTTAAATCATATGCTTGAACAATTATCTAAACACTCATCAATTGATATGAACATCAAAGCTAAAGGTGATACTCACATTGATTTACATCATACAACTGAGGATACTGGAATTGCTATTGGAGAAGCTTTAAAAAAAGCATCTAAAAAATTTGTTGGGATAAAAAGATATGCACACGCAATGATTCCAATGGATGAAACATTAACAAGAGTAGCAATAGACGTTTCCAATAGACCATATTTGATTTGGAAAGTTAAGCTTAAAGTTGAAAAATTGGGTGAGATGGATACAGAACTATTTAAAGAGTGGTTCCAGGCTTTTTCACAAGCTGCAGGAATTACATTACACGTTGAAAACATTTATGGTGACAATAGTCATCACATTATTGAGTCTTGTTTCAAAGGCTTAGCAAGATCTTTAAGAACTGCATTGGAAATGGATCCAAGAAATAAAAAATCAATTCCTTCTACTAAAGGTTCTTTATAAGTTTAATGAACGTTACAATTGTTGACTATAATTCGGGCAATATTAGCTCGGTGATAAACTCTTTTAAAGAGGTTGCTCAAGATAAAGTTAATATCGAAGTTACTTCTGATTTAAGTAAAATTAAATCAAGTGACAAAGTAGTTTTGCCTGGTCAGGGCTCATTTAAAAGTTGTGTAGATGCCTTGAATAAAATGAATGGTCTTATCAATACTCTTAATGAATTTGCAATAATTAATAAAAAACCTCTTCTTGGAATTTGTGTTGGCTTACAAATGTTTGCTGATATTGGTTACGAGGAAACTGAAACAAAAGGTTTAGGATGGATTGCAGGAAAGGTTTCGAAAATTGATAATCAAAATGGAAAATTTAAACTTCCTCATATTGGTTGGAATCAGATTAATATAATTAAGAACAGCAAGATTTTCCAAAACATAGAAAATAATTCACACATGTATTTCGTGCATAGTTATGAATTTATACCAAATGATAAAAATGTAGTTTCAGCAACAACCGATTATTCATCAAATATTGTTTGTTCTATTGAAAAAGAAAATATTTTTGGAACTCAATTCCACCCTGAAAAGAGTGATAAGATAGGACTCAAAATAATTGATAATTTTATTAATCTATAAATAAAAAAAATGAAAATTTTTCCAGCTATAGATATTAAAGACAAAAAGTGTGTTAGATTAGTTAAAGGAGATTTTGATAATAAAACTGAGTATAAAATGTCTCCAGTAGAACAAGCTGGAAAATATAAAGACCATGGTTTTAAAAATTTACACATAGTTGATTTAGATGGAGCTTTAACAGGTGAAACAGTAAATTTAGATATTATTCAGGATATAGTTAGTAAATTTGATCTCAGGGTTGAAATTGGTGGTGGTATAAGAAATATAGATAGTATTCAGAAATATATCGATATTGGTGCTGAGAAAGTTATTTTAGGAAGTGCTGCAATAAAAGATAAAAATTTTTTAAGAAAAGCGTGTGAAAAATTTAAAAATAAAATTGCTTTAGGTCTAGATGCCAAAGATGGGTATTTGTCAGTATCTGGATGGAAAGAAAGTTCTAGTCAATTAACTTTAGAGTATTTAAAAGAAATTAACGACTATGGTGTTGGTAGACTGATTTATACTGATATAAATAGGGATGGTATGAAACAAGGTCCAAATTTTAATGAAACCATCAAAGTTGCTGAAATGTCAAATTGTCCAGTGATTATATCTGGCGGAGTTTCATCAATAGATGACATTAAAAAAGCGAAGAATTTAAAAAATGTTGAGGGGGTAATTGTTGGTAAAGCCATTTATGATGGTGATATAAAATTAGAGGAATTAGCAAAAGAAGATGCTTAAAAATAGAATAATACCTTGTTTAGATGTTAAAAATGGTCGTGTTGTTAAGGGTATAAACTTTGTCGACCTAAAAGATGCAGGAGACCCAGTGGAACAAGCAAAAATTTATAGCGATGGTGGAGCAGATGAAATTTGTTTTTTAGATATTACTGCTTCAAACGAAAACAGAGATACCATTTATGATGTTGTGGATAAAACTTCAAAAAAATGTTTTGTCCCTTTGACTGTAGGAGGTGGTATTAGAAGTGTTGAGGATATTAACAAATTACTTAACTGTGGGGCTGATAAAGTTTCCATAAACACAGCAGCAGTTGAGAACTCAAAAATCGTTACAGACAGTTCAAAAAAATTTGGATCTCAATGCATTGTGGTAGCTATTGATGCAAAAAAAAAGGGAAATAAGTGGGAAGTATTTACTCATGGGGGAAGAAAAAATAGTGGAATAGATGCATTAAACTATGCGAAACAAATGGAACAAAATGGTGCTGGAGAATTGCTAGTAACTTCAATGGATAGAGATGGAACACAAGTTGGTTATGATATTGATTTAATGTCAAAAATTTCATCTCAGGTCAACATTCCTGTAATTGCATCTGGAGGTGTTGGTAACCTAGATCATTTAGTTGATGGAATTAAGATAGGAAAAGCAAGTGCTGTTCTAGCAGCTTCTATATTTCACTATGGAAAATATTCTGTAAAAGAGGCTAAGGAGTATTTGGACTCTAAAGGAATTCCTGTTAGAATTTAAAATGCTAAATGCGTTAGAAAGCTTATTTGAACTTGCTCGGGACCGAAAAAAAAAACCATTAGATGGGTCTTATACAAATAAATTATTGAGCGATAAGTCATTGAGTAAAGCCAAAGTTTTAGAAGAAATTAACGAATTAATTGAAGCGGTCGATCAAGACTCGAACCAAATACATGAAGCTGCAGATGTATTTTATCATTTGATAATGTATCTTGAGGCAAATAACATAAAGATTGAAGAAATTGAGAAAGAATTAGAAAAAAGAAAAAAATAAATGGGTAAAATAAAAATAATTTTTATTATTTTAATTTGTTATGGTCTTTATAAAGGATATGAGGCATTTACTAATTTTGAAATTGGTGTCTCAGATAGAGTTACTAGGTTAGAGGAATTGGCTGATATTGAGAAAGAGGGTGAAGTAATTGCATTAATGATGTATCTAGGTGATCCTCCTAGATTAACTGAACATTTGTTGGTTAAAAACGAGTCAAAATGCCTTGAGATGAAAAAAATTGCTGAGGAAACATCTTTTGCTTATTATGAATGCGCAGTAGTAGATGCAATTCTCATAGGTGGAAAAATAACTAAAGTTAACCGAGAATTGAAAGTTCTTCAATGACTTATGATAATAATAATATTTTCGCAAAAATCTTAAGAGGTGAAATCCCATGCAAAAAAATTTATGAAGATGAATTTGTACTATCATTTTATGATATAAATCCGCAAAAAAAAATTCATGCTCTAGTTATTCCAAAAGGAAAGTATACTGATCTTGATGATTTTAGTAACAATGCCTCATCAGAAGAAATAGTTGGTTTAGTAAAAGGAATAAATATAGTAGCAAAAAAACTTTGCATCTCAGTTGATACTGGAAAAGGCTATAGAGCATTGGCAAACATTAGTGAGGACGGAGGGCAAGAAGTTCCTCATTTACATTTCCATTTATTTGGAGGTGAAAGAGTTGGTAAAATGGTTCAATGAAAAGAAAAATTGAAAGAAACTACTTAGAAATTAATTCTCTGGAAGATTTAAATGAGTCAAATATTGCTTCAAGAGATTTTTCAATTACTCTTCAAGAACCAGTTGATTTTAATTTGAATAAATTTTTTTATAAACTTGTGGGCAAGGATCATCAATGGGTTGATCGTTTAAGTTGGTCTGATGAAAAATGGTTTCAATATGTTTCTGATAAAAGAGTAAAGACCTATACTTTAAAAAAAGGTAAAGAATTAGCAGGTTATTTTGAATTAATTTTTCATAAAGAAAAAGACGAAGTAGAAATTGCTTATTTAGGTCTTTTAAAGGAATATCATAATCAAAAATTGGGATCTTATCTTTTGTCATCTGCTATTCATAATTCATTTTTGGAAAAACCAAGAAGAGTGTGGGTACATACCTGTTCACTAGATCACAAAAATGCTCTGAATAATTATCTATCAAGAGGAATGAAAATTTTCAAAAAAGAGACAATTTCAATTTAATTTAATCCTGTGTTGGTAACTTAAAAAGATTTTTTTTTAATTCCTGATTTTTTTTAATTGAGTACAAATAAGTAATATTTAAATTTTGGTAAATATCAGAAGTTTGCCAAGCTACTAAATCATAACTGTTTTTATTGAAAAAAATATTAAACTCATTTCCGTTTTCAGTAAATTTATAATTAATCATTTCTTCGATAATTTTTTTTTCTGTGAAACCTTGAATTTTTTTTATCAAAAATTTTTTATCTAAAATTAAATTTAATGCAGTTTTTTCTAAAGGATAAATGTAGTAGTCATTTTTTGTCTTTATCACTAAAGATTTTCCATTTGAAATCAAAATCTTTTTATTATCCGAATTGTATTTACAATTAATTTTTTTTGGATATTGAACTGTACAATTGCCCTTTTCTATTTTTCCATTAATATTTTGTTCAAAATTAAATGATATATTTTTTATTTTATCAAAATTTTGTATGATTTTGTCTTCTATTGATGCATCAGTTTCTGTAAAAAATAAGATTAAAATCAGAATTAATAAAAACTTCTTCATTAAAGAACATCACGCTTCCCAACATGATTGGCCTTACTTACGATACCCTCAGCTTCCATCATATCGATTATCCTAGCAGCGCGATTATATCCTATTTGAAGTTTTCTCTGTAAAAAAGAAGTAGATGCTTTCCCCTCAGATTTAATAATATCAACTGCAGTTTGATACAATTCGTCTTTATCACCTTGATTTTTTGAACTTTCATTCATCTCTTTCTCGTCGGCAAAGTTAAGTATTTCATCTACATAGTCTGGTTCTGCCTGTGATCTTAATGAATTATTTATTTTTTCTATTTCGTTGTCAGATACAAAGGGTGCATGAATTCTTACAATTCTGTTGGCCGATGACATAAAAAGCATGTCTCCTTTACCTAGTAATTGTTCTGCACCTTGTTCTCCTAAAATAGTTCTACTATCAATTTTAGATGTAACTTGAAATGAAATACGAGTTGGAAAATTAGCTTTAATAGTTCCTGTTATAACATCTACACTAGGTCTTTGTGTTGCCATTATAATATGAATACCTGCTGCTCTAGCCATTTGAGATAATTTTTGTATATAATTTTCTATTTCTTTACCAGCCACCAACATAAGGTCAGACATCTCATCAACAACCACGACTATGTAAGGCATCGAAAGTTTATGTTTTAAATTATATCCATCAATATTTCGAACTCCTTCTTTTGTCATTAATCTGTATCTACTCTCCATTTCCTTAACGACCCATCCTAAAACAGATGTAGCTTTTTTAGCTTCAGTAATGACTGGGCATAGTAAGTGAGGTATTCCTTCATAAGCAGAAAGTTCTAACATCTTCGGGTCTATTAGTATAAATTTACATTTATCTGGAGTGTGTCTATATAGTAGAGATAATATAATTGTATTTATACACACTGATTTTCCAGAACCAGTCGTTCCCGCAATTAATAAATGTGGCATGATAGCTAAATCACTTACAATTGGTGTCCCGGAAATATTTTTTCCTAAAGCTATTGGAAGTTTTATATCTTTTTTCTTAAAATCAGAACAATTAAGAATTTCACTTAAATAAACATTCTCTCTTGAAAGATTAGGTATTTCTATTCCAACTGTATTACTTCCAGGGATCGTCGAAATCCTCGCAGACTCAGAACTTGTATTTCTAGCAATATCATCTGAAAGATTAACTATTTTTGATACTTTGACTCCAGCTGCAGGTTCAAATTCATTTAGAGTTACAACAGGTCCATGATTTACTTTTTTAATTTTTCCATTTACACCAAAGTCTAAAAGAATTTTTTCTAAAAAGTCTGAACTGATATTCTCATTTTGATCTGAATTTTCTCTTTCTTTTTTGGTTGGAATTTTAAGTAGTTCAATAGTCGGTAGTAGAAATTTTGATTTATTTGATGTTCTTACATTTTCAGCTTTTATAAATGGTAAATCTTCTTGTATTAAATCCTTTATTTGATCTTGAGGTATATATTCATTAATTAACTCGTTTTCATTTGTATAATTTTTATTTTCTTTTTTAAAGAAAATATTATTTAACTTTTTTATCGAGTTGAAAAAATTTTTTATATTAAAATTTATACTAATCAAAAAAATGATAATAATAAAAAAAATGAATATATAATACAAGCTAGTCTCATATGAGGAGTTTAAATATTTCAATAAAATTTGATTGAAATAATTACCTATAAAACCACCATTTCCATTAATATAAAAAGTTAATGTATCTTTATAAAAGTAACTAAAAAATATTGATCCAATTAAAGTGTATATCACAATAAAAAACGTATTTTCAATAAAGAGAAATATTTCTTTTTTCCTAAAAATATTGATACCTGTGAATAAATATGTGATTGGAATTAAGTACGCTATTTGACCAAATGATTGAAAAAAAAGATCCGATATATAGCTTCCCTGAAAACCTAGCAGATTATTAATTTCTGTATTTTCAGGAAATATAAAATTTGGATCTGTTGGTGAGTAGGAAAAGAAAGCTATGAGAAGTAAAATTCCCATAATAAAAACGAAAATTCCAATAATTTCTAATATTCTTTTAATTGTAAAAATTAATGTAAGATTTGCTAGTTTTTTTATATCCATATAGATGAATCAAATTTACCACTTTGTATCATCTAATTTTTGTTGTTAAAATTAAAATTATTATGAAAGTTTCTATATTGGGGAATAGTCTAACAAGCTTAACATTAGCAAAGTTACTTGTTAATCAAGATATTAGAGTTGATATTTATTCCTTTGGCAAAATAATAAAAAAAAATCAAATACAAACTATTGGAATTTCAAAAACAAATATTGATTTTTTTAATAATAATATTTTAAATATCAAAAAACTAATATGGAATATACAAAAAATAGAAATTTATAGTGAAAATTTAAATAGTGAGAAAATATTAAACTTTAAAAATAATGAAAATCATCTTTTTTCAATAATTAAGAATTGTGATCTTTATAATTATATTAAAAAAAATTTAAAAAAAAATAAGTTAGTTAAGTTTAAAAATTATATAACGTATCAAAATTTATTAAAAAGTAACTATAATTTGATTTTTAATTGTGACAAAGAAAATTTTATTTCTAAAAAATTTTTTAGTAAAACGATTAACAAAAATTATAAAAGTCGTGCATATATCACTACCTTAAAACATGAAAAATTATCTAATAATTTTACTGCAACTCAAATTTTTACAAAAAAAGGACCTTTAGCTTTTTTACCTGTTTCTTCTACAGAAACTTCCGTAGTTTATTCAATTAAAGGAAAAAAAAATTTTGATATAAAAGATTCAATTAAAAAGCATAATACGAAATATAAAATTTTGAAAATAAATGATTTCCTTAATTTTGAATTAAAGGCTTCAAGTTTAAGATCTTATTATCATAAAAATATTATTGCTTTTGGTGATATGCTTCACAGATTACATCCTCTTGCTGGTCAAGGCTTTAATATGACAATTAGGGATATGAAAGAAATTCATAGGTTAATTCTTTTTAAAAAAGAACACGGCCTAGATTTAGATCTTTCATTAAGTTTTGAATTCGAAAAAAATATGAAAGATAAAAATTATTTGTTTTCAAGTGGGATTGATTTTATTTATGAATTTTTTAATCTTGAGAATAAAATAAATAAAAATATAGTTAGTAAATCATTAAAGTTTTTGGGTAAAAATAAAATCACAAATAATTTTTTTACAAAATTAGCAGATAGTGGACTTAATATTTAATTTTATTGTATAGTTGTATTATTGTATTGATCAAACGAATAAGTTGTTAATATCTCTGAAATTTTAGTTTTTCTATTAGCTAAACTTTTTGCTTCCAATAAAATTTGTTTTTCTTCAATAGTAAACGGAGAAGCCATAGCAAGTGCATTTATAGTTTCATCTAAACTCTGTTTTTCCAATGCTTTCCAATTTATTATAAAACCTCTTTTTTCAAAAAGAGATTTCAAGTCCTTAAAAATCAATTCCAAATCTGAAAATTTTATATCTTCTTTTTTATTTTCTAGATCTTCAAAAAAATTACTAAAATTTATTTCACATTCTCTATATTTTTTATTTGATTGTATTTCTTTGATAACTTCAAATCTTATTATACCTTTTAATTCTATAATAAACCTTGAGTCCTCAGTTTCTTTAAAGGTTGTAATCTTACCCATACAACCAATTTGGTGAAGTGGTGGAGAAAAATCATATATATTTTCTTTTGAAATTTTTGGCTGAATAATCCCAATAAGCTTATTTGTCTTCATGCTATCGTTTATCATGTCAATGTATCTAGGTTCAAAAATATTTAAAGGAACAGATGTCTTAGGAAAAATTATAAAATTACTTAGAGGGAAAACTGCTAGCTTTTTTGGTAAATCATCTTTTTTCATATAAGCTAAAGATATATCATATTTAATATTTCTTGAATTAGAAAAAATGTCTTACTATAATAATCCATGTGCGGGCGTAGCTCAGTGGTAGAGCGTCTCGTTGCCAACGAGAAGGTCGAGGGTTCGATCCCCTTTGCCCGCTCCAGAATTTATGACAGACTTAATTAATAAAAAATGTGTACCGTGTGAAGGAGGAGTTATTCCTTTTGATATTTCTGAAATTCATAAATTTCAAAAAAAAGTTGATGGATGGAATGTTATAAAAAATGAAAATAATATTTTTCTTTTAGAGAAGAAATTTAACTTTAAAAATTTTTTAGAAAGTCAAAAATTTGTTAATATTGTTGGAAAAATTTCAGAAGAAGAAGGTCACCATCCAGATATTTCTTTTGGTTGGGGTTATGCAAAAATAAATATAACCACACATGCCATCGAGGGTTTGTCCGAAAATGATTTTATTTTAGCGGCAAAAATAGATCAAGCTAATGTCTAAAATGTCTAGTTTTTGAAAAAACCAAAACAGTACCTGTTTCATTAGCAAATTTGATAATTTCTTTATCTCTTATTGATCCTGCAGGTTGAACTACTGCATTAACACCGGCTTGAACTAGTTTCTCGATACCATCTACAAAAGGAAAAAAGGCGTCAGATGCAGCTACAACATTTTCTTTTAAAGTATTAAATTTGTTCATTTTATCAATAGCAATTTTACAGCTATCTAATCTACTAGGTTGGCCAGAGCCAATACCCACAGTCTTCTTTTCTGTTGCTAAAACAATAGCATTTGATTTAACATATCGACATACATTAAAAGCAAAAATTAGATTTTCAAATTGGTCTTTATTAGGTTTTATTTTTGAGACAATTTTAAAATCTTTTTTAGTAAATATTTTTTTATCTTCTGATTGAATAATTATAGAGTCATTTAAAGAATTGAATGTTAACTGTTCATTTTCTTGATAACTAGAGGCATCAATTAATCTCAGGTTTTTCTTTGATTTTAATATTTTAAGAGCATCTTTTTCAAAACCATTAGCAATTATGACCTCAAAAAAGATTTTATTTAATTCAAGAGATAATTTTTTTGTTATCTTGAAATTACAAGATACAATTCCTCCAAATGCACTTATAGGATCACAAGCTAATGCTGATCTATAACTGTCTAAGTTTTTTTTTGCTATTGATACACCACAAGGGTTAGCATGTTTTACGATAACTGTTCCAATATTTTTTGGCAGAGACTTTGAAATAGATAATGCAGCAAAAATATCGTTATAATTATTATAACTTAGTTGTTTGCCATGTATCTTTTCTATATTTAGCTTTGATTTATTTGAATAAATTGCACCAAGCTGGTGTGGATTTTCTCCGTATCTTAATTTTTCAATTAGATTGGCTTGAATGATTTTTTTTTTTGGAAAATAAGTTTTAGAAATTTTATTAAAATAATTTGATATTATTGAGTCATAATATGATGTTTCTGTAAACGCTAATTTAGACATTTTTTCTCTAAATTTTAGGGATGTTGCTCCGTTATTTTTTATCAATTCGTTAATTAAATCAGAATAATTTGACTTTGAGACAATTACTGTAACATCATTGTAATTTTTTGCGGCCGATCTCACCATTGCGGGCCCACCGACATCAATATTTTCTATAATTGTTTTATGATTTCTATTTTGTTCAAGGATTTTAGAAAAAGGGTAAAAATTTACTATAACTAGATCAATATTTTCATAATTATTCAGTTTTAATTCTTTTTGATGATTTTTATTGTTTCTTTTATTTAAAATACCTGAATGAATTTTTGGATGTAAAGTTTTAACTCTTCCATCTAGAATTTCATTGAAACCTGTAAATTTTGACACCTCTATACATTTAAATTTAAGTCGTTTTATCTCTTTATATGTTCCCCCTGAACTAATGATTTTTATATTGTATTTTTTTAAAATATTTAATAATAATTTTAAATCGGTTTTATCTGAAACAGAAATAAGAGCTGTTTTAATTTTTTGCATCATATTCTTTCTAATTTCCATTTAATATTTTCTATCTGATTGTTAGATATACCAGAAATAAAGATATTTTGATTTTCAATATAAGAATTTTTATTACCGAAATACAAACCATTATCAATATTAATGTTGAAATTTTCGCATGTGAATTTCCAACCTTCATCATCAAGTTCAATCAAAATTGATTTATTATCTTGTGTTTTCATTAACTTAATATTTGGCTCCAAATGAAATCTAATATCAAATTTGTAATTATTATTATTTTTTTTTATGATCTTGTCAAAACCAATAAAGACCATTTGTTCTGGAAAAAATTCTATTTCTCTTTCATGTATTGAATTATATTTCTTAAGATAACCGTCATGAGAAGCAATTATTTTCCAATAATTTTTTTCAAAAATTACTTTTCTTTTCAATATTTTTAATCCTTTATTTAAAAGATATAAACTTTTCGTATTTTTAAATTTACATGAAGAATTATCATCTATTATTAATGTATTATGGACCGCAGTAGATTTCGATAGTGAATTAAGTTTAGAATTCTTTTTATTAAAATAACCACAGTTACTAATTAATTTTTTCTGATTTGATATAATTTCAAAAGATAAAGATCCGGCTTGATAATCTTGGGTATATTTTGCAAGTGGCGGATTTCCTGTATCCATGACTAAACATATTTTTTTATTCTTGAGAATGTAATAACCTCCAAAATCATAATCATTACTTCTAAATTTATATCCAAATCTTTTTAGGTAATTATCAAATTCTGCATTGTTCGAGATATTATTGCCATTGAATAAAACATCACAATTTATATTTTGCCATGCAAAATTGTATCCCTGACCTAGATAGTAAATATTTTCATCGATATATTCTGGAATTGAAACTTGAGATTCTTTAAACCATTCTCTTATTAGAATAAAATATTTTAAGTAAAAAATTAATTGTTTAATATTTCTTGATTTAGGAAATCCTCTATTATCTAAAGTTGCTTTAGAAATTTTTTTTAAAACATCTAAACCATAAAATAAATAATTTTTTTCATCTTTGTATGATAAGCCTACTAAAATAATTGAGGCACATCCAATTAACTTGTTATCAACTGATCTCGATTTACTTATTTCATTAATTAAATGATTAGTTTGTTTTTTAATCATTAGATTGAATTTTTCTTTATAATCCGAGTTACTTTGATCAAATGAGAGATTATGACACGACAGCCAAGCTATAATTCTTTTAGCTGTTAGATCAAATTCCCAGCTTTGAGAGTCATATTTATGATTTCTGTCAATCCAATTTCTAATAATCATTTGAATTTTTTCTTTAGATGATTTTAAGTCAAGATTGAAAAACCAATAGAATGAATTCAAATTTTTAAAATCTTTTTTGTTAATATTTTCGTTATTCCAAATTTCATCTATAATATAATCCTCAATTTTAAATCTTTTTTTTTGATATTTAACTAATGATGCAACTAAGTGAGGACTAGGTTTATAACTTAAGTCATTACTTATAATTTTAGAAATTTTTTTATCGTAAAAATTTGAATTTAAATAAATTTTTCTAAATTTTTGGGAAATATTATGAAAAAAATTGGCAATATAAACCATTAATGTGATCTTAATAATTCAATATTTTTTTTTATATCTCCATCGTTGCTTTTAAAAATAGTTGTACCAGAAACAAGAATATTTGCTCCTGCGTTTACTGCTAATTTTGAATTCTCGAAATTTATTCCTCCATCAATTTCAATATCGTAATTAAATTTTTTTTCGTCTTTAATTTTTTTCAATTTTTTTACTTTATCTAAAACTTCAGGCATAAATTTTTGACCCCCAAAACCAGGATTAACGCTCATTATTAAAACTAAATCAATTTCATCTAAATGATTTTCTATCAAACTTATTTCAGACTCAGGATTTAAAGATACACCTGCTTTTTTTCCTAATTTTTTTATTTTGAGAATTGAAGACTTCAAATTTTCTGTAGCTTCTGGATGCACTGTAATAATATCTGCTCCAGCTTTTGAATAGTCCTCAATATATTTATGAACAGGTGAAATCATTAAATGAACATCGAATTTAATTGATGAATGTTTTTTCAATGATTTGATGACTGGAGGACCTATCGTTAAATTAGGGACGAAATGACCATCCATTACATCTACATGAATCATATCAGCACCTGCTTGTTCCAGTTTTTTAATTTCATTGCCTAGCTGACTAAAATCTGCCGACAAGATAGACGGTGAAATTTGTATTTTTTTCATTGATAGTTAGATTAAACTAGTATCAATTTTTAAAATTTAATTGAATTAAAAAATTGGTAAATTTGTCTCGAAATTTCACTTTCCAATGGAAAAGACAGCATTCCCATTACTGAATATCCTAAAATCCATGGCATTAAATAAAATCTTATCATAAAGAAAAACCAAGCGACATATAGTGGAACTATTGGTTGAATAATAAACTCGGGTGTAATTGGTTTAAAAATACGTAGTAATGGATTGGTAAATTTAACGAATACTTTCATGAAAAAAAATTGTGAGTCCTCTTTTTGGAAAATATTCATTGCAACTCTGCCAATTAAAGTCCACATTATTACTCCAAGTATGTAATCAATAATGTACACCATTGGGTGAAAATTAGCCGACATTTTAGAATTTATATTGGAAAAATACTTGAATTAAAAGGGGCGAAATTAATCGCCCCTTTAAATAATTATTTAGTGTTGTTTGCCAAGGATCGATTTACCTGATGGTACACGAACCTCATCAACCATTCTCTGCGTTGCAGCACTTGGCTCAGATGTAATTAAACTTACAACTACCATTGCTACTAAACTCACAGCAGATCCAAAGATACCAAACGTTAACTGTGTAATACCTAAGAATCCACTTCCGCCTGTTCTTACCCAAATTAGGTAACCAGCACCAGAAATTAATCCTAAAGCCATACCAGCTATAGCACCTTCTCTGTTAGCTCTCTTCCACCATACACCAAGTACAAGTGGGAAGAATAATCCAGACATCGCAAAGTCAAAAGCCCAGATTACTGAACCTAAGATACCTTGGATCTCCATTGCCGCAATAGTTGCTCCAGCAAAACCAATTACTACAAGTAATACCCTTGCAACAACTAGTCTCTTAGCAGTCTCAGCTTTTGGATCGATGATTTTATAGTAAACATCGTGTGAGATTGCATTTGCGATTGCTAGAATCAAACCATCGGCTGTTGACATGGCAGCAGCCATACCTCCAGCAGCAACTAGACCTGAGATTACGTATGGTAATCCAGCTATTTCTGGAGTTGCTAACACAACGGCTTTACCACCCATGAAAAACTCGTTCAACTCAAGAGTTCCATTTCCGTTAAAGTCGCTCACAAACATTAAGTTTGCTTGGTTCCAGTTTTGATACCAATCTATCGCTTGAACTTCTGCAATTGATTTACCGATAATACCTGTTGGTAATGACGGATCAATTAATGACAATTTAGACAGCGTTGCTAACATTGGAGCAGAAGAATAAAGTAGGAAGATAAAGAATAAAGACCAACCTACTGATTTTCTAGCTGCTTTTACACTTGGAGTAGTGAAATATCTCATCATCACATGTGGCAACGATGCTGTTCCCATCATCATCGCTAATGCTAATGAAATAAAAGCCCAAGGCGATGCGTTCACTGCCGAGTGAGCTTTAGTTATTCCAGCTAATCCTTTTGGTACATTCGCAAGATCAGCAGCAGAGTTTTTAATAAAACCAAATTGCTGTTCTAATTCACCAATTCTAGCTACTTCATCAGCCAACATAAAGTGTGGGAAGAAACCTGCACCCATTTTGTTACTGATCCAGAATACTGGTAATAAGTAAGCTATGATTAGTACGATGTACTGTGCAACCTGAGTCCAAGTTACTCCTCTCATACCACCTAACATTGAACATAGTAAGATACTTACTAATCCAACATAAACTGCGTATTGGAATGGGATATCAAGTGCAACAGATGCAATAGTACCTGTAGCGTTAATTTGAGCAGTCACATAGGTAAATGAAGCAACAGTTAAAACTACTACTGCAAGAAACCTTGTTAAATTACCACCGTATCTTGTACCAATAAAATCTGGGACTGTGTAACAACCAAATTTTCTTAAGTACGGTGCTAATAATGATGCAACTAATACATATCCACCAGTCCAACCTACAAGAAGTGCCATATAACCGTAACCTTTAAAGTAAATACCACCTGCCATTGCAACGAATGATGCACCAGACATCCAGTCTGCTGCAGTCGCCATTCCGTTGAATACAGTTGGCACTTGTCTTCCAGCTACGTAGTACGCATCTGCTTGAGCTGTACGTGATAGATAACCAATTATAGCATAGATGGCTACTGTGAAGGCAACGAAACAAATTCCAATTGTTTTCGCTGTCATACCCATCTGCTCGGCAATCGACATAATGATTATGAAAGCTAAAAAACCACCCGTATAGATTCCATAAACCTTAGGTAAATTGTCTATAAAATTACCTTTAATCATTAGTCATCTCCTCTTTCACTAAAGCCGAACTCTTCATCAATTTTTTCTTGTCTATTCGCAAACCAGAAAATTAGGATTACGAAAGCCCCAAGAGAACCTTGACATGTGAACCAATAAGTTAAAGGATAACCAAATGGTCCCGTAACTTCATTCATTTCAGCCCCGAATAGGAAGATGCCAATTGAGAATACAAACCAGATCGCTAAAGTTATCAATAGCAGACCTCTGGATTTTTCCCAGTGTTGTGCTTGTTTTGACATTTATACCTCTCTCTTTTTAGTTATAACTGGCCAAAACCATAACCATTATGAAAGAGATTTAAAGTGTTAAAATTGTTCATATTGGTGGAGTTTTTAGGGTATAAGTTGAAAAATAAGCAATTTTTATGGGAAAATATAAACTTACCTGGAAAGATCTAACTTGGCATGATTTTAAGACCTATCTTTTCGCTATGTTTAAAGCTTTCATCCCTAAGGGGAAAATCAGCAATTTAGATGAACTTGAAAATTTTATTCAAACAAAATCTGCATGGGTAAGTCAAGTTACTCTTTATGGATACCTTAAAACGAGAATGGGTACAAGATATGTTCTTCATTTCGAGAACGATACATTTATGGAGTCAGTTAACTTAGCTAAGTGGAATATTTATGCTGTTGCCCTTCAAGACTTAACTCTTTTTACATTTTCAAAATTGAGAGCAAATTTTAATTATCAAGACATTGAAAAAGCTAAAGAAATTTTTTTAAAAATTTTGGACGACGAGACTTCAAATAAAATGCCGATTGATATTATAGAAAATGCTAAAAAAAGTTTCGATGAAAGATTAAAAAAAATCAATTGGGATAATTATCATAATGATCTACCATTTAATCCCAGTGCTTTGTCACTATATAAGTGGGCACCTATTGCAGAAGATTTAAAAAGTTTAGATCGTAAAATAGTTCTTAACTCTGTAATTTTAAAATGGGGTGTTGTAAAAAAAGAATTTGAAGAGAGAATAAAATTTTAAGTATTTTTTCTGTTATCAACTAAACTTGCCACTACAGAAGGGTCTGCTAAAGTTGTGGTATCCCCAAGTTTGTCGTGTTCATTAGCTGCAATTTTTCTTAATATCCTTCTCATAATTTTTCCAGAGCGAGTTTTTGGAAGTCCCGGTGTAAAATGAATTAAATCTGGAGTTGCCAACGGGCCAATTTGTTTTCTTACCCAAAGTTTTAAATCTCTTTCTAGATCTCCAGTTTCACTCTCTCCAGCATTCAGTGTTACATAACAGTATAAGCCATTACCTTTTATATCATGTGGGTATCCTACTACTGCGGCTTCAGCTACTTTGGGATGAGCAACAAAAGCACTTTCAATTTCTGCTGTTCCTAAATTATGACCAGAGACTATGATAACATCATCAACTCTTCCTGTTATCCAATAGTAGCCGTCTTTATCTCTTCTACATCCATCACCAGTAAAATATTTCCCATCAAATTGTGAAAAATAAGTGTCTATAAATCTTTGATGATCACCATACACTGTTCTCATTTGCCCAGGCCATGATTGTGCGATACATAGTCTTCCTTCTCCAGCACCTTTTATTTCTTTACCATTTTTATCAACCAAGACTGGCTTAATACCATAAAAAGGTTTTGTAGCAGAACCTGGTTTAAGAGGAATAGCTCCTGTCTGAGGTGCTATGAGAATTCCACCTGTTTCGGTTTGCCACCAAGTGTCAACAATTGGACATTTTGAATTTCCAACAGTTTTAAAATACCACATCCAAGCCTCAGGATTTATTGGTTCACCTACAGTTCCTAATAATTTTAAAGATTTTCTTGAGGTTTTATTTACTGGTTTATCGCCTTCTCTCATTAATGCTCTTATTGCAGTGGGGGCTGTGTAAAATGTATTTACTTTGAATTTATCCACTATTTGCCACCATCTTGAGCTGTCTGGATAATTTGGTACACCTTCAAACATTATGGTCGTTGCTCCATTTGAGAGCGGACCATAAATTATATAGCTATGACCAGTGACCCAACCTATATCGGCAGTGCACCAATAGATATCTTTTGGTTTGTAGTTGAAAATATATTGATGTGTCATTGATGCATATACCATATATCCACCAGTGGTATGCAAAACACCTTTCGGTTTACCCGTTGATCCAGAAGTATAAAGAATAAATAATGGGTCCTCCGCATTCATCTCTTCCGGTTCACAATGGTTAGACACATCTTTAATCAAATCATGATACCAAACATCTCTATCACTATTCCAATAAACATAATTTCCTGTCCTTTTAACCACGATACATTTTTTTACATTTGGACAACTCGTTAACGCTTCATCCGTCGTAGATTTTAGAGGAATTGTTTTGCCTCCCCTAATCCCTTCATCAGCTGTAATAATATATTCAGACTCACAATCATTTACTCTGCCAGAAATCGATTCTGCTGAAAAACCACCAAAAATTATTGAGTGAACTGCTCCGATACGTGCACATGCTAACATTAAAATTGCAAGCTCAGGTATCATAGTTAGATAGATTGTCACTCTATCTCCTTTTTTTATACCTAATTTTTTTAATCCATTCGCCGCCCTAGATACTTTTTGATGTAGCTGTTTGTAAGAAATTTTTTGATTATCTTTAGGATCGTCTCCAACCCAAATAATAGCAGTTTTATCTTTTTTATCTTTTAAATGCCTATCGATACAATTGGCAGATGCATTTAAAGTTCCATCCTCATACCATTTAATCCTAACTTCATCTTTACTATACTTAACATCTTTAATTTTTTTATATGGTTTAATCCAAGTAATTCTTTTTCCCTCTTTTTTCCAGAAAGTATTGTTATTTTTAATCGACTCTGTATATTTTTTTTGGTATTGAGCTTTATTTACTAGACTACCTTTTATCCAATCAGGTTTAGTTTTAAATATTAATTCAGATTGTGAGGAATTTTCAGTCTGTTTTAATTTTTTTATAACTTTCCTTTTTATAACTTTTCTTTTTTTTAAAGACTTTTTCTTAGTACTTTTTTTTCTTTTTTTTGAAGATCGTTTTTTTGATTTTCTTTTCTTTTTTGGCATATCTAAATTTTACTAGTGTTATTTAAAATTTTCCAGCTTTTAGAGTCAATAGGCATCACCGATAATCGACTTTGTTTAATCAACGATAAATGGCTTAATTCCTTGTTTTTTTTTATATCTTCAAGTTTAATTGGCTTTTTCAATTTTTTTAAAAATCTTACTTTGACAGAAACAAATCGACCAGTTTTATCTGATTTATCTAAATAGGCTTCTTTAATGATTTCAACTACCCCAACTATTTCTTTTCCAATGTTTGAGTGATAAAAAAAACATTGATCACCTTTTTTCATAGCCTTTAAATTTTTTGCAGCTTGATAATTTCTAACACCGTCCCACTCAGCACCTTTAACGCCAGCTTTTTTTTGTTGATCAATTGACCAAACGTCTGGTTCTGATTTTAATAACCAATAAGATTTTTTCATTAATTATAATTTTACTCCTGCACCTTTAAGAAATATTGCATTTTCATCAAGTGGCCATCTCGGAATTGCTGGATGACTTAGTTCACTAAACTCACCTTTTTTAAATTTTTCTAATCCAACCATTGCAATCATTGCTGCATTATCACCACATAACTCTTGCTTAGGAAATATTGGCATAACATCATTTTCTTTGCAAAGATTGATTAACATTTTTCTTATATTTGAATTTGCAGCAACCCCTCCGGCTACAACAAATTTATCAGCTTTAATCTCGTTTACTTTTTCAAATTCTTTAAAAGCAATTTGAGTTTTTTTATAAAGTATTTCCTCAATTGTTTTTTGAAAAGATGCTGCAAGATCATACTTATCTTGAGTTGATTTTAAATCTTTTGAAATTCTAAGCACTGCTGTTTTTAAACCTGCGAATGATAGATTACAGCCACCTTTGTAAAATATTGGTTTTGGTAATTGATATTTTCTAGGATTTCCTTTAGATGCAAGAATTTCAACTTGTGGGCCTCCAGGAAACTCTATACCTAAAATTTTTGCTGTCTTATCAAATGCTTCCCCTAAAGCATCATCTATTGTTGTTCCAAGTCTTTTATACTTTCCTAATCCCTCTACACTTAAATATTGAGAGTGCCCACCTGATATTAATAAAAGAAGATATGGATAATCTAGTTTACAATTAAGTTTTGGACTCAGAGCATGACCCTCTAAATGATTGACAGCTATAAAAGGTTTATTAAGTGATATAGACAAAGCCTTACCAAAACTGAGTCCTACTGAAAGACAAACAATTAATCCAGGTCCAGCGGTAGATGCTATTGCATCTATATTTTTAATTTGAATACCACTATCTTTTATTGCTTTTTCAACTATTAAATCAATTTTTTCAATATGTGATCGAGCTGCTAATTCAGGCACTACTCCTCCAAATTCTTTATGTACATCAATCTGACTTGATATGATATTAGATAGAATAATCGGAATATTTTGCTCATTTTGAGTAATAACTGATGCAGCGGTTTCATCGCAGCTAGACTCAATACCAAGAATTAAAGGCTTTTTGTTCATTCAAATAGTTTTTATAAATAGTACAATCTTTATACAAGAAACATAAAGTTTTAATGAAAAAAAAAATAATTATTGGTTCAAGGGGAAGCAAATTAGCTTTGATTTATGCAAAAAAAGCTAGAGAAGAATTGTTTAAATATTTAGATGATTACAATGATACCCAAATCATAATAAAAGAAATTGTTACAACAGGCGATGAGGTTAAGGATAAAAGACTATCTGACCTGGGTGGAAAAGGATTATTTTCAAAAAATATAGAAAATGAATTAATTGAAAAAAAAATTGATATTGCCATTCATGCTTTAAAAGATATGCCAGCAGTAGAAACTAAAGGATTAATAACTGATTGTTTTTTAAAAAGAAATGATCCTAGAGAGATTTTAATTAGTTCTCAAAATAAAAAATTGGATGAGTTAGAAAAAGACTCAATTATTGGAACCTCATCATTCAGAAGAGAATTTCAGTTAAAAAAATTAAGAAAAGATCTTAATTATAAATTAATTAGAGGTAATGTTGACACTCGTATTAACAAATTAAAAGACGGAAAATATGATGCGATACTACTTGCTGGTGCAGGAATAAAATCTTTAGATTTAGAAAATAAAATATCCCAATTTTTTTCAACTTCAGAGATAATACCTAGTGCTGGTCAAGGAATAATAGCTTTACAATGTAGGGAAAGTGATAATGAAATGATCGAATTATTAAAAAAAATTAATCATAAACATACTCATTTTTGTGCTTTAGCTGAAAGGAATGTTTTGAAAATTTTAGAGGGAGATTGTGAAACTGCAGTAGGTGTTCATGCGAAAATAAATAATAATGAAATAGAGTTAGATGCTGAACTTTTTTCGTTAGATGGTACAAAAAGATATAATGAAAAAAAAATTGGTGCAATCGATTCAGCTGGGAAATTAGGGCGGGAAGTTGGAATAAATTTAAAAAAAAGATCTAACGATTTATATAAAAAATGATATGCATATTTTATTAACACGACCTTTAGAAGATTGTTCTGAAATGATTTTAAAATTAAAAAATTTAGGCCATCAAATTTCACACTTACCACTTTTAAAGGTAGAAGCTGTTCAGTATGAAAAAATTAATTTAACTGATTTTAATGCAATAATTTTTACCAGCGCTAATGCTATTAAGCATCTTAATTCAAAAGATTTCGATAAAGATATTCCTTGTTTTTGTGTAGGTAATGCAACAGAGAAAAAAGCAAGAAGTACAGGATTTCAGAATGTTTTTACGGCAGATGGAAATGTTTCTAATTTAAAAGAAATAATTTTCCAAAATTTTAACTCATCAGATGGAAGGATTCTTTACATAAGTGGAGAACTTCTATCTAGCGACTTGGACAATCAACTAATTAAAGAGGGCTATAAGTTAAAAAGAATTATTAATTATAAAACTATACATAATGAAATATTTGATGAAAAATTTGTTGAAAAACTAAAATTACAGATTCCTGATATAGTGTATGTTTACTCTCAAAATTCAGCTGTAAGTTTTTTGAATTTTATAAAGAATTATCAATCAGAGAGCTTATGGATGAATACGAATTTAATGTGTATTGGTGAAAAAACATCATCTATATTAAATGAGATTAAATGGAAAAAAATATTTCTTTTTAATCCTGGTGAAGAGGAGTTTTTGTTATATAAAATTTGATTATGGAGATGTTAAAAAATTTTTCAGAAATATTTTTATCAGTATGGAATAAAGGTATTTTAGGTGTAGATATTTTTCAAATATTAATTGGTATAGGAATTTTTTTAATATTTCTTATTTTTAGAGGATTGATAAGTAAATTGATAATCAAAAAATTAGAGGTAATATCAAAAAGAACTACAAATAAATTAGATGACACATTTGTAAGTTCACTTGTAGGTCCTGCAAGGTTTATTCCAATTGTTTTAGGTTTTTTTATTGCAAGTTATTATATGACATTCTCTTCTGAAGGAAGAGAAATAGTTGATACAATTAATAGAACTTTAATTACAATTTTAATTTTTTGGGTCATCCACCAAATTATAGAACCAGTCTCATATATTTTGAGTGGTCTTGATAAGCTCTTAACTAGAGAATTAATTGGTTGGATCATAAAATCATTAAAAATACTAATATTTATTTTAGGTTTAGCTGCTGTTTTAGAGTTATGGGGAATAAAAATCGGGCCAATAATTGCAGGGCTAGGTTTATTTGGTGTTGCGGTAGCATTAGGTGCTCAAGATTTATTTAAAAATTTAATTTCAGGAATTTTAGTACTAGTTGAAAAAAGATTTAAAATTGGTGATTGGATTTTAGTAGATGGAATAATAGAGGGCATTGTCGAAAAAATTGGTTTTAGATCAACCACAATAAGAAAATTTGACAAATCTTTGGCGATTATTCCTAATTTTCAGTTTGCTGAAAATGCAGTTATTAATGTTAGCGAAACATCTAATTGGTTAATTAGCTGGATAATAACCCTTCAATACGATACCACAGTTGATCAATTAAAGATTATAAGAGATCAAATAGAAAATCATATAAATAAAAGCGAAGATTTCAATACTAGCATTGGAGTTGCGGTGCGCGTTGATAAATTTTCTGATAGTTCAATAGACATGTACGTAAGATGTTTCACAAAAACAGATAGTTGGAATGAATGGTTGTCAGTAAAAGAACGTTTAGCCATAGCAATAAAACAGATAGTCGAAAAAAATAAGGCCTCTTTTGCTTTTCCAAGTACATCTATCTATGTAGAAAAAAAATGATTGCTATCTTTTATTTGGTTTTACAATTATTAAAACTTTATTCTTATGTAGTTATCGCAAATGTTATTATAAGTTGGCTAATTGCTTTTAATATTTTGAATACTCAAAATAGATTTGTGTATGTAATTTTAGATTTTACTTATAGACTTACGGAGCCTTTTTTAAACAGAATAAGAAGATTTCTTCCCAATTTAGGTCCTTTAGATATATCACCAATAATTTTACTTCTATTGATTTGGTTCATAGAAATGTGTATGAAGCTCTACATTGCACCAATGATATTTTAAAAATATATGATTTTAATTGATGGAAAAAAAGAGGCTGCACTTCTAAGAGAAGAGCTTAAAAAGGAAGTTTCAAGCTTGAAAACAAAATATAATAAAGTTCCTGGGTTAACTGTAATTTTAGTTGGTGATTTAACTCCGAGTCAAATTTATGTTCGAAATAAAGAAAAATCAGCAAATGAAGTTGGTCTTAAATCAGAGGTTATTAAATATCCTAATAATGTAGAGGAAAAAATTGTTTTAGATAAAATTAAAGAATTGAATAAAGATATTTCAGTCTCGGGTATTTTGGTACAATTGCCTCTTCCAAAACATATAGATAAACAAAAAGTTATTGAGACCATTGATCCTTCTAAAGATGTAGACGGTTTTCATCCTATGAATGTAGGAAATCTTTCATCAGGGTATGAAAGTTCAGTCCCATGCACACCATTAGGATGCTATCTTTTAATTAAAAAAATAGAGCCAAATTTAAGTGGAAAGAAGGCAGTAGTAGTTGGTAGGTCTAATTTAAATGGCAAACCAATGACACAACTTTTATTAAAAGAAAATTGTACAGTTACAATTACTCATTCAAGAACTAAGGATTTGAAAGCAGAATGTTTAGGGGCTGACATAATTATTGCAGCAGTTGGTATACCAGAGCTAGTTAAGGGAGATTGGGTAAAAAAGGATACAATTGTAATAGATGTAGGTATCAATAAAACAGACAAAGGGATAGTAGGCGATGTTGCATTTGAAGAGGTTTCAAAAAATGCTAAAGCATTAACACCAGTTCCTGGTGGTGTAGGACCGATGACTATTGCGTGTTTACTTAAAAATACGATTGACTGTTTCAAAAGATCGCAAATTTAATATTTAATCCATTTAACAATCTTTGATAAGTTAGGTTATGAAAAAACCTAAGTATCCTTATAGAATAGCAATCCTTATGGCTATACTTACAATTCCTCCAATAGGGGCAACACAATTAGGTTGGTACTTTTATGATCAACAAACTGGATTTGATTATGGTATGATCGTAGGAACATTTTCAGTCATATTTGCTGCATGGCTCATGTATGAAAAAAATTGGAGAGAGGAAGATGAGGATTAATTAATGGAAAAAATTATTTTTTTTGGTTTAGTAATTCCAATTCTTGGGTTTGTTTTATATTTAGGGGCTACAGCTATAATGAAAGGCTTTAGTGCTAAAAGTGCAAACAAAGCAAATGAAAATATTTCGACAGAAAATTCATCAGAAACTTCCATAGATGAAAATAAACTCAGTGATGAAATTGAGAAATTAAATCAACTTTTAAATGATGGGATCTTAACGCAAGAAGAATTTGAAAAAGCGAAAAAAAAACTATTAGATAATTAATTGTAATTAAGTAGTTTTTTTAATGATCCAAACTCACCAATTTTATAAATAATTGCATCTTCTTTTTTGAAACCATATCTTTCTGCATTGGCTTTAAATCTTACAGGAGGTTCCATAATTGGTTCTAATGAAAGAACGAAAGTTCCCCAGTGCATTCCAATTACTTTTTTGCTTTTTAAATTCTTAGCAATTTCTAAAGCTTCCTCGGGATTAGTATGATAAACTGATTTATCTTTGTAGGGTAATATTGGGTAAAAATTATAGGCTCCTATATTTATAAATGTTAAATCAATCGGTCCATATTTACTACCTATATCTTTATAGACATCTCCAATTCCAGTATCACATGTAAATAAAATTTTTTTTCCATTGTATTCAATCAAAAAATTTCCCCATAATGATTTATTTGTATCTGTTAAACTTCTTTTTGACCAGTGAACGGCAGGTAAAAATGTAACTTTCAAATTATCTTTAATTTTAATTTCATCGTACCAATCCATTTCGTTAACATCTTTGTATTTTCTAAAATATTTACTAAGTTTAAGTGGGAGTAAAACTTTTGCATTTTTATAAGGAAATCTTCTAATAGTAGACATGTCTTGATGATCGTAATGGTTATGAGTTAGTAAAAATAAATCAATTTTTGGAATTTCGTTAAGTTTTAAAGCCGGTTCCGTAAATCTATCCGGTCCAAAAATTAATGGGCCTGCATTTTTTGAAAATACAGGATCCGTAATTATTGTCGTGTCTCCAAGCTTTATTAAAAAAGTAGCATGACCTATCCAGGCTACATAATCGTCTTCCTGGTATTTTTTTAGATCTGATAAAACTTTTTCTTTTTCAACAACGTGCTCTTTTGGAACTGTCATATCAAGTTTCTTTTTTTCCTGGTTAAATATTTTGTAAGACCATTTTACATTAGGGTCTCTCTTAGGCGAACCTTCTGGGTTTCTAAAAGTTCCGTCTGGTAGATGATGATAAGGTTTTTCCATCGCAATACTTAAACAATTATAAAAAAAAATTCCAACTAAAATTAATGAAATACTAATTAACTTTTTTCCATCAACCACAAATTATCTCCTCCTAAAAAATAAATTTTACCAGTATTTGGATGAACCTGTATATCTCTTATTCTTCCAATTTTATCTTTAAAAATAATCTTCTCTTTTACATTTGATAGGTCAGTAAATATCAATTTCCTAAGAGATTGATCTTTAAGAGAAGTAATTAATGCATGTCCATTCCATTCGCTAAATTCTTTACCTTTATAAATAGTTATTGCACTTGTTGCTATTGATGGTACCCAATATTGTATTGCTTTTGTAAAACCTGGCTTCCATTTAGGGCCAATAGGAATACCTGAATAATTTTTTCCACCCCATCCTAAAATTTTCCATCCATAATTTTCTCCTTTTTTTACCTCACCAAACCAATCACCTCCTCTGGCTCCGTGGTTGCTCATATAAATTTTTCCATCAAATGGAGATAAAGTGAGGCCTTGTGGATTTCTAACTCCAATTTGATAAATTTCTGGTAGCCAATCTGGTTTATCTATAAATTTGGGATTGTCTTTAGGAATACTTCCATCAATATTTATCCTGATAATACTTCCAGGATGTTTTGTAGGATCTTGAGCAATCATACCTTGTCCTCTTTCGCCCGCAGACGCGAAAAGATGATTATCATCAATCGCTAACCTTGATCCAAAATGATATCCAGAGTCGATAGGAGGTTTTGCTTGAAAAATATTTTTGAATATCAGATTTTTTTTATTAAATTTACCTTTAGCTATTGATGTACTTGTTTTTCGATCACCTTTATTTTCTGTATAAGAAATATAAACAAAATTGTCCTTAAAAAGGATATCTAACAAACCTCCTTGACCATGTTCTAAATAATTAAGATTGTGATTTATTTCTAAAACTTCTCTTGAGTTAAGATTGATTAATTTTATTTTTCCGCTTTTTTCTGTAATCAACAGTTCATTAGAATTAATAAATGTAGAGCCCCATGGATCATTCAAATGAACGATCTTCTTGAAATTTAAATCATCGGCAAATGAGATATTTATAGAAATTAAATATACAAATATTGAAATAAAAAATATTTTCACTTCAAGATAGTTTTGATCTACCACCATCGACAGCAATAATCTGACCTGTAACCCAGGAACTGTCATCAGTAATGAGAAATTTCGCAAGTGAGGCTGAGTCCTTTCCTTCGCCCAATCTTCTTAATGGATGTGCTTTTGCTATTCCATCAGCTAGTGCTTTGTTTTTTAACATCGGTTCGGCAATTTTTGAATTAGTTAAACTTGGAGCGATACAGTTCACTCTAATATTTGGAGCAAACTCAGCAGCCAATGAGACAGTTAATCCCTCTACAGCGGCTTTAGTAGAAGCAATTATTGCGTGATTAGTAAACCCTCGTTGTGCTGCGACTGTTGAAAATAAAACAACTGAACCTTTATTTTTCTTCAAACTTTCTTGGTATCCCTTAATAACTTCGACAGCCGAATAGAGATTTAGTTTCATACATTTATTAAAATCTTCTTCTTTTACCATTCTTAAAGGCTTTAAATCTATTGAACCAACACAATAAGCGACACCTTTAATATCTGAAATGTCATTTTTAATTTTTTCTATAAATCCATTATCTAAAACATCAGCAATCGTATAAGCACAACCGAGCTTTTCAGAAATATTTTTGGTTTCATTTTCATTTCTACCAACTAAATGAACAGAATTTCCAGAGTTTACTAATTGTTCAGCCAAGCTAGATCCGATTGAACCTGTCGCACCAAAAATAAGATATTTTTCTGACATAAAAAATTTTATTAGTTATATTTAACCATGAAGTTATTTTTTATACTGGGTAATCAATTATTTCCATCAAAATACTTGGACCGCTTCAAAAAAGACCACCTGTTTTTTATGGCCGAAGATTACCAGTTATGTACTTATGAAAAACACCATAAACAAAAAATACTCCTTTTCCTATCATCAATGCGTTCACATGCTGAAAGTCTAAAAAAAGATAAATTTAAATTAGCATACATTAAAATCGAAGATAAAGAATTTAAAGATGATTATTTAAAAAAATTAAAAAAAATAATTAGCTCAAAAAAAATAAAAGAGATTTCAAGTTTTGAAGTTGAAGATAAATTTTTTGAAAAAAAAATTAATCAATTTATTAAAAAAGAAAAAGTTAAATGGAACATCATTCAAACTCCAATGTTTTTAAATTCAAGAGAAGAGTTCAAACAATATGTATCTAAATCAAAAAAACCTTTTATGGCAACTTTTTATAAAGATGTTAGAAAAAAATCAGGGATATTAATGGGCTCAGATGGAAATCCGATTGGAGGCAAATGGAGTTTTGATGAAGATAATAGAAATAAATTACCAAAAAACATTTCAATTCCAAAGTTTCCAAAAATAAATGAAACTTATCATACTAAAAAATTAAAACCGATTATCGAGAGATTGTTCAGAGACCATCCAGGTAAAACTGAAAACTTTTGGTTTGCTACTGAATATAATGATGTCGTAAAGCTTTTAAATTTCTTTATTAAAGAAAAATCAAACTTATTTGGTGATTATGAGGATGCTGTTGATCAAAAAGATAATATTTTATTTCATAGTGCATTAAGTCCTTACATTAACTTAGGTTTACTCACCCCAGAATTTATTATCAAAAAGGTTTTAGAATTCCATAAAAGTAAAAAGATAAGATTAAATTCATTAGAAGGTTACATGCGTCAGATAATTGGTTGGAGAGAATTTATGAGAGGAATTTATCAAAGTTACTCGAATGAAATGGAGACTGGAAATTTTTTTAAACATAATCGTAAAATGAAAAAATCCTGGTATGACGGAACTACTGGATTGCCACCACTAGACTACGCAATAAAGAATGCTTTAAATCATGGATGGTCTCATCATATTGAAAGATTAATGATTTTATCAAACATTATGAACCTTTGTGAGATAAAACCAACTATTGTTTACAAGTGGTTTATGGAAATGTTTGTGGACTCCTCAGACTGGGTAATGGTTCCTAATGTTTATGGAATGGGTCTATTTAGTGACGGTGGAATATTTGCGACTAAACCATACATTTGTGGATCAAGTTATTTTATGAAGATGATGGATTTTAAAAGAGGTGATTGGTGCAATATAATGGATGGTCTTTATTGGAGATTTATAGATCGAAATAGAAAATTTTTTTTGAAAAATCCAAGACTTTCTATGATGGTCAGAATTTTTGATAAAATGAAAACTGACAGAAAAAAATTGATTTTGTCAGCAGCAGATAAATTTATTAAACAAAATACAATATAGTGAAAAAAGAAAATCTTCCTTCAAAAGTTTGTTCTATTTGTAAAAGACCTTTCGTGTGGCGTAAAAAATGGAGATTAAATTGGGAAAAAGTTAAGTATTGTTCAAAAAAATGTTCATCAAAAAAATAAAAAATTTTTCTAAATATTTGATTTTATTTTTATTTATAATTCTTACAAATAATGCTCGCGCAGAATTTTTTGAGGATTTATCGAAAATTATTGAGAATAATGAGAAAAGGCTTAGCTACGGTATTTCCGTAACAGATTTTAATATGGATGGAAATTATGAGTTTTTAGTTACAGGTTTTGGCTTTCCTAATTTAGCTTTATCTTATCAGGATGGAAAACTAAAGGATTTAAACCAACAAAAAATTTTTTCAGATGCTTTAAAGAAAACCATTGGAGTTGCTGCATGTGATATTGACAAAGATGGCTTTGAAGAAATCTACTTTTTAAATACCGATACATATAGTGGAATTAAAAAATATTCAGACAGATTATTGGATATAAAAGATAATAATTATTTTGATTTATTTGAATTAGAAAAAAATAAAGAAAATCTAAATTTAACAGCCGGAAGATCTGTGGTTTGTGTCGATAGAAAGGGAGATGGTGAATATGGCATTTATGTTGCTAACTACGGAGGACCAACAAGATTTTATGAGATTGAAAAGGATATAATAAAAGATAAAGCTCAGAATTTAAATCTTGATAATATTACTGGTGGAAGAGCTGTCGTGTCTGGACATATTTTAACGACAAGAGCAGATATTTTTGCAGCAAATGAAAGAGGAGCAAATTTTCTTTTTAAAAATGATAATGGAAATTTTAAGGATGTAGCATTTGATTATAGGGTAGATGATGTAATCCAAAATGGGAGAGGCACTGCTTTATCTGATATATATTATCGTGGTAGATTAGATATTTTGAGTGGAAATTGGCTTGGTTATCATAGAGCCTATGTTTTAGAAAATAACGAATTTAAGGATATCGGTAATAAAAATTTTGATAGACCCTCTAGGATAAGAACAATTATTTCTGCAGATTTTGATAACGATGGATTTGATGAAGTTTTCATGAACAACATTGCAGAGCCAAATAAATTATTTCGAATTAAAAATAATGGAAAATTTGAACAAATAGATTTTCAGGTAGGACGCGAAGCTAACGGATATGGGACTGGGGCAGCAGTTGCAGACATAGACAATGACGGAATTTTAGAATTATTAGTTTCTCGAGGTGAAAGTAAAGAACAGACATTAACTTTGTACAAGGCAATAGTTGATAAGAAAAATAAATACTTAAGAATTAAACCACTCAACAAACACGGTGCACCAGCAAGAGGAGCTACAGTAACATTAATAACTAATCAGAGAAAACATTCAAAAACTATTGATGCAGGATCTGGTTACTTATGTCAAATGGAGCCTGTGGCACATTATGGAATTAGAAAAAATGAAAAAAATTTTAAAATAGAGGTTAGATGGACAGATGGAAGTAAAGAAATGATTGATATAAAGAGGCTAAATCAAACAATTACTGTAAAACAAAAATGAAAAAAATATTAAATATTTCTTTAATTTTTTTTGTAATATTATTTCAACTTAAGTCGTTTGCTGAGGAAAAAAACTATCACAAAGAGTTGATTACTGATTGGTCAAGAATATTTCCAGATAAAAATAGAAATGCTGCAGGACCAAAATTTTTTAAATATATTATAGATAAACAAATTACCTATAAAGACTTTATTGAGTTTAATAAATTATATTGTGCAGTTTCAGGATCTCTGATTGATCCAAACAGTGACGCAGAGTTTTTATTTATTAAGGAAAGTAAAACAAACAAAAAAATTTGTGGAAATTATTATAGGTGTTGTGTTCCATGTTCATGTGATTTAATGAAATATTCTGAAGCACAAAAAATGAAATATAAATTTGAAGATGGCACTGAAGAATTTTATGTTTTAACTATAAAAAATCCTTGTGATAAAAAAGATTTTCCTAATAGAGTAAACAAAGATTATTTTTGTGATGGTGAAAAAATAAATAAATCAGAGGTTTATAGTCTTAATGATCGAATTGTAATAGGTTTATTACACAATGGAAAAAATTGTGAAAAAGATGAAATAGATTTTGTTAAAAGTCACCAAGTTACTGGTAGATATTGTGAACTAAGAAATAATACACCTTTAGAAAATTTAGATGCTGGTATGGGTGATATTTTTATAAAACTAGCAAGATAAATTCTGAGAAAAATTTGATTAATTTGTAAAAGAAAATATGACAGATATAAATAATTGTTCTAAGATTCCTTTAAACAATTTTGAAAAATTTTTATGAATAATAAAATTTTTGAATGGGCAGGAGTAATTACTGCAATTTTGTATTCATTATTTGTAGCTATGAATATTGGGATAGAGTTTTTTGGTTTTTGTTTGTTACTAATTTCGGCAATTTTGATAGGAATTTGGGCTTATAGGGGTGGTCATAGAGGAATATTATTTTTGCAATTTTTTTATGCTACAGCAGGAATTATTGGAATGTTTAGGTGGTTTTAATTAAAAGTTGAAATTATTTTAGGAATATAATTTTTAAAATTAAAAAAACCTTTATTACAATATTGCCAAGAATATTGATCCAGTGTTCTGTATAAAAAATCTACTTTTAAATTATTTAAATTTAAGTAATCTAAGTTTTCTCCAACTGTTGGGTATAAACCACAACAGTTATCAATATTTTCTATTTCATTTATATCGACGACTTGACAATTAATGGACTTAGCTTTTAACCTTTGTTCTTGATCATTTATTAAAAGGGCTTTAAATTTCACTACTTTTTCACTGAGTTTGATAAATCTATTTTCATTTTTATTAGAAATTAAAAAAATTTTTTTAAACTTTAAATTTTGAAAATCAGTAATTTCAAAAGAAAGATTGTTATCAAAAACAAGTAGATTTTTATTTTCTAGATTTGTTGAATTACTAAAATCTTGTTTAATTATAGAGTAAGTTTTATTGGAAATTTTTGGAGGAGCGTTTTCATTTAATTTAATATTACTAAATCTATTATTTGTGAATTTTTTGATATTCCATTCACTCGCTAAATAATGTTTTCCATTTGTTTGCACTCCAGCGACCCATCTCCATCCAAGAGTATTTGATGCAGCATCGCCATCATAAAGATGTTGCAAAAAAAATTCTGCACCTAACTGCCAAGGTAGTTCTAAGGTAAAAATCCAAATACTGGCAAACCACATCCTTGTATGATTATGTAAATAATTGTTTTCTTTAAGTTCACTTACCCATGAATTAAAGCATTCAATATTAGTTTTACCCTCTAATGCGTTAAGATAATTCCGATTATCTTTAAATTCTTCTCTAATCTTATTTAATTCTATTAAATAGTCTGACCAAACATTGGGTCTTAATTCTAACCAGCCTTTCCAATATGTGCGCCATAAAACTTCTTGAATGAATTTTTCATTCTTTGAAAAAGAATATTTATCAAGTGATCTTTTAATTACTTCTTTCTCATTAATAACTCCATGAGTGATATATGGAGATAAGCAAGAAATATTGGACCTATTTTCTGGACCATAATCAAAATTCCTAAGTTTAGAATATTCAGAAAGATTATTTTCAACAAAATAATTTAATTTGTCTAAGGCCCCAGCCCTTGAAGCTTCAAAATTCATTCTAACTTATTTTGATTTTTTTTTCTTAAGACCTAACTTATCACTGTGCCTTAATCTTAAAATTACGATAGCTCCAGCGATAAGAACTATGGCAACAGCCTCATAAACTAACGCAGTGGGATCCATTTCTTTTCCTTGAAGAATAATAAATCTTGCAAGTGCAGTAATCGCAATCAACAAAGGTAAGGTTATACTAATTGATTGCTGGTTCCAAAAAACTCTTACCATTGCAAGCACTTCTAAATACAGAAACATTAATAAAAGATCGGCTAATGTTACTGATCGATTTTGAAACATTTTATACATTTCTATTCCAACAGCAATAACTGTGCTAATAAGAATAATAACCATTAAAAGAAGCTGCAAATTTTTAGCTATTTTTTCCATTATTTATCTTTACTAAATGGTAGCCATTTTTCAAATACTGATTTTGATGGCCCGTCATAAGGAATAGTGTAAGAATTAGTATTTGTTAAAACTTCAATGCCTTTTGAAAATACGAAGATGAAAACAATCACAAAAACTATCACCATTATTTTAAAGGGGTCAAAATTTTTTGTTTGAAAAACGCTGCTCGATTTTTCCTCTGCTTTGTGAAATTGTTTAAATGTCATGTAAACTGCAAATATAAGCCCAATGTGTGCTATATATGTGCCTGCCCATCCAAAAGCAAAAGTGGTGTATGAGAACACATAAAGACTAAATACAGTCGTCCAAATAAAACTTAATACTAATAAAATTTGTAATCTTACAGCTTTTGGTAATGATCTAAGATCGTTTTTACTATCATCAAATAGTATATTTGCCGAATCTTGCATCCATTTTTTAAAATTGTCCATATCAATTAAATTAAGTTTTTTTTTAAAATTAACAATGCCTAAATTGTCCAAAGTTTAATGTTATTTTTTTAACTTTTTTTTATGAAAATTTATGAATTTCTCTACATTAGATTTATTGAAAGATTTATTTTCTTCAAAGGAAACCTTTCTTAAAGAGTAAGCTTTGCTATTAGTAACTCTTGATTCTATTATTATATTTCCTTTATAAAGTTTGAGTTTAATGGTTCCATTAACTTTATTTCTTTTATGATCAACGATTTTTTGGAGTTTAAATCTTTCTTTTGAAAACCAGAAACCATTATAAATAAGCTCAGCATATCTTGACATTATATTATCTTTTTTATGCATAGTTTCTTTATCTAAGGTAATAGACTCAATTGCTCTATGAGCATAAATTAATAACGTTCCTCCAGGTGTTTCATAAACTCCTCTCGATTTAATTCCTAAAAATCTATTTTCAACAAGATCAACTCTTCCAATACCATTTTTTCCAGCTAGTTGGTTTAACTTTTCAAGTAGTTTTGATGGTCTTAATTTTTTTCCATTAATTCCAACAGGATCCCCATTTTTAAAATTGATAGAAACAAAAGTAGCTTTTTGAGGAGCCTTTTCAGGCGCAATGGTTCTTTGATAAATAAATTCTGGAGCTGAATTTTTTGGATTCTCTAAAACTTTTCCTTCAGTAGAAGTATGAAATAAATTATCATCGATAGAGAAAGGTGGTGCTCCTTTTTTATCTCTTGGAATTGAAATACCATGTTTTTTAGCGTAGTTGATTAAATCTGTTCTTGATTTAAGTTTCCATATTCTCCATGGTGCAATTATTCTAATTTTCGGGCCAAAGTAATGATAACCAAGCTCAAATCTTATTTGGTCATTCCCTTTACCGGTAGCTCCATGAGAAACTGCATATGCGTTATATTTTTTTGCTACTCTAATTTGATCTTTTGCAATAAGAGGTCTTGCGATTGAAGTTCCTAATAAATAGACACCTTCATAAATTGCGTGACCTCGTATCATCGGAAAAACATAGTCTTTAACAAAGATATCTTTTAGATTTTTAATGATAATATTTTTAACGCCGAATTTTTTAGCATTAGACACAATTTTTTTTCTGTCTAAATCTTGTCCTATATCTGCAGTGTAACAGATTACTTCTGCATTATAATTTTCTTGTAACCATTTAAGTATAATAGATGTATCTAAACCACCAGAATAAGCTAAAACAATTCTTTTTTTTGATTTCATTTATTAACTGCAAGCTTTTTTTGCAGTTCCGTATGCTTTTGTAAAACCGAGTAGAGAGTAATGATCTATGGTTTGAGAACCTTTATTGTTATAGCCTGAAACCATAATTCTAGATCCTTTTTTCATGACTTTGACCATAATTTTTTCTTTTTTATTACTGGTCATCCATGCAAAACCTTGTTGTTTAATGTCAAATTTAAATTTGTTGTTTCCTGAAGTTGCCAAAACAGTATTATTCTTATTGAATTCATAACCCGCAGTTGTACTGATTTCATTTGAAATTTTTTCACTTGGTCTAAAAGTTACAAATAATCTTGCATCCCTTTTATTTTTTTTTGGAGCCTGCAGAACAGGAGATGATTGCGCAAAACATACTTTACCTGTTGTCTCTGATACTACTATGACTTCCCAATCTTTAAATTTTCCAATTTTTTTTAAATCTTGTGCAAAAGATTTTGACATAGAAATTATCAAAAAAATCAAAGTTAAATTGAAAGTTTTTCTAATTATGGACATGGATTTGGATAGATTTTTTGTATATCATTAATTTCATTTATTACCTCTTCAGATAATTTTATATTTACACTTTCTATATCAGTTTTCAACTGATCCATCGTTGTGGCCCCAATTATCACGCTGGTCACAAAAGGTTGAAGTTCACAAAATTTTAAACTCATTTGAGCGAAATTTAATCCATATTTAATTGCTATTTTATTGTATTTATCAATAGCTAATTGTCCATTTTCAGTTTTATATCTTATAAATTGATCTCCAAATAATTTCATTCTAGATTTATTTGGAAGTTCTCCATTTAGATATTTCCCAGTTAAATAACCGAATGCTAGTGGAGAATATGCTAATAAACCACTTTCTTCTCTAATAGAAACTTCAGCGAGACCAATTTCATAGGTCCTATTTAAGAGACTGTAAGGGTTTTGAACTGACATCATTCTAGGAAGATTTTTCAATTTTGATATTTCTAAAAATTTTGAAAGACCCCAAGCAGTTTCATTAGAAAGTCCTATATATCTAATTTTTCCACTTTTAATAATTTTGTCTAAAGAATTGAGTATGTCTTCAAATTTGTTCCAACTACTTTCCTCTTCTTTGTGTTGGTAACCAAGTCTTCCAAAAAAATTACTTTTTCTCTCAGGCCAATGGAGTTGATATAAATCAATATAATCAGTCTTAAGTCTTTTCAAACTTCCATTGACTGCCTCATTTAAATTTTTTTCATCATATTGATTTCCACCACCTCTAATCCAATCAAGACCAGGTCCAGCAACTTTTGTAGCAAGAATAACTTCATCTCTTTTATTGGTTTTTTTAAACCAATTTCCAATTACTTCCTCAGTCTTACCATAAGTTTTTTCTTTAGGTGGAATTGCGTATAACTCAGCCGTATCCCAAAAATTTACACCTTGGTCCAAGGCATAATCCATTTGATCAAAACCTTCTTGTTGACTATTTTGCTCTCCCCAAGTCATAGTACCGAGACAAATTGTACTTACATCAAGTTCAGTATTTCCTAATTTTTTGTAATTCATTAAGGTTTTTTGTATTAAATTTTTTCTCTATCTTTTAAGGCATCTTGAATAATTAGTAAAAGACTATATATTCTACAAATAATGGAATTTAATAAAAAAGGTATTCTCGGAAGAGCAAAAGCAGCCACTCAAGAATCTGCAGTTGTGATGGATGAGGGCTTAAGAGCCTACATGCTCAAAGTTTATAACTATATGGCAACTGGAATTTTGTTAACAGGAATAGTTGCTTTGATTACATTTAAAATGTCAGTAGTGACAAACGATAATGGATCAATCATAGGCTTAACACAAATTGGTAATGTAATTTATATGTCTGGTCTTAAATGGTTAGTGATGCTAGCACCTCTTGGAATAGTTTTTTATATGAGTTTTGGAATCAATAAAATGAGCGCTTCAAAAGCTCAAACAACTTTTTGGATTTTTGCTGCTTTAATGGGTCTGTCTTTATCATCAATATTACTTGTTTATACTGGGATGAGTGTAACTAGAGTTTTCTTTATTTGCTCTGCAACATTTGGAGCGATGAGTATTTATGGTTACACGACTAAAAGGGATCTTACCAAATTAGGGTCTTTTTTAATGATGGGTCTGATAGGAATAATTATTGCGTCTCTAGTTAACATCTTCATGAAATCTTCAATGATGTATTTTGTAATCTCCGTTTTAGGTGTTTTGATATTTGTTGGTCTCACTGCTTATGATACCCAAAAAATCAAAAATATGTACACTGTAAGTGATAGTGGAGAATTATTAGGAAAAAAAGCAGTTATGGGTGCTTTGACTCTTTATTTAGATTTCATAAATCTATTTATAATGCTTTTAAGACTTTTCGGTCAAAGACGATAATTTTGATATTATAATTTTTTCCAATTAATATTTTTTAAAAGGTTTTTTAAATCAAAAGAGTTTTTAAGTATTTTACCGTTAGTATCAGTTATTAAATATTTTAGGTTCTTATTTTTTGGTTTAAAATTTTTACAAATTTTGTAAAGAGCATTTTCAGTAGCATTTTTAAATACACTAAAACCAACTTGTTTACTAGATATACTTAAACCATAATCTTTCCAGGAACCTTCGGATACCATTTTTGCATATAGATCTAAAATAATTTTCAATTCCTCTTTTTCAAAAAAATGTTTATTTTCGATTTGATTTTTTACATTATCAATTACTAATCTTAAGTTATTATTCATTAGTTTTGTATTTGTTAATTAATCCTATTTGAAATGCTGTAAAAATAAAAGTAATTGGTAAAAGACCCCAAACTTTAAAATTAACCCAGAACTCCTCCGATTGAGTTCTCCAAACTAATTCATTTAAAACTGCCAGTCCAAAGAAAAAATATATCCACCTTTTATTAAGAATTTCCCAACCCTCATTAGTTAATGATATTGATTTACCCATTAATTTTTTCAAAACAGGTTCATTAGTAAAGTATCTTCCAAATATTAATGCTAGACCAAAGAGAATATTTATAATTGTTGGCTTAATATAAATAAAAACTGGGTTGTTAAAGTAAATTGTTAGTCCACCAAAAAAAGTTATCAATATTCCACTTATTAAAGGGACTTTAGGAATTTTTTTTTCTAAAATCCACATCACTCCCAATGCTAATATTGTCGCAATAATGAATGGTGGAATGGCTACTTTTAAATCTTTATCACTATCGTAATAGTAGTAAAAAAAAATGACCAATGGTCCAAAATCAGTAAGAAACTTTAAAAATGATTTATTCACTTAAATGATATTAACATAAATAATATTTTAAAAGAAATTTAAAATTTTTCTTATTGATTTTTATTTTTAAATACCCATACTAATCTCAATGCCAATTCAAAAAGCAAAATTTTCAATAGGAGATATTGTTAAACATAAACACTTTGATTTTAGAGGTGTGATTTATGATGTTGATTTTGAATTTAATAATTCTGAGGAGTGGTATCAGTCTATTCCAAAAAATGTTAGACCAAGAAAAGACCAACCATTTTATCATTTACTTGCTGAAAATGACGAAATCACTTATGAAGCCTATGTATCAGAACAAAATCTACTGATGGATGACTCTGATGAGCCAATAAAACATCCTTTAATTGAGGAAATTTTCTCTGGAAAAAAAGGATCAAGTTATTTCAAGCTTTCTAATTAAAAAACCATTTTTTTAACACAATTAGCTCAAAACTTTGACACAGCAATTTATTAATATTCAATCATTCTGGTCAAGGATGTTAAATATTTACCCTTCGTTATTATCTCCCTCTGACATTCTTGATCAGACAATTATTCCCTAATAAAAAAATCAAAACTGATTTAAGATGTATATAATTTATGTTTAAATATTTTGAGCCAAATAAAATTTTTTCTATAACTTCTAGAGCGCCAAAGTATGTTTTATTGGTGTTTATAATTATTCTTTGCATTGGATTAACCGAGGCTTTAATTTTATCACCTGAGGATTATAAACAAAGTCATTCTGTAAGAATTATGTATGTCCATGTCCCAGCAGCGTGGATAAGTCTTGGAATTTTTTCTATAATCACTTTTTTATCTATTGCTGGTTATATATTTAAGTTAAAAAATTTCTTTCTGATTTCCAAAAGTTTAGCTCCTTCTGGACTCGTGTTTAATATAATTGCACTTGTTACAGGATCTATTTGGGGAAAACCAACTTGGGGGACTTGGTGGGCTTGGGATGCAAGAATTACATCGATGTTAATTTTGGTTTTATTTTACATATTATATTTAGTTGCTTGGAGAATTTACGGTAATAATGATAAAGTTTTTAAAATTACAGCTATAATTACAACGTTAGGAATTATAAACGTTCCTATCATAAAATATTCTGTAGATTGGTGGAACACACTTCATCAACCAGCTTCAGTAAATATTTTATCAAAATCATCGATCCATATATCCATGCTGTATCCTTTATTGATAATGACTGCGGCATTTGCTCTTTTCTCGTTATTAATTTTTTTAATGAAATATAATACAGAACTGATAAAGATTAAAAATAAAGGCTTAGATAGATTATGATTTTTGAAATATTATTAATGAATGGATACGGACTTTATGTTTGGTCTGCATTTATATTTACACTTTTAAGTTTCACTTCACTTTATGCAATTATTAGGATTCAATATACAAAAGAAAAAAATAAGTTTATTGCTAAATTTGGAAGCTTAAATTCTGAAAGAGCAGCTATTGCAAAAAGTCAAAGTATTAATAAAGAAATTTTGTCTAACACTTCAAGTATTTAACTTTTAAACCATGTATGGTCGTAAGGTTAAATTAAGGTTTTTTTTCATCTTTCTAATTTTACTAATTTTATCTTTTACAGTTTTTTTAATTTTAAAATCTTTGGAAGAGAATGTAGTTTATTTTCAATCACCAACTGAAGTAAAAACCCTAGCTGAAATAGATGATAAAAAAATAAGAATTGGAGGAATGGTAAAAAGTAAGTCAGTTTTAATAGAGAACAAAGAAATTAAGTTTATTGTAACTGATTTTAAAAATGAAATTAATGTGATTTATGCTGGAATTATTCCAAATTTGTTTGCAGAAGGCAAAGGTGTAGTTGCAGAAGGTTTTCTAAAAGATAAAAGTTTATTCTTTGCAACTAAAATTCTAGCTAAACATGACGAAAATTATATGCCACCTGAGGTTAAAGAGGCACTAAAGGAGGAATAGTTTTGGCAAGTTTAATTGGTTTTTATTCATTGATTTTTGGACTTTTTTCATCTTCAGTTATTATATTTTTGTCTATATTGAATTTTAGAAATACCAATTCTTTTGATAAAAAAATTTTAACATTTACATCTCTCCAGCTTTTTTTTGTTATAGTCAGTTTTCTTGGACTAATTTTTTCTTTTATAAATTCTGACTTCAGTAATGAGACAGTATATAATCATTCTCACACAACTAAGCCAATATTTTACAAAATCTCTGGAACGTGGGGTAACCATGAAGGAAGTTTATTATTATGGTTATTAGTACTTACATTATTTATATTTGTATTTCTCATAAAATCTAAAGAACAATCAAAACAATACAGAATTTTAACATTATTATTTCAACAAGTAATAATAATAGGTTTTTTTATTTTCTTGATTAAAACATCAAATCCATTTAATTATATTTTTCCAGTTCCTAAAGAGGGATTGGGATTAAACCCAATTTTACAAGATCCAGCTTTAGCAATTCATCCTCCAATTTTATATTTAGGGTATGTAGGATCATCAATTATTTTTTCATCAACACTTGCGGCTACTTCATTAAACTATATTTCAAAAAAATGGGCAGCACATATTAAAATATGGGTTTTAATATCTTGGATTTTTTTAACTTTAGGAATTTTATTAGGATCTATTTGGGCATATTATGAACTTGGATGGGGTGGTTTTTGGTTTTGGGACCCAGTTGAAAATGTTTCGCTTATGCCTTGGCTTGCTTTAACAACTCTACTCCATTGTATTCTGATTTTAGAAAAAAAACTATTATTCACTTCTTGGGTAATTATTTTGTCAATTTCAACTTTTACATTAAGTATGTGTGGTACTTTTTTAGTAAGATCAGGTATTTTGAATTCTGTTCACACTTTTGCTAATGATCCAGAAAGAGGTCTGTATATTTTAATTTTTTTATTTTGTTTAATTTTTTTATCCTTATTTATTTTTTTCTTTCTTCACAAATCTCAAGATAATAAAGATTATAATTTTTTTTGGTTGAGTAAAGAAACCTCAATTTTAATAAATAATTGGTTTATGATGTATTTTCTGTCTGTTGTTTTGATTGGAACGATGTATCCTATTTTTTTAGAGGTAATTACTACTGAAAAAATTTCAGTTGGACCACCTTTTTATAACAAATTGATAATCCCTTTTTTAATTCCTTTCTTATTTGCAATGGCAATTGGACCAAAGTTAAAATGGATAAAATCGAACTTACAAGATAAAATGAATTTGATAATTCTACTAATAATTTCATTTCTTTTATCGTTATTAATAATTAAAAACACTAATTTAAATTTTTTGTTAAATACTATTTTAGTAACTTCTGGATTTTATTTATTTTTTATCACTTTAAGAGATTTTTTTATTAAAGGATTTAACAAATTATCTCAAAATTTAGCACATTTTGGTTTTAGTCTTTTTATATTAAGTATTTTGTTAAATAATATTTTTTCAAGTGAAATAATTACAAACCTAAAAATTGGTGAAAAATTTCAAAAAGATAATATTGAGATAAATTTTGAAGGTGTAAAAAAGAAAAGTATTAATAATTACGATACAATAATTGGAAAATTTAAAATTATTGATTTTAATGGTAGTGAGGAAGTTTTAGAACCTGAGCTTAGAATATATAATCAACCAAATATTGTAACAAGTGAAGCTGACATTAAGACCGACTTGTTTACAGATAAATTTATGACCATGAATTTAGTTCAAAACGAAGATTACTTTAATATAAGATATCAAGTAAAACCTTTTATGATTTGGATATGGCTATCTGTATTATTGATCAGTCTTGGGGGACTTTTAAGTCTATTAAATAGAAGAAATGAAAATTAAAATTTTTTTAGTTTTTATTATAGTTTTTTTCCTGACTGTTTTTTTTGTACTTTATAAGGGTTTGCAAAATTCAAATATATACACACCAGATACTAGTCAAAAAAAAGATATACCTTTTTTCAAAACAAAAATATTTTATTCTGAAAAAATGATTTCTTCAGAAGAAATTTTTAAAAATGATAAATTTTATTTATTAAATATATGGGCGTCGTGGTGTGTTCCATGCAGAGATGAACATGCTTTTTTACTTAATTTGAGTGACAGTTCTGATTTAGAACTAATCGGACTTAATTATAAAGATAAAAGTGAAAATGCAAAAAAATTTTTACGGGAACTAGGCGATCCTTATGATTTTATATTGTCCGATAAAGATGGAACAATTTCAATAGAATGGGGTGCATATGGTGTTCCAGAAAGTTTTTTAATATATAATAAAAAGGTTGTAAAAAAAATTATAGGACCAATTACCTCAAAATCCTTTTTAGAATTAAAAAAAGTAATTAAATGAAAAAAATAAGTTATCTAATCATTATCATTTTTATATTGAGTTTAAATTTATCAAGTGCAAAAGACGATGATCTGCAAAACAAAATTACAAAAAATTTACGATGTTTAATTTGTCAAGGTCAGTCTATTTATGACTCAGATTCTGATTTTGCAATTAGCCTTAAGTTTTTGGTTAAAAAAAAACTCGATGAAGGTCAAAACGAACAACAAATTTATGATTATTTTAAAGATAAATATGGTGATTGGATTTTGTATGATCCAGAATTTAACAAAAATACCTATTTTCTTTGGTTATTACCCATCTTGATGTTCTTAATTGGTGGTGCAATAATATTTAAAATATTTATTCTAAGAAAAAACTAAGTATATTCGATTTTATGAAATTTAAAATTCTATTTGTGTTTAGTTATTTTTTTTTATTAATCTTGCCATTAAAGGCAGAGGAAAATAAATTTGAAAAAAATACTGAACTAAGTGTTTACACTGGAATGTTCGATTTTAGTGATAATGGCAAACGATCTAGTTTGATAGGGTTTCAACATCAAGATGAAGAGTTAAATAGAGATACTTTTTTAGGAAATCTTTCTCCAATAACTGGTGCTATGATTACAGCAGACAATGCATCTTATTTTTATACTGGGGTCCAAGCTAATTATAAAATTGGTAATTTAAATTTTACACCAAGTTTTACACCTGGATATTATAGCCAAGGTGATGGAAAAGATCTTGGTCATGCTTTAGAATTTAAGAGTGAGTTGCAATTATCATTAGATTTACCGGCAGATAGTCAACTGGGATTCTCATATAATCACTTATCAAACGCTAGTTTAGGAGATAAAAATCCTGGGGCAAATAGTTATATGTTTAATCTTTTCAAAAAGTTTTAACATTATCAATATGAACTTAAACGATTGTCATAATTTTAGTGATTTTAGAAAATTAGCAAAAAAAAAGCTACCATCACCTATTTTTCATTATATTGATGGTGCCGCAGATGATGAGATAACTTATGCTAGAAACACTAGCGCCTTTGATGATGTTGATTTAGTACCAAATGTTTTAAGAGGAGTTGAAAATGTTGATCTATCAACTACAATTTTTGGAAAAAAGTTAGACTTACCTTTTTATCTTTCTCCAACAGCTCTACAAAGACTTTTTCATTATGATGGTGAAAGAGCAGTCGGAAAAGCAGCTAAAAAATTTAATACAATGTTTGGAGTTTCAGCCTTAGCAACTGTAAGTGTAGAGGAAATATCCTCAATGATAGATACACCAAAAATGTTTCAGTTTTATTTTCATAAAGATAGAGGCTTGAATGACTCATGTCTAGAAAGAGCAAAGGCTGCAAAGTTTGATGTCATGGCACTTACTGTTGATACTATTACAGGAGGAAATCGTGAAAGAGATTTAAGAACTGGTTTCACTTCGCCTCCAAAATTAACTTTAGCTAGTTTGTTTAGTTTTGCAACAAAACCCATGTGGGGAATAAATTATTTAACGAAAGGTAAGTTTGAATTACCTCATTTACAAGATTTTGTTAAAGAAGGTACAGATACAAATACCTCTATTGGAAACTATTTTTCTACGATGTTAGATCAAAATATGAATTGGAAAGATGCTGAAAAACTTTGTTCTCAGTGGGGAGGTCACTTTGCATTAAAAGGAATTATGAGTGTTGAAGATGCTAAAAGAGCTGTTGATATTGGGTGCACTGGTATAATGGTTTCTAATCATGGAGGAAGGCAACTTGATGGCTCAAGATCTCCTTTTGATCAATTATCAGAAATAGTTGACGCAGTTGGTGATAAACTTGATGTGATATGTGAGGGTGGAATTCACAGAGGTACACATATGCTAAAAGCTTTGTCCTTAGGTGCAAAAGCATGCTCAGGTGGAAGATTATATCTTTACGCGTTAGCTGCTGCTGGACAAGCAGGTGTTGAAAGAGCATTGGAAAAGTACAAATCTGAACTTCAGAGAGACATGAAGCTTATGGGCTGCACAAAGATTAGTGATCTAAATAGAAGTAATTTAAGATTTCGAAGATAGTGAACTTAAATAGTTGCTACAATTTTGAGGATTTTCGCAAATTAGCAAAAAAAAAATTACCCTCTCCAATCTTTCATTACATAGATGGTGGATCAGATGATGAGTCGACATTAAGACGAAATACGAATGCATTTAACGATTGTGATTTAGTACCAAATGTTTTGGCAAGCGTTGGTAAGCCTGATCTGGC
>CACNVR010000006.1 GCA_902623975.1 uncultured Pelagibacteraceae bacterium
TTATAATTTTCTGTATATAAGATAGGTGCTAAAATTTTATTCTTAATCAAAATTTTATTAATCGCATCATAAACTAATAGATTTTTAATCTTTTCTTTTTTTGAAAAAATAATAATTGAAGTGATATTTGTACTCTTTTTTCTGAAGAATTTTCTAGTAGAAGCATCTCCTTTCAATTGTTTCAAATTTTTCATGAAAATTATAGATTTATACCTTTTACTTTTGCAGATCTTCTTTGGTGATCACTTTCATAATCTAAATTTATCTCTATTAAATTTTCAGGTCTTTTCTTTATCATTTGTGGCCATTCTATGAGAGTAATCACATTCAGTTTATTATCAAATATATTTAGATTCTCTGCTTCATTCGGCGATTTTAATCTAAATAGATCATAATGATTCAATTTAATTTTGCCAATTTGATATTCATTCAAAAGATTAAATGTTGGGCTTGTGATCTCAGTTATTTTTAACTTATTTCTTTTTTGAAATTCATTTATTAAATATTTTATAAAAGTAGTTTTACCTACTCCAATTTCACCATATAAGAAAACTATATCGCCTAATTTGAGCTTTTTTGAAAATTTAATTGCTAAATTTTGTGTTTTTTCTTCCGAAGATAAATCGATTTTATCACTTTTAGTAGCGATAAGCATTAGGTTTAAAAGGTCCTTCTACTCCGACACTGATGTAGTCAGCTTGTTCTTTTGAAAGCTTTGTTAATTTTGCACCAACTTTTTTTAAATGTAATGTTGCTACTTTTTCATCTAAGTGTTTTGGCAGAACATAAACCTTATTTTCATAATTTTTATAATTATTCCACAATTCTATTTGTGCTATAACTTGATTGGTAAAAGATGCACTCATCACAAAGCTTGGGTGTCCAGTTGCACATCCCAAATTAACCAATCTACCCTCTGCCAGAAGAATTATTCTTTTTTTACTTGGAAGTTCAATTTCATGAACCTGTGGTTTTACCTCAGTCCATTTGTAGTTTTTCAACGCTTCAACTTGAATTTCATTATCAAAATGACCAATATTACATAATATTGCTCGGTCTTTCATATCTCGCATATGATCTGCTGTCACAATGTCTTTATTGCCAGTTGCAGTAACAACAATATCAGCTTTGCTTATAGCTTCGTCCATTAAAACAACCTCGTATCCTTCCATGGCAGCTTGTAATGCACAAATCGGATCAGCTTCAGTAATTAAAACTCTTGCACCACTTTGTCTTAAAGATGCAGCGCTTCCTTTCCCAACATCTCCAAATCCAGCAACAATAGCAATCTTTCCTGACATCATAACATCAGTAGCTCTTCTGATTCCGTCAACTAAACTTTCTCTACATCCATAAAGATTATCAAACTTAGATTTTGTGACTGAGTCATTTACATTAATAGCAGGTACTAATAATGAGTTATCTTTTTCCATTTTATTAAGTGCTTTAATACCAGTGGTTGTTTCTTCAGAAACGCCCTTTACTTCTTTTAGTAAGTCTTTGTATTCTTTATGCATGATCGCGGTAAGATCGCCACCATCATCTAAAAGCAAATTTGGTTTCCAATTTTTTTTCCCTATGATTGTTTGTTTAATGCACCAAATATATTCTTCTTCTGTCTCTCCCTTCCATGCATAAACAGGTATACCTGCTTTAGCTATTGCAGCGGCTGCATGGTCTTGTGTTGAAAAAATATTGCAAGAGGACCATCTGACTTCAGCACCCAAATCTACCAAAGTTTCAATCAATACCGCTGTTTGAATAGTCATATGTAAACACCCAATAATTTTCGCACCTTTTAAAGGTGTTTTACCTGAGTATTCTTCTCTTAAAGCCATTAATCCAGGCATTTCACTTTCGGCTATTGAAATTTCTTTACGTCCAAATTCTGCTTCTGAAATATCTTTTACTTTGAAATCATTCATGTTGAGTTTTCTAACAATAAAGGATTAATTAATCAATAGAACTCTTTATACTTTTGGAAATATAATTTCCATACTCGCACCTTTTTGATCAAGTCTATTTGATGCTTTAATGGTAGCGTTGTGTAAATCAACTAAATTTTTAACAATGTTTAAACCTAATCCAGAATGTTGGCCAAATTTATCTGGTCTATTACTGTAAAATCTTTTAAATATTTTATTTGTATCCTTTTCTTTAAAGCCTTGTCCCTCATCTAATATATTTACATTAATTTTGTCATTATCTAATTTGGATACTTTGACCTTAACAACACTATTATTTTCACTAAAAGAAATTGCGTTATCTAACAAGTTTGCAATTATTTGTTCGATTCTATTTTCAATTCCGTTAATAAAATATTTACTCTTTCCGTCATTCTCATATAAAATTTCGATACCACGTTTAAGCTTATAAACATTATTAAAATCATCTACTACAGATTTGATAATCGGTTCAACATCTAACCTCTTAATTTTCTCTTTACTTAAAGCAACCTCATCTTTTAACATTTGAGAATAATCAGTAATCAATCTTTCTATTCGTTGAACATCATGACTTAATATATCGATAAGTTTGACTCGTTGCTCGATATCATTTGTATCATGAAGTATCTCTGATGCACTTTTTAAAGATGCCAATGGATTTCTTATCTCATGAACGAGATCTGTAGAAAAATTTTCTGCTAATGTAATCCTTTTTTGTAATTCTAAAGTCATGTCTTCCAATGAATTTGAAAGAAGACCTAATTCATCATTTCTCAATTTTAAATCTGTAATGTTAGCTATCTTTAAATTTTTTTCTCGAATAGTTTTTGTATAACTAACTAAATTTTTTATAGGTTTAAGAAAATATCTATTTAAAACAAATGAAAAAATTAATATAACAATACCTACTGCAATCGCTGTACGTATTATGAAAGTTTTTCTCTCATTTATTGCTGCTTTAATATCATTTGCATTTTCAGTAATTGCTAAATAGCCGACATTTTTGCCATTTTTCATTACATTTTTAATTGTTGTTAATTTAAATTTATTAAATTCCTCCTGAGTAAAAGTAAATGGTATCCCAAAATTTTTTGAACCAGCGTAGTTGAATAAAATATCTTTTAAAGAAACAACATTGTCATTTCCCATATCTATATTTTTTTTTTCAACTATCTCTTTTGTTTTTTTTTCACTTAAAATTTCTAATTCAATTGTATCAAGTCTTTTTGTGAATGATCTTGGGTCAAGATCTAATGTATCAGTATCACCCACTAAGTTAAGTTTATTGTCAAAAAAGATTACCCTATCTAAATTTTGGAATAGAAATCTAGTTGAAAATAAAAATCTTCTTATGTCTTCCTCAACGAATTTAACATCTAATCTTGTCAGATTATCAATTGTATTATTAATAACCTCTATATGATTTGAGGATTTTTTTTTAATTAAGTTTGGTTGGACATTTTTAAGATATAGGAATGTGAACAATCCTATAATTGTGAAAAATAAAAAATTAATGAACAAGAATTTTTTTAAAATAGATAAATTTTTTAAAAAATTGTTCAACATTAGCTAACATTCCACCTATATCCACTTCCATATCTAGTTTCTATTGCTGAAAATTCAGGATCAACTTTTTTAAATTTTTTTCTTATTCTTTTAACATGACTATCTATAGTTCTATCTTCAATATCAGTGTCTTCTCTATAAGCAATATCCATTAATTGAGCCCTTTCTTTAATAATGCCTGGGCGTTTAGCCAACTCTTTAACTAATAAAAATTCTGTTGTTGTTAATTTATCTGGTAACTGTTTGCCATTCCATTCACATTCTAGTTGAGAAGGATCTAACTTAAGTCTTCCGTGAGATATAATACTTTTGTTTTCCTCTATTGTTTCCTTAGTATCTTTTTTTCTCAATTGAACTCTTATCCTTTCAATAAGGACTTTTATAGAAAAACCTCCAGATTTTTTAACAAAATCATCGGCTCCTAACTTTAAACCAAGTAGCTCATCAATTTCATCATCTTTTGAGGTCAAGAAAATCACTGGCAGGGAAGTTTTTTTTCTTAATTTTTTTAATAATTCCTCACCATCCATTTTTGGCATCTTAATATCTATAATTGCCAAATCAGGTGGGGTTCTTGTAAGACCAATTAAAGCACTTTCACCATCAATGTACGTTTGAACTTTAAATCCCTCTTTTTCTAATGCAATACTTAAACTTGTTAAGATATTTCTATCATCATCAATTAAAGCAATAGTTTGTTTATGCATACTTAAACTATAAAAATACTAAATTGTTCTAATTTGGGCAATATCATTAAATTAATGTAGCCCCCCCCAATTATCGCCTATATTAATATCCACTGTCAGAGGTATTGAAAAGGAGTGGATGTCACTATCTGTAACGCTAGACATTTCATCAATTATAACTTTGCTGATTCTTTTTGCTTCAACTTTTGAGGTTTCAAAGATTAACTCATCATGAATTTGTAATAACATCTTAGTTTTCTTAAAATTTTCTTCATTAAATCTTTTTGATAATCTTATCATTGCTAGCCTCATAATTTCTGATGCAGAACCTTGAATTGGAGCATTTATTGCAGCACGTTCTTGAAAATTTCTTATATTATAGTTCTTGTCATTAATATTTATAAAATGAGATCTTCTTCCAAAAATATTATTTACATAACCACTTTTTCTACAAAATTTTATTGTCCGATCCATATAAACTTTTATTTCTGGAAACCTTGCAAAATATGCATTTAGAAATTCCTCAGCCTCATGATTAGTAACATTAATTTGCTTTGCCAAACCATATTGTGATATTCCATAAATAATTCCAAAATTAATTGCTTTTGCTTTTCTTCTTTGATCTTCATTTACTTTTTTAATGTCAACATTGAATATTTGGCTAGCTGTCAACGAATGAATATCCTCTTTATTTTTAAAGGCTTTTTTAAGCTCCTTTACATCTGCTAAATCTGCTAAAATTCTCATTTCAATTTGATTATAATCAGCAGAAATTAGTACCGAGCCTTTGTCTGTGATAAAAGCTTTTCTTATATCTTTTCCATCTTCAGATTTAATTGGAATATTTTGTAAATTTGGATCACTAGATGCTAACCTACCAGTAGTAGTGGCTGCTAGTAAAAAAGACGTATGAACTCGCTTCGTTTTGGGATTTATATGTTCGGGTAATGTATCAGAATATGTATTTTTTAATTTAGATAATTGTCTCCAATCTAAAACTAATTGAGGAAATTTGTGTCCTTTAAATGCTAAATCTTCCAAAACAGATGCGCTAGTCGCAAAACTTCCTTTTTTAGTTTTTTTAAGATTTGCTATTTTTAAGTCGTTATAAATTATTTCACCCAACTGTTTAGGTGAAGCAATATTAAATTCTTTCTTTGAAATTTTGAAAACTTCATTTTGAATTTTCTTTATTTTTTTTTCAAACTTTAATGATAAGGTTTTGAGAAATTTACTATCAATCATAATTCCTTCTATCTCCATTAGGGCTAAAATCTTGATCATTGGTTTTTCAAATGTTTCATATAAATTTGTCATTTTTTCTGTTTTCAAGCTCTTTTTGAATTTTTGATACAATCTTAATGTGATATCAGCATCTTCTGCTGCATAATCTTTTGCTTTTTCTATGTCAACTTCACTAAAGTTAATTTCCTTTTTTCCTGTACCTACCAAATCTTTAAATGCTATAGTTTTATGACCCAAGTGAATTTCTGCGAGTGTATCCATATTATGTCGATTTTTTCCAGCATCCAATACATAGGACATTAACATCGTATCCTCCATTGATGTGATTTCAATTCCTTGTTTAAAAAATACAATAAAATCAAATTTAATATTTTGCCCTATTTTTTGAATACTAGGGTCCTCTAATAAAGGTTTTAATTTTTCCAAAACTAAATTTTTATCCATATTTTTTTTCGATTTATGACCAATTGGTATATAACAAGCCTTACCAATCTTTGTACTTAATGAAATCCCAATTAAATCAGCTTGATGTGGATCAAGAGAATTGGTTTCAGTATCAACTGCTATCTCACCAATTTCTTCTGCTTCTTTAATCCAATTGTCAATTTCATTAATATCTTTAATCAAATAATAATTTTTTTTATCAATTGGATCTTCTCTATTTTTAATAATTGCATTATCTTTAGTAGTTGAAAAATTTGGCTCTCCGTATGCTGAAATAGCTGAACTTAATAATCTATTAAATTCCATTTCCCTTAAGAATTTGTAAAGTTTTTCTTTATCAATCTCTTTTAGAGATAATTGGTCTAATTTTATATTTGTTGGAACATCGTTTTTAAGTGTAACTAATTTTTTACTTATCAAAGCTTTATCCTTATTTTCAATAAGAGTTTCTCTTCTTTTATTTTGTTTAATTTCATGAGCTGACTTAAGGAGTTTTTCTAGTGTTCCATATTTATTTATTAGTTCTGCAGCTGTTTTCACTCCAATTCCAGGAACCCCAGGAACATTATCACTACTATCCCCTGCAAGGGCTTGTACATCAATAACTTTATTTGAGTCTACTCCGAATTTTTTTTTAACATCCTCCTCTGTAATAAATTTATTCTTCATTGGATCATATATTCGAACGTCTTTTCTGTATAATTGCATTAAATCTTTATCAGAGGATACAATGGTTACTTGTGCACCTTTTTTTAATATTTCTTCAACATAAGTTGCTATTAGATCATCAGCCTCATAATTAAGTAATTCAATAGAAGGTAAATTAAATGCTAATACAGATTTTCTAATATATTCAAACTGTGGCGCTAGGTCATCAGGGGCTTCGGCTCGATTAGCCTTATAATCACTGTAAATTTCATTTCTGAATGTTTTTCTTGCTGAGTCAAAAATAACTGCAAAATGAGTTGGTTTCTGGAGATTTTTATCTGACTTCGAGTCTTCAAGAAGTTTAAACAACATGCTACAAAAACCACTTACTGCCCCGGTTGGTAATCCATCACTTTTTCTAGTCAGAGGTGGTAATGCATAATAGGCTCTAAAAATATAACCAGATCCATCAATAAGATAAAAATGATCAGTTTTTTGAATTTTACTCATTATAAATTAATATAGATTATTAAAAAAATAAGAGTATTATTATTTTATGGATCTTGCCAAAAACTCTATTAATATTTCAAAAATAATTAAATCTGTTATATTTGCATTAGTTGGGTCAGCTTTACTTGCTATTTCGTCTAAAATACAAACTCCTTTCACTCTTGTGCCTGCCACGATGCAAACTTTTGTAGTAATGTTTCTGGGTATTGTTTTAGGATATAAATTAGCAACATTATCAGTTATTTTATATTTAATTGAAGGGTCATTGGGTTTACCAGTTTTTGCAAAAGGTGGTGGAGTTGGATATCTCTTGGGACCTACAGGGGGTTACTTAATTGGTTTTATTTTCACAGCATTTTTTGCAGGTCATATAGATAATAAAAAAGACCCCATACTCATATTTTTATATTTATTATTTTCGGTGAGTATAATCTATTTTCTTGGATTAGGTGGATTATGGAATTATATGGGGTTAGAAAAAAACTTTAATGAAGTCTTTTTAATTGGAGCAAAACCATTTTTACTAATTGAGATATATAAAATATTAATACTTACAGTATTATCAAGGCAGCTTTTTAAATTTAGAAAATTTATTTAGGAGATCTTTTAGATAAGATTCTTTGAAGGGTTCTTCTGTGCATTTTCAATCTTCTCGCAGTCTCAGATACATTTCTATTACATAGCTCAAATACTCTATGTATATGTTCCCACTTAACTCTATCCGCTGACATCGGATTTTCTGGTGGTGCTGCTTTTTTTGAGGGATCAGCTAATAAAGCTTTTTCTACATCATCTGCATCAGCAGGTTTGGCAAGGTAATCAATAGCTCCCTCTTTAATTGCTGCAACTGCAGTGGGAATATTACCATAACCTGTTAACATTATTATTCTACTTTTGGAGTTAGAGGATTGAATTTCTTTAACAACCTCAAGTCCATTTCCATCACCCAATCTTAAATCAACTACAGCGAATCCAGGTTTTTTTGCTTTTACTGAATCTATGCCTTTTTGTACACCCTCAGCTTGAATAACCTCAAAACCCTTCTTTTCCATGGCTCTAGCTAATCTCTCTCTAAAAGGATTGTCGTCATCCACTATTAACAAGGATTTATTATCAAAATCGCTTAAATTTTGTAATGTAGGCTCGTTTTTCATAGTTCCAATATGGACATTTTTTTCCACAATTCAATAGGTCATTATTTGCTTTACATTAAATTGATATTGAATTAATTGCTGCAATTACTAAAGTTTTTTAAATAATTAAAAGACTTTTTTTTGTTAAATTTTTTTGGGGGGCATTTTAAATGCAAAAATTTAAGTCAGTTGAAAATCTAGTAAATCAACTGAAACCAGATAGGCCGATATATTGTATTAGAAAGAATTCTATTCTTTCCGCATCCAAATTTTTTCAAAAAAAATTTCCTGGTAGCATTTTATACGCAGTGAAAACAAATCCTCATCCTGAGGTAATCAAGACTCTTATAAAAAGTGGAATAAATCAATTTGATGTTGCCTCAATTGAAGAAATTAAGGTTATCAAAAAATTTAGTCAAACTGCTAAATGTTCTTATATGCATACTGTTAAAAGTAGAGAAAGTATTAGTGAAGCTTATTTTAAATTTGGTGTGAAGACATTTGCATTAGATACTAAAGATGAATTAATCAAGATTATTGAAAGTACGAGCAATGCTAAAGATCTTGAACTATTTGTGAGAGTAGCTGTTTCAAATGAACATGCTGAAATTGACTTATCTAAAAAATTTGGCGCTTTAAATTCTGAAGCATCAGGACTTCTTAGATTGGTTAAACAACATTCAAAAAAAGTTGGTTTAAGTTTTCATGTAGGCTCTCAATGTATGCATCCAATATCATATGCAAAAGGTATTACTGAAATAGGAAATATAATTAAAAAAACAAAAATTATTCCAGATTACATTAATGTAGGTGGTGGATTTCCAACAATTTACCCTGATCTTGTTCCACAGTCTTTAAATGATTATTTTGAAGAGATCAAAAAAGGTTTGGATAATTTAAAGATTGAAAATTTACCAGAAATTATTTGTGAACCCGGAAGAGCCTTGGTTGCTGAAAGTGGTTCAACAGTTGTAAGAGTTAATTTAAGAAAAAAACAAAAGCTTTATATAAATGATGGGACATATGGAACTCTTTTTGATGCAGGAACACCGAATATAGTTTTCCCAACTAAAATGATTAAAGATAATTCAAATAAAATTGTCTCTAAAAAATTGACCGCTTTTGATTTTTATGGTCCGACTTGTGATAGTATGGATTATATGAAAGGACCTTTCCTTCTTCCTAACAATATAAAAGAGAATGACTATATTGAACTTGGGCAACTAGGAGCCTATGGGTTGACATTTAGGACTCAATTTAATGGTTTCTACTCTAACGAAATTTATGAAGTTGAAGATAATCCTATAATGAGCCTTTACAATAAAGACAGCAACAAAGATATTTTAGTTGCTTAATGTCAAAAAATAAAATTTTAGGTCACAACAGTAAAAAAGATTTTCTTAAAAAACCTGTAGAGCACATTGATATCACATCTTTTGACTCGAGGAAAATTATTTCCTCTATGGAAAAAATGTCTTTTGTTTCTCGAGAAACTGCAAATGCTGCGAATATTTATAACCAAATGTTAAAAGATAAAGATTGTACAATTTTTCTTACTTTAGCTGGATCAACTTCTGCTGCTGGTTGTATGAATATTTATAAAGATTTAGTTAAATATAATATGGTTGATGCAATTGTTGCAACTGGTGCATCTATAATTGATATGGATTTTTTTGAAGCTTTGGGATTTAAACATTATCAAGGCTCTCAATTTCAAGATGATACTGAACTGAGAAAAAATTATATTGATAGAATATATGATACATACATAGACGAAGATGAACTTCAAATTTGCGATAAAAAAATTTGTGAAATAGCTGACAGCCTAGAGCCTAAAAGTTATACATCAAGAGAGTTTATTAATGAAATGGGGAAATATTTGAAAAAAAACTCTGTAAAAAAAGACTCTTTGATTGAAACTGCTTTTAATCATAATGTGCCAATATTTTGTCCAGCATTCACAGACTCTAGTGCTGGTTTTGGTTTGGTAATTCATCAAGAAAAAAATCCCAAAGCACATATCACAATAGACTCTATCAGAGAATTTAGAGAGTTAACTGAAATAAAAATTCAATCAAGTGGTTCGGGTTTATTTATGATAGGTGGTGGAGTACCGAAAAACTTTATTCAAGATACTGTTATATGCGCTGAACTTTTAGGTAAAGAGGTTGACATGCACAAATATGCCGTCCAAATCACTGTCGCAGACTCGAGAGATGGAGCTTGTAGCAGTTCAACCTTAAAAGAAGCAAGCTCATGGGGCAAAGTTGATATCACTAAAGAACAAATGGTTTTTGCTGAAGCAACAAGTGTATTACCATTAATAGCTAGTGATGCTTACCATAAAGGTGAATGGAAAAATAGAGAAAGAAAAAACTTTACAAAAATTTTTGGATAAAACATTGCAATATCTTTCAAATAAAAAAGGATTTCTAGGAATAGATAATAAATTTAATATTAAAGAAAAAGTAGTAATTATTCCTTTTGGTCTGGAAAAAACTGTGAGTTATGGTGGTGGGACTAGAAATGGTCCAAAAGAAATAATCAAAGCTTCTCATCAAGTAGAATTATACGACGAAGAGTTAAATTGTGAACCATATAAAAAAATAGGAATAAAAACCTTAAAACCTTTTAAGATTAATAGAAACATCAAAAAAGCACTTAAAAAAATAGCTGAGGTAAATAAAGAAGTTTTAGATAATAAACTTTTTCCAATGACTTTTGGTGGTGAACATTCAATTACTCCTGGATGTATTATGCCGTTTGTCAAAAAGCATAAAAAGATATATCTTTTACACTTTGATGCCCACGCAGATTTAAGAGAAAGTTATAATGGTGAAAAATTTTCTCATGCATCGGCAATTAGAAGGTGTTTAGATCACAAAAATGTATCTGTAATTTCATTTGGAATAAGAAATATTTCAAAAAGTGAAATGCCTTTTTTAAAAAAAAATAAATCAAGAATTAATATTTTTTGGGCAAAAGATAAAGCAAAATGGGATTTAAAAAAATTTCAAAAACTTATTAAAAATAAAACTGTATATCTTACTTTTGATGTTGATGGTTTAGACTCAAGTATTATGCCGGCGACTGGAACACCAGAACCTGGTGGTTTATTATGGGATGAAACTTTAAATATAATCAAAATTGCCTCTAAAAATTCAAATATTGTTGGTGCAGATATTAATGAACTTGCACCAATCAAAGGTTTTAATTCATACAATTTTTTAGTGGCTAAGTTAGCTTATAAAATTTTGTCTTACAAATATTTATACTAGATTTAAATTGGTTTTAATGTTTTCAATAATAATCTAAATGGAATTAACATTACCAGTGCTACAAAAATCTTAACACTTAAATCTCCTAGTGATAGCGTAATCCACGGAATACCAGTTCCATAAAAAGATATTGAAAAAAATATGAATGTGTCAACTGCTGATCCTACCATTGATGATGTTAAAGGTGCAATAAACCATTCTTTTTTTCTAAGCTTATCAAAAATTTGAACATCTAATAACTGAGCAATCAAAAAAGCAACACCTGAACCAATGGCAATTCTTATAGAAATTAGATCAGTAAAGTTTGTCGAAAATAAAAGAGTAAAACTTATTCCAATCGCAAAGCCAATATAAACAATCTTTCTAGCAACTATCTTTCCGAAAGATCTATTAGCTAGATCTGTTATCAAAAATGCAATTGGATAGCTAAATGCACCATAAGTTAAAATCTCCTCTAAACCGTAATATTGTATAGGAAACTGCACTAAGTAATTAGAGGCTAAAACAACTGCTCCCATTAATAATGAGAGTGTCAAAAAAATTTTATTCATTAAATAGTCTTGGATTGAACTTGTTTTTTTTGAAATGGTGACTTAATTAGTAAACTCTTTTTAAGTTTTTTTAATCTTGGAGACAAATTCTTATTTTTAACGGTTTTTAAAAATTCGTCAAAACTTCCCTTTTTATCTACAGATCTCAAGCCTGCATTACTAACGTTAAGCTTCAAACTTCTTTTTAAGAGCTCGCTCGTAAATTTTACCTTTTTTAGATTAGGTAAAAATCTTCTTTTTGTCTTGTTGTTAGCATGGCTAACATTATGACCCTTCATTGGAATTTTACCGGTAAGTTCACATTTTTTTGACATAATAACATCGACTATATAGTGTGTGATAATGATTGCGTCAAGTTTATATAATTTAGGAAATAGTTTTTTTCCCAATGATTTCACTATAATGTTTAACTCCATCTTTTAATAGCAATTCTTTAAGCTCTTTTTTAATGAGGTTTACAATATTTGGACCTCTATATACCATTCCGGTATAAAGTTGAACATAACTTGCTCCAGCCAAAAACTTTTTATACGCACTTATTCCCGAGTCCACTCCACCCACACCAATGATTTTTATTTCATCTCCAATAATTTTATAGAATTGATTAATCAGTTTTGTAGATTTATCCTCAATTGGTTTTCCTGATAAACCACCTTTTTGATGTTTTTGAATATCATTCAATTTATCCCTGGTAGAGTCAGAGGTATTTGATAAAATTACTGCTTCTATATTGCTTTTTAAAAGAACTTCAGAAATTTTACTTATTTCTTCATCTTTAATATCTGGTGAAACCTTAACGACAATCGGAATCTTTGAACCTAAATTTTTTTTTTCATTATTAATATTTTTCAATAGATCTTCTAATTTATTTTTATCATGAAAACTTCTAAGTTCCTCTGTATTGGGTGAAGAAATATTTATTGTAATATAATCAGCAACTTTATGAAAAATTCTTAAGCATTCAATGTAATCATTGAGCCTATTGTTTGAATCTTTGTTTGGGCCAATATTAATTCCTAATAAACCACTCTGTTTATTTGAGGAAATTCTGTCAAAAATATTTCTTGCTCCCAAATTATTAAAGCCCAATCTATTAATAAGAGCTTCATCTTCAACTAATCTGAAAACTCTAGGTTTTGGATTCCCATATTGCCTAAAAGGTGTAACTGTACCTACCTCTACAAAACCAAATCCAAGCTTAAACAGTGAATTATAAACCTCTGCATTTTTATCAAATCCAGCAGCCATACCAATAGGATTTTCAAGTTCATTATCAAATAATTTAGTTTTAAAAAAAGAACTATCTTTCTTCTTATCTAAAACATTTGGAACAAAATTAAATTTCAAAGACTTTATTGCTAAATCATGAGCTGTCTCTGGATCTAATTTAAAAATTAAGGATCTTAAATTTGAAAACATTATTTAATTTTATTTATTATAAGATCTTTTGTTTCTTTAACACCAAAAAAACTTATAAAAAAACCCATTCGAGGACCATTTTCATCTCCAAATACAACTTCATAAATTAATTTAAACCAATCTCTTAAGTTTTCTGAATATCCATTATCTTTTCCAGTTGAATAAATTAACGTTTGAATATCCTCTGGGGACATTTTGTCATTACATGAACCTAAAGTCTTAATTAACGCCTCTAATGCTTTTTTTTCTTGTTGATTAGGAGTCTTGTATTTTTTTTTAGTTTTTATAACATCGTTAAAATATTTGATAGCATACCCCACCAAACTATCAAAAATAGGGTGTTCTTTCTCAATAATATTATCTTTATATTTTTTTACAAACTTCCACAGAAGTTCTTTGTTTTCAGCGTTACTTGTTTCAACAAGATTTAATAACATAGAAAATGACATAATTAATTTTTCTTTAGGCACATTTCCATTATGGACATGCCATGTCGGATTCATCAATAATTGAAGTTCATCTTGGTTTTTGGCTTTTTCGATAAATTCCAAGTATTCATCAACAGCTTTTGGAACTATTTCATTATATAGTTTTTTTGCTCTTTTTGGATTCTGATACATATATAACGATAAACTCTCTGGGGAGGCATAATCTAACCATTGTTCTATTGTTATTCCATTTCCTTTCGATTTAGAAATCTTTTCACCTTTTTCATCTAAAAAGAGCTCATAAGCAAAACCAGCTGGATTTCTTTTTCCAATTAATTTAATGATCTTTGTTGATAGTATTGCACTTTCTATTAAGTCTTTTCCATACATTTCAAAATCAACATCAAGAGCATACCATCTCATAGCCCAGTCTACTTTCCACTGCAATTTACAATGGCCGTCAAGAATACTAGTCTCAAGCTCCTTACCATTATTATCAAAAATTATTGAAGACTTTGAATTATCAATTTCTTTTACTGGAATTTCTAAGACATGTCCTGTTTTAGGACAAATAGGTAAGAATGGGCTATAAGTTTTTTGTCTTTCTTTACCAAGGGTAGGTAAAATAATATTCATTATTCCATCATAATTTTCTAAGATAATTTTGAGAGTTGAATTAAAAAAACCTGATTTATAAAGTTGAGTTGAACTTTTAAAATTATAATTAAAATTAAAATTATCTAAAAAATTTTTTAATTTTTCATTATTATGTTCTCCAAAGCTATTATATTTTTCAAAAGGATCTGGAACTTGAGTCAAAGGCTTGTGCAAATTTTTTTCTAATAATTCTTTATTAGGTACGTTATCCGGTACTTTTCTAAGACCATCCATATCATCTGAAAATGTAATAATTTCTGTTGGAATATCGGTCAAATGTTTTAATGCATTTGCTATCATTGTCGTTCTTGCAACTTCTCCAAAAGTTCCGATATGAGGAAGACCACTTGGACCATACCCTGTCTGTAATGTTATCTTGCCTTTTTTTTCTAAAATAGACTTTCTTTCTCTTAGCATTTTTTTCGCCTCAACGATCGGCCAAGAGCTTGTTTTTTCTAAGTTTTCATTTTTAATCATGAATAATTCAAAAAAATCCTTAATATTAGATTTACTTAATTCTTATAGAGTTGAAATTTATTTACCATAAAATAATGTTCTTTCAAAATGTCTAATTACAAAACAGTTTTTTTTACTCTTGGTATACTACAAGTAATTTTAGGGGTATTTATGCTTATTCCAATTATTGCACAATTCATTTACCAAGAAATAGACTCCTCATTTTTTGGTGCATCAATTATTACAATTATTTTTGGGTCATTGTTTTTTTTATCAAATTTAGATCACAGTAAAAAACTTAATCTTCAACAAGCATTCTTATTAACTGCACTATCTTGGATAAGTATAGCAATTTTTGGATCGCTCCCATTTTGGTTATCCAACGTTGAGTTCTCTTTCGTGAACGCTTTTTTTGAGAGTATGTCAGGAATAACTACCACAGGATCTACTATAATATCTAATTTAGAGACTATGCCAAAAGGTATTTTATTGTGGCGAGCCTTACTACAGTGGTTGGGTGGGATTGGTATAATTGTTATGGCCATAACATTGATGCCAATTATGAATGTTGGTGGTATGCAATTATTTAAGATTTCAAATAATGACTCCTCAGAAAAAATTCTGCCTAAGTCAAAAGAAATAGCCTTAAGGTTGATTTACATTTATTCTCTATTAACTATAATATGTGGGGTTACATATTATTCATTTGGAATGGGTGCTTTTGATAGTGTAACTCATTCTATGACAACCATATCTACTGGCGGATTTTCAAATTATAATCAATCATTGGGTTTTTTTAATAATATTCAAATTGAAATCTCTGCTATGCTATTCATTATCCTAGGCAGTTTACCGTTCATCGCATATATAAAATTTTTAAGTGGAGATAAAAAAATATTTTTTTCAGATGTTCAAATCACCTCGTTTATAAAAATTATTTTTATTAGTATAATAATTTTGTCTCTTTATATTAGTTTTAATAACAATATTAAATTAGATCTTAGATCTATTTCCTTTAATGTCATTTCTATTTTAACAGGAACTGGCTATGTAAATGCCCAATTTGATAATTGGGGTAACTTTCCATTGGTGATATTTTTGTTACTTATGTTTATTGGTGGATGTGCAGGTTCAACTACTTGCGGTATTAAGATATTTAGAATTCAAATTTTATACAAATTTGTGGCAAATCAAATTAAAAAAATTATTTACCCAAAAGGAATTTTTATTTTAAAATATGATAAAAATCCTGTAGATAATAAATTTGTAGCTTCTATAATTTCTTTTATATACTTGTACTTAGTAATTTTTTTTATCATTACAGCATTGCTCTCCTTAACGGGACTAAATTTTATTACTTCAATTTCAGGTGCTGCTACATCAATTTCAAATGTTGGACCTGGTCTTGGTTCAATAATTGGACCAAATGGTGACTTTTCATCACTTCCAGATATTTCTAAAATAATTTTAACATTGGGTATGATACTGGGAAGATTAGAATTATTTGCAATTTTAGTTTTATTTTTACCATCATTTTGGCGTAACTAATTTAACTATGAAAAATAATAATATTTTCTTTCAAAAAAAACCCCTTAAAATGCTTTGTTTAGGCTTCTCCTCTGGACTTCCTATTTTATTAGTTTTTTCAACACTTTCTGTTTGGTTAGTAAAAGCAGGTGTTGATAGAAGTACGGTAACTTTATTTAGTTGGGCCGGTTTTGCTTATGCTTTTAAATATTTATGGTCTCCTTTAGTAGATAATTACAGATTACCAATTTTAAAAAAACTGGGACATAGAAGAAGTTGGCTTCTGTTTACACAAATTTCAATAATCTTATGTTTAGTATTCACTGCATTGACTGATCCACAAAATAATTTGTTCTTTACAGCACTTTTTATTACTCTTTTAGCTTTCTTTAGTTCTACTCAAGATATTTTAGTTGATGCTTTTAGAATAGAGTCTGTTCCTCAATCATACCAGGGACCAATGTCATCGATGTATATAGCAGGTTATAGAGTTGCTATGCTTGTAGCAGGTGCAGGGAGTTTATGGTTAGCTGCTTTTTTTGGTACAGAGCTTTACAATCAAAATGTATGGCAAAAAGTATATATTATAATGTCAATTTTCATGCTAATCGGAATTTTTGCAACATTATCGTCAAGTGAACCTAAGATTAAAAAGAAATTAACAACTGACAATCATATAAATTTTTTGATCACAATACTTTTCTCTGTAATAAGTTTTATATCAATTTATTCTCTTTTAGATAATCCTTTTGAAAAAGAGCAAGTTTTTTTAAGTTTTATTTTTTCTTTTTCAAGAATGGTAATTTGTTTTATATCTGCTTTTTTAATATTTAATTTATTTATCTTAATTGGCTTTACTTCAAAAAAAAAAATTACAAAAAGCTATCTTTCACCAATTTTTAATTTCCTTGATAGATATGGAAAATTTGCTTTTTTAATACTAATGTTAATCTCTTTGTACCGGATAGCTGACGTAGTAATGGGTGTGATGGCAAATATTTTTTATCTAGAAAAAGGTTATAGGATTTCTGAAATTGCTACTTTCTCAAAATTTTTTGGAGTTTTTGCAACAATACTTGGTGGTTTTATTGGTGGATATAGTTCATATAAATTCGGAACGATGAAAGCTTTATTTTTTGGAGCATTGATTGCTGCAGCAAGTAATTTATTGTTTGCTTGGCTTGCTGTTTCGCCAATAAGCATAAATTTTTTGATCGCTGTAATTACTGCAGATAATATTTCAAGTGGTTTTGCAGGTGCAGCATTTGTGATTTATTTATCCGGTCTAACATCATTAAAATTCACAGCTACACAATATGCATTATTTAGTTCAATAATGCTTTTTATTCCAAAATTAATTGCAGGCTATGCTGGAAGTTGGGTTGATGTAATGGGATACTCATATTTTTTCTCTTTAACTGCTTTACTAGGATTACCAGTTCTAGGTTTAATAATATGGATTAGTAAAGTTGCTCCAATAAGGAATTGAAATGAAAAAATATTATTTTAATAATTTTGTTGGAAATATCTATTCTAAACCCTCAATTAAATCTGAGTTAAGCTCGCAAATTTTATATGGTGAAAAATTTGAAATTATTTCAAAAAAAAATAATTGGATTAAAATTAAAACAAATTTTGATAATTATAAGGGTTTTATAAAGAAAGATAAATTTTACGAAAAACTTTCGCCAACACATAAAGTATATAATTCAAAAGCCAGAGTTTTTCAAAAAATAAAAAAAAAATTTATACCCATGAATAAGTTTTTATATTTTGCATCTGGTATTTCTATAATTAATGAAAATGGAGACTTCATAGAATTTAAAAAAAATATGTGGGTTAAAAAAAAAGATTTAAAAATAATTTCACATAAAGAGCGAGATTTTAAAAAAATCCTAAAACTATTTCTTAACTCTAAATACCTTTGGGGTGGAAAAACGATAAAGGGAATTGATTGTTCTGCATTGATACAAATTTATTTTTTTTACAACAGATTTTTTTTTCCTAGAGACTCCAAAGATCAAATTAAATATTGCAAAAAAAAGAAAAGTAAGAAATTTTCCAAAGGTGATATTATTTTTTGGAAAGGTCATGTCGGAATATGTCTCGATAATTCTAAATTTATTCATGCTTATGGACCCAAAAAAAAAGTATTAATAATGCCAACAAAGTTCACAATTAAACTTATCCACCAAACTGCAGGTCTTACTATTAAAAAGATTAGTAATATAAAAGAATATTAGTTTCTTCCAAAATCGGGTTTGTTTGTATCTTGTCTCAACTTGATGATTTTTGATCTAACTTTTTTAGTTTGAATTAATTTTTTTAGAATCGACTTATTTTGCCTTAAATTTATATCTTTTTTGAAAGCAATTAAATTTTTAACAAATAAATCAATAGCTTTAGAAACATTCTTTCTATTATCGAAAAAAATATCTCTCCACATGATTTCGTTTGAGGCTGCTATTCTTGAAAAATCTCTTAAGCCGCCTGCACTATATTTAACTAAATCATATTTTTGCTTTTTTTCAAAATCTTGAGCTGATTTTACCAAATTGTAAGCAATCAAATGTGGTAAGTGGCTGGTGATTGAAAATATCTTATCATGCTTCTCTGAGTTCATAATTACCGTTTTCGAGCCCATTTTTTTCCAAAAAGAATTTAGAAATTTTAAGTGTCTTAAATTAGTTTTTTTATCTTTAATCAATACACACCATTTATTTTCAAATAGATTTGCCTTCCCATATTCTGGACCACTTACTTCTGACCCAGCAACTGGATGACTTGATGTCCAAGAAACTTTTTTAATTAGATTTTTTTTTATTATTTCTGCAGATTTTAATTTTGACGATCCAACATCTGTAATAATTTGTTTTGGGTCTAAATATTTATTAATTCTTAAAATTATTTTTTTATATTCACTCATCGGAGTACAAAAGATAATTAAATCTGATATTGGGACTGCATATTCAAGTTTTTTTACTTGTATTCCCGGCAATTTAAGTTTTTTTATTTTAGTTACATTTTTTTTTGATTTTTCATAAATTAAAATGTTCTTTGTTATCTTTTTTTGTGAAATTTTTCTCAATAAAGAAGATCCCAGTAAGCCGCAACCTATTATCAATATATTTTTCATTTGCCAAATATACCTTTTACTGACTTAATAAATCTTAAATTATCTGATTTTGAGCCTATAGTTAAACGCAACATATTTTTCATTCTATAACCATCCTCAGTCGATCTAAGAATAATTCCTTTCTTTTTAAGTTTTTCATAAAAAATTTTTGCTTTTATTTTACATTTCTTAAAGTCTAATAATAAAAAATTTGCAGAAACTTTATTTGAACTAATATCATAATTATCTAAAAAATTTTTCAATTTTGTTGCATAAATAACATTGTGTTTAATCGATCTCTTTAAAAATTTAGTATCCTTGAGTGTTTCTTGAGCTGCTTTTTGTGCAACTTCATTTACATTAAATGGTGGTTTAATGATATTAAGGGCTTTAATAATTTTCTTTGATCCATAACCCCATCCAACTCTTAATGAAGACAATCCATAAATTTTTGAAAATGTTCTTAATATAAAGACATTATCTTTATTTTTAAATAAATCTAAACCAGATTTATAATCACTATCTAACATATATTCTGCATAAGCGTCGTCTATAACAAGTAAAATATTTTTTCGTAATTTTTTTCTTAACTCAACTAACTCTGATTTAGTTAAATATGTCCCTGTTGGATTATTTGGATTAGCTAAAAAAACAATTTTAGTATTTTTTGTTACTTTTTTAATAATTTCTAAAATCGAGATTCTAAACTTGATTTCTTTTGCAAACACAACTTTAGCACCAACTATTTTTGTGTAAATTCTGTACATTAAAAAACTAAATTGAGGAACAATTACCTCATCTCTCGATTTTAAAAATAATTGACATAACATTTGAATAACTTCATCAGAGCCTGCACCACAAATAATTTTATCTTTGTCACAATCAAATTTTTTTGAAATTTGACTTCTTAATGCAATTGACTTCCCATCTGGGTACCTAAAAAAATTTAATTTTGATTTAGAAATAATCTTTTTTACTCTTGGACTCATTCCTAAAGCTGACTCATTTGCAGAAAGCTTAACAATCTTTTTAATTTTATTGATACTTGATTTACCAGGTTTGTATGGATCTATTCTAAATTTTTTAAATTTAATGCCAGTCATTTTTTTTCTAAATTTAAGCCCTTTATAAATAAAATAACATTTTTTTATACACTTTAAGTGCAAATATTTTTTAAAATTGACATACCAAATAACTTCTTGTACAAAATTTATGCGCTGATTTACCTGAATTGCGAGCGCTTTAAAAAAACCGCTAAAAAAGTTTTTTTCTCACAATTCAATTTTGGCACTCATTATGAATATTAAAGAGAATATAAAAACACTAATTATTAAAAAACCTCTTAAGTTGGATTGTGGTCAAACAATAAGTGATTTTCCTCTAGCATATGAAACATACGGAAAACTCAATGAAAATAAAGATAATGCAATTTTAGTCTTTCATGCTTTAACTGGAGACCAATTTGTTACTGGACTAAATCCAGTAACTAAAAAAGATGGATGGTGGTCTTATGCTGTTGGTCCAAACAAGTCAATTGACACAAATAAATATTTTGTAATGTGCGCGAATGTAATTGGTGGATGTATGGGATCATTTGGTCCAAGTCATGAAAACCCCAAAACAAAAAAAATGTATGGTACTGATTTTCCAGTAATCACAATTAATGATATGGTCAATGCGCAAATTAATTTATTAGACTTTTTTGGTATAAAAAAACTTTTTTCAGTTGTAGGTGGTTCTATGGGTGGGATGCAAGTTTTACAATTCATTAGTAATTTTCCAGATAAGTCTAAAACCGTAATACCTATTGCATGTACTTCAAGTCACTCGGCACAAAATATTGCCTTTAATGAACTTGGTAGACAAGCTATTACAGCAGATCATAATTGGAAAGATGGAAAATATATTTTACAAAACACAGTACCAGATAAAGGATTAGCAGTTGCAAGGATGGCGGCACATATTACTTATTTGTCCAAGAAAGGACTTCAGGAAAAGTTTGGAAGAAAACTACAAGAAAGAGATGACCTTAAATTTGGTTTTGATGCTGACTTTCAAATAGAAAGTTATCTACGTTATCAAGGATCTGTATTTGTAGATCGATTTGATGCAAACAGCTACTTGTATATCACAAGAGCAATGGATTACTTTGACCTAGTTAAACAACATAATGGTAATCTATCTAATGCGTTCAAGAACACACAGGCTAAATTTTTTGTTATATCTTTTACTTCTGATTGGCTTTACCCAACTCAAGAAAATAAAGATATTGTCATTGCCTTAAATGCAATTGGTGCAAATGTAGGATTTGTGGAAATTAAATCAGACAAAGGACATGATTCATTTTTACTAGATGTGCCAGATTTTTTAAAAGCTCTTAAAAACTTTTTAGACAAATCTTATTTAGAGGAATAAATTTGAAACCAGAATTTAAAGTTATATCTGATTTAATAAATAGAAATTCTCATGTGCTTGATGTTGGTTGTGGGGATGGTATGTTAATGGAATTACTAGCGAAAGAGAAAAATGTTAATATAAGAGGAATAGAAATTTCAAAGATTAAAGTTCAAAATTGTATTGCTAAAGGATTAACAATAATTGAAGGTAATGCTGAAGAGGATCTTAAACAATTTCCAGATAAATCTTTTGATTACGTTGTTTTAAGCCAAACCCTTCAGGCATTTCTGAAACCAGAAAAAGTTATTGATGAACTCTTAAGAATTGGTAAACAAGCTATTGTAACAATACCAAATTTTGGTTATTGGAAAATAAGGTTACATCTTTTATTGAAAGGCACAATGCCTGTAACAAGAACATTGCCTGATGAATGGTACAATACTCCTAATATTCACCTTTGTACTATAAAAGATTTTGTTTATTTCAGTAAATCAAAGAATTTTAGGTTGTCAAAATCTATTGCCCTTAAAAATAACCAACCATCGTATATCAAAAATTATAATTTAAATTTTAAAAATTTGAGTTCAAATCTTGGAATTTTTTTAATAGAAAGATAAAAATGGAAGTAAAAATAATCCCATGTCTCAATGATAATTATTCATATTTAATATTAGATAAAAACAAAAAAAATGCATGTGTGATAGATCCGAGTGAGTCCATGCCAATTATTGAAATTATTGAAAAAAATAAACTCAATTTGAAGTATATCTTAAATACTCATCATCATTATGATCATGTGGGTGGAAATAAAGAATTAAAAAAAAAATATGGCTCAAAAGTAGTAGGTTTCAACAACGATAAAGATCGAATTCCTGAAATTGATATCTTGGTAAAAAATAATCAAATTTGGAAAGATGAAAATTTTGAAGCAAAAATTTATCATATCCCTGGACATACACTGGGTCATATAGCTTTTCATTTTTTTAAGGAAAAAAAGATTTTTACTGGAGACACATTATTTTCTTTGGGATGTGGCAGAATTTTTGAAGGAACTTATGAGCAAATGTTTAATTCATTAAATAAGATTAAAAAGCTCCCAAAAGATACTGAGATTTATTGTGGTCATGAATATACTCTACAAAATGCAAATTTTTGTTTAGCAAATGACTCAGATAATTCAAAACTGAAAGAAAAAATTATAAAATTAAAAAAAATATTAAATAATAACTTGCCAAGTGTTCCGACTATTTTAGCTGATGAAATTGAATGTAATGTATTTCTAAAAGCAAAAGATTTGGAAAGCTTCACAAAACTAAGAGATTTAAAGGATAATTTTTAGCTTATTGACCTTGACTATGGTGTCACTCGAACTATATTGCGATAATTAAATTACAGAGAAATATGTCCTACGCAGTCATACAAACAGGTGGAAAGCAATATAAAGTAAGATCAGGTGAGATTTTGAAAATCGAAAGATTACCAAATTCAAAAGCTGATACAAAAGTAGAGTTTAGTGAAATATTAGCCTACGGAGATGACAAAATTATTGAGGTAGGAGCGCCTACAGTTCAAGGAGCAAAAGTGGAAGCTAACTTAATTAAAAATAGCAAAAATAAAACTGTTTTAATTTTTAAAAAAAGAAGAAGACAAAACTCAAGAAGAAAAAATGGCCACAGACAACAATATTCTATGATAAAAATTAACAAGATTTTTTCAAAGGATGGTAAAATTTTATCTGAGGCTGAAAAAATTACGAAGCCTTCTAAAAAAAAAGAAGAACCTAAAAAGGAAGCAAAAAAATAATTGGTAAATAGTTATGGCAACAAAAAAAGCAGGTGGTTCATCTAGAAACGGACGTGACAGTGCTGGACGAAGACTTGGTGTCAAAAAATATGGTGGTGAGACTGTAATACCTGGAAATATTATTGTTAGACAAAGAGGCACTAAAATCTTTCCTGGTGAAAACGTAGGTATGGGTAAGGATCACTCAATTTTCTCAGTAATTAAAGGTAAAGTAGTTTTTAAAAAAACTAAATCAGATAGAACTTTTGTTTCAGTAAAACCCAATTAATAGTACAACTAAAAAGTAGCGTTGTATTATGAAATTCTTAGATCAAGTAAAAATTTATATAAAAGCTGGAGATGGTGGTGATGGCTCACCTAGCTTTAGAAGAGAAAAGTTTATAGAATTTGGTGGACCAGATGGTGGGGACGGTGGAAAAGGTGGTTCAGTAATATTAAAAGCTGAAAGAAATTTAAATACACTAATAGATTATAGATACCAACAACATCACAAAGCAAAAAGAGGAGACAATGGTTCAGGACAAAATCGAACTGGGAAAAGTGGAGAAAATTTAGTTCTTAAAGTTCCTTTAGGAACACAAGTTTTTGAGGAAGATAATAAAACTTTAATATATGACTTCATTAAGATTGGTGAAGAATTTGTTGCTGCAAACGGAGGTAGAGGTGGTTTGGGAAATACAAAGTTTAAAAGTTCAACCAATAGAGCTCCAAGAAAATTTACGAAAGGCACTTCAGGTGAAGAATTTACAATTTGGTTACAATTAAAATCAATAGCGGATATAGGAATAATTGGACTTCCTAATGCTGGTAAGTCTAGTTTATTAGCTGCTATAACTAACGCGAACCCTAAAATTGCAAATTATCAATTTACTACACTAAATCCTAATCTTGGTGTTGCAAATTACGATGATAAAGAGATTACTGTTGCAGATATCCCTGGGTTGGTCGAGGGTGCACACAAAGGGACAGGTCTTGGTATAAAATTTTTAAAACATATTGAAAGGTGCAAATCTCTTTTACATTTAATTGATATAACTAATGAAGATATAAAAAAAAGCTATAAACAAGTGAAAAAAGAGCTAAAAAGTTATAATTCAAAACTTTCCAAAAAAAGAGAGTTAATTGTTTTAAATAAGATAGATTTATTAAATAAAGATCAAATTAAAAAGATTATTAATGATTTCGAAAAAAGTACAAAATCTGAAATAATTTTATTATCAACTTTAGAAAAAAAATCAATCTCTAAAGTTAAAGCTAAGTTATTATCTTATGCTACTTAAAAACTCAAAAATAATTGTTGTCAAAATTGGATCATCTTTATTGGTTGATAGTAATCGAAAAATTAGAAAAAAATGGTTATTAAGTTTTGCAAAAGACATCCAAAAATTAAGGTTAAAAAATAAAAAAATTATTATCGTAAGCTCAGGAGCTATAGCTCTTGGTTGCAAGAAAATGAATTATAAAAGTACTAACTTCAAACTTGATAAAAGCCAAGCAATTGCCTCTGTTGGGCAGATAGAGTTAATGAATTTATTTTCTCAAACCTTTTCAAAATATAAATTGAATATATCTCAAATTTTACTAACTTTGGATGACACTGAGGAAAGAAGAAGATCGATTAATGCGAAAAGAACTATCGAAAATTTATTTAAGTTGAATTATATTCCAGTAGTTAATGAAAATGATACAATTGCTACATCAGAAATAAAATATGGAGATAATGATAGATTAGCTTCGAGAGTCGCACAAATTTCCAATGCTGACACCTTGATCTTATTATCTGATGTTGACGGGCTTTTTACAAAAAATCCAAAATTATATAAAGATGCAAAATTAATTCAAAGAGTAAATGATTTTGATAAAGACTTAAGAAATATCAATATCAGAGGTATAACAGAATTTGGTAAAGGTGGTATGAATACTAAAATTGAGGCTGCGAAAATATGTAACTTGGCTGGATGTGATATGATTATATCAAATGGATTATATTTAAACCCAATCTACCGAATAAAAGAAAATAATTGCACATTGTTTATCTCAAAAATATCAAAACTACATGCGAGAAAAAAATGGATTATAAGCTCCATTTTTTCAAAAGGAGAACTTATAATTGATGATGGTGCAAAAAAAGCACTGATTAATGGGAAAAGTTTGTTGGCAGCTGGTATCAAAAAAGTTTCTGGAAAATTTAATAAAGGAGATCATATTAAAATTTTAGACACTAAACGTAAAGAATTTGCGAGAGGATTAAGTTCGTTTTCATCTGATGAAATAAATAAAATAATGGGTCGTCAGTCAAATGAAATTGAAAAAGTATTAGGATATATATCAAAATCAGAAGTAGTACACAAAGACGATATGGTAGAAATCTAATGAAAAGTTTATTGTTTAGAATAGGTAAAAAATCGAAAAAAGCATTTTATTATGAAATAGATGAAAAGAAAAAAAACAAAGTATTAAAAGATTATTACCAGCTTATAAAAAAAAATAAAAAAATCATAATTAAGGAGAATAAAAAAGATATTAAAAATGCATATAATAAGAAAATTAAAGAAAATCTGATTAATAGACTTATTTTAAATGATAGAAAAATTTTAGATATAATTAATTCAGTAAAAAAAATAATAAAGTTAAAAGACCCAACTAATAAGATATTAGAAAAATGGAAAAGACCAAATGGTTTAAATATTTCTAAAATTACAATACCTATAGGCGTTATTGGGGTTATCTATGAAAGTAGGCCCAATGTTACATCAGATGTAGCATCGTTATGCTTTAAGTCAGGAAATGCAGTAATTTTAAAGGGTGGATCTGAAGCGTTTCACTCGAACCTTATACTTTCAAAATTATTTAGAAAATCCCTAAAAAAAAATAATATTAACGAAGATTTTGTTCAATTCATAAATATTAAAAAAAGACAAATAGTTGATCTTATGTTAACGAAAATGAATAAATATATTGATGTAATAATACCTAGAGGAGGAAAAAATTTAGTTAGAAAAGTCCAAGATTTATCATCAATACCAACAATTGGTCATTTAGAGGGCATATGTCATTCATATGTTGATAAAGATGCAAATCCCAGTATCGCAAAAAAAGTTATTCTAAATGCAAAATTAAGAAATACAGCTATCTGCGGAGCAACAGAAACGATTTTATTACACCAAAAAATATTAAAAAAGCTTGGAGTACAAATCTTAAAAGACCTTGCGGAGAGTGGGTGTAAAATTATTGGGGATAATAAAGTTAGAAAATTTTATAAGGGCAAAATACAAAAGGCCACTAATAAAGATTGGTCAAAGGAATACTTATCATCAACAATATCTGCTAAATCTGTCAAAAGTGTTAAGGAGGCTATTCTCCATATAAATAAATATGGAACTATGCATACAGACTGTATCATCACACAAAATAAAAAGTCTGCAGAAAAATTTTTGAAGGGTGTAAAAAGTTCGATTGCAATGCATAATACATCAACACAATTTGCTGATGGAGGTGAATTTGGTTTTGGTGGCGAAGTTGGGATTTCAACTAGCAAGTTGCCTCCACGAGGTCCTGTAGGTTTAAAACAACTGGTCTCATATAAATATCAAGTGATTAGTAAAGGGAAAATAAGGAAATAGTTTGAATTTAAAAAAAATTAAAATTGGAATTCTTGGAGGTTCATTTGATCCAGCCCACAACGGGCATTTAAAAATTTCAAAAGAAGCTATAAAACAATTGAAACTTAAAAAAGTTATTTGGGCAATAACCAAAAAAAATCCATTTAAAAAAAAAAGCAAAACAAGCCTTTCTCAAAGAATTAATTATTGCAAAAGAATTATTGGAAAAACAAATTCAATTTCAGTAAAATTTTATGAAGATAAGATAAAGTCACATAAAACTATCACCTTGATAAATCATGTTTTAAAAAATAATAAATATGAAATTTATTTTTTAATGGGAGCCGATAATTTGATTAATTTTCACAAATGGCATAAATGGAAAATAATTTCAGAAAAATGTAAAATAATCGTGTTTGATCGAACTGGGTATAAAAAAAAATCACTAAATTCTGTGGCATTTAAAAGAATAGCTAGGGAAAATTTGACATTTATTAAATTTGATAAAGTCAATATTTCATCTTCTAAATTAAGAAATATTTGATAGTCTAAACTTATTTAATGGAAAAAACTTCAGACTTAACAAAAATTGTTATTAAAACTCTCGACCAAAATAAAGCCCAAGATATTGTCAGTATTGATCTCAAAGACAAAAGTTCCATGGCTGATTTTATGATTATTGCTAGTGGAACATCTTCAAGACATATTCAGTCTTTATCTGAACAAGTTTTGGAAAAATTAAAAGATTATGGTTTAAAAAACTCAAAAATTGAAGGTAAAGATAGCAATGAATGGAAATTAGTCGATGGTATCGATTTAATAGTTCACATTTTTCATCCAGAAAAAAGAAAATTTTATGAACTAGAAAAAATGTGGTCCGAGTTAATACCAAAAGAAAAGTTGATAATATAATGAAAAAAAATTTAGTAATAATTTTTCTATTTTTTATTTTTTTTATACAAAAAAGCTATTCTCTAGAAAATAATATCTATAAAAAAATTGATTTATTTGGAGAGGTTTTAGAAAAAATAAATAAAGAATATGTTGATGAGATAGACCAATCAGAAAGTATGGATTCTGCTATCAACGGTCTACTTCAATCTTTAGATCCATATTCTGCTTACATGTCACCAGAAATTTATAATGAGATGCAAACAGAAACTAGTGGAGAATTCGGTGGATTAGGAATTGAGGTAAGTATGGAGTCAGGAGTAGTTAAAGTAATATCTCCAATAGATGATACACCAGCATCTAGGGCGGGAATTAAAGCAGGGGATTACATTGTAAAAATTAATGAAGTTCAAGTTCAAGGAAAATCTTTAAGTGAAGCTGTGGATTTAATGAGAGGTCCAGTTGGATCTGGGATAGAACTTACTATAAGACGAAGAGGTGAAAAAAAAGCACTTAAGTTAAATATAATCAGGGAAATTATTCAAATTCAATCAGTAAAATCTGATATTTTAGAAAAAAATATTGGGTATATAAGATTAACTTCATTTAATGATAACAGTGGTAAACAAATTGAAAAAGAAATTAAAAAATTAGAAAAAAATAAAGATATTAAATCTTATATTTTAGATCTTAGAAATAATCCAGGTGGATTACTGTCTCAAGCAATTAAAATTTCTGATTTTTTTCTAGAAAATGGTGAAATAGTCTCTACAAAAAGTAGAAAATCTTCCGAAAATCGTAAATGGTTTGCTAAAAAAGGTGACTTAACTAATGGAAAAACTTTAGTTGTTTTAATTAATTATGGATCTGCATCCGCTTCTGAAATAGTGGCTGGGGCTTTAAAAGATCATAAAAGGGCAATATTGCTAGGTGAGAATAGTTTTGGGAAAGGCTCAGTGCAATCAATAATTCCATTGAAAAACGATGGTGCAATCAGACTTACAGTCGCTAAATATTATCTTCCATCAGGAAAATCTATCTCAGAAGTAGGTGTATCGCCTGATATTGAAATAGATGAAGACTCAGATGACTTTGTAATAAAAACAGAAACCGACAATCAATTAAATTACGCTATTAAACTACTTAAAGGATAGATGGAAGAAAAATTTAAAAACCTTCCATTTAGAAATGGTGTGGGTATTATCTTATTGAATAATGATAATAAAGTTTTTGTAGCCAAAAGAATCGATAATCCTAAAAATTTTTGGCAAATGCCACAGGGAGGTGTAGATAATAATGAAAATTTTTTGTCAGCTGCTTATAGAGAACTCGAAGAGGAAACAAGCATTAAAAAAGTAGAACTTATTAAAGAAATAGATGGAATAACAACTTATGAGCTACCTGAACATTTATTGGGTATAATTTGGAAAGGTAAATATAAAGGCCAAAAACAAAAATGGTTTTTAATGCGATATTTAGGAAATAATGATGAAATTAACATTAAAACTGATAATCCAGAATTTTTAGATTGGAAATGGATAGATCTTGAAATGATTACTGAAGTGGTAGTGGGCTTTAAACTTAAAGTCTATGAAGAGATAAAAGAAAAAGTAAAAAAAATAATCAATTAATAGATTTTAAAGTTTGAATTTTCTGGTCTACTAGGTATTTTGTTTGATCATTTATCTCAGTTTTATTTGCTTCCTCCTCAGCGATTTTTAATAATTCCTCTAGTTTGGCTTTTTCGAGTTTATTCAAGTTAAAAATAGAACTAGTTAAAACTGACAAATTATTATTCTTAAATTCGATTATTCCATCTTCCACATAAAATTTTTCCTCCTCAGATTTTGAGCGAATAGTAATTATACCTGGTTTTAAAAATGAAATGATTGAAATATGATCTTTTAAAATTCCCATCTCGCCTTCAAAAGCTGGTACAACAACCTCAGTTACATCATCTTTTGAGAGGAAAGATTGTTCCGGGTTTACAATGTCAATTTTAAATTCCTCACTCATTTAAGCAGCTGCATCTTTTGCCATTTTTTCAGCTTTTTCTATAGCTTCCTCTATAGTCCCAACCATATAAAATGCTGCCTCAGGAAGATGATCATATTCACCTTTACAAATTGCATCAAACCCTTTGATTGTAGACTCTAAATCAACTAGTTTTCCTGGAGAGCCTGTAAATACTTCGGCAACGAAGAAAGGTTGAGATAAAAATCTTTGAATTTTCCTTGCCCTTGCCACTATCAACTTATCTTCCTCTGATAATTCATCCATTCCTAAAATTGCAATAATGTCTTGTAAAGACTTATAAGTTTGTAAAATTTTTTGAACTTCACGTGCTACTCTATAATGTTCATCTCCAACTATTCTTGGATCAAGAATTCTTGAAGTTGAGTCTAAAGGGTCTACAGCGGGATAAATACCTATTTCAGCTATCTGTCTTGAAAGTACAGTTGTTGCATCTAAATGAGCAAAAGAGGTTGCTGGAGCTGGATCAGTCAAATCATCTGCTGGAACATAGATTGCTTGAACAGATGTAATTGAACCTTTGTTTGTCGTTGTTATTCTCTCTTGTAAATTTCCCATATCAGTAGCTAATGTTGGTTGGTATCCTACTGCTGATGGTATTCGTCCTAGGAGAGCCGAAACTTCTGAGCCTGCTTGAGTAAATCTAAAAATATTATCAACAAAAAATAAAACATCCTGACCCTCTTGATCTCTAAAATACTCGGCAACCGTTAAACCTGTAAGCGCAACTCTAGCCCTTGCTCCAGGAGGCTCATTCATTTGCCCATAAACTAGTGCTGCCTTAGAGCCTGGACCTTCTGGTTTTATTACTCCTGAATCCATCATTTCATGATAAAGATCATTTCCTTCTCTAGTCCTTTCCCCAACACCAGCAAAAACAGAGAATCCACCATGAGCTTTAGCGACGTTATTAATTAATTCCATAATCAAAACTGTTTTACCTACACCAGCGCCACCGAATAATCCAATTTTTCCACCTTTTGCATAGGGTGCTAACAAATCGATTACCTTTATACCTGTAACAAGAATTTCTGTCTCAGTAGATTGATCATTAAATTCAGGTGCAGGTCTGTGGATAGGCCAATTTTCCTTAGTTTTAACTTCTCCTTTTTCATCTATTGGTTCCCCAACTACATTAATAATTCTTCCTAAAGTTTCAGGTCCAACTGGTACTTTTATTGGAGCATTAGTGTTTACAACTTCATCGCCTCTTTTTAATCCTTCTGTAGCATCCATAGCGATTGTTCTTGCTGTTGACTCTCCTAGATGTTGAGCAACCTCTAAGACAAGTCTGTTATTTCCATTTTTACATTCTAGTGCTGTTAAAATTTCTGGTAATTCACCTTCAAATTTTACATCAACTACTGCTCCGATAACTTGTGTAATGATTCCTTTGCTCATAATTATAAACTTTCAGCTCCTGATATAATTTCTATTAATTCTTTTGTAATTGCTGCCTGACGACTTCTATTATACTCAATGGTAAGCTTGTCAACCATTTCACCCGCGTTTCTAGTCGCATTATCCATTGCACTCATTCGTGCACCTTGCTCACTAGCTGAATTTTCTAACATAGCCTTAAAAATTTGTGTTGAAATATTCTTGGGTAGTAAATTACTCAAAATCTCATCCTCATCTGGTTCAAACTCGTATGTATCGTCTGTTTTATTTTCATTACCAGTTTCTGTGTTTAAGGGTATAATTTGCTGAGATTGAGGTATTTGAGTAATGACATTCTTAAATTGATTATAGAAAATTGTACAAATATCAAATTCCTTTTTTTCGAACTTTTCAATTATACTTTTTCCAACTTTTTCAGCATCAAAATAATTTGCATTTTTTGAATTTTTAAAAGATATATTTTCAATTATCTTATCCCCAAAGGATCTTTTCAATTGGTCATTTCCCTTAGATCCAACGGTAATAATCTTTAACTCTTTGCCTTCACTAATTATATTTGAAAAAAAACTTTTAGCCTTTTTTATTATATTAGCATTAAATCCGCCACACAAACCTCTATCAGACGTCATAACTACACAAAGATGTACTTTCTCATTTCCTGTGCCTGATAGTAATTTAGGTGCGTTCTCTTTATCAGATATACCACTAGATAAATTAAGTATTACATTGTTCATTTTTTGAGAATATGGTCTACCTTTCTCAGCACTTTCTTGTGCTCTTTTGAGTTTGGCAGCTGCAACCATTTTCATTGCTTTAGTAATCTTTTGAGTAGATTTTACACTTGATATTCTTTTTTTAAGGTCGTCTAAACTTGCCATAAATATTAGGTTTTAAAAGCTTTCTTAAGATTTGTGATGACTTCAATTAAACTTTTTTCAGAGTCATCCTCTAATTTACCTGAGCCTAAAATAGACTCAATTATCTCTGGCTTATCTGATTTACATCTTTCAATTATTTTATTTTCAAAATCAGCAATATCTTTTAAATCAATATCATCCAGATAACCTTTTACACCACAAAATACTGAAATGACTTGCTCAGCTACTGTCATTGGAGAATATTGTTTTTGTTTTAAAAGTTCAGTCAACTTTGAACCTCTATTTAAAAGTTGCTGAGTTGATACATCTAAATCAGAGCCGAATTGCGCAAACGCTGCCATTTCTCTATATTGAGCTAATTCAAGTTTCATTGAGCCCGATACTTTTTTCATTGCTTTAGTTTGAGCAGCAGACCCAACACGAGAAACTGATAATCCAACATTAATTGCCGGTCTAATACCCTGATTAAATAGCTCAGTTTCTAAAAAGATTTGCCCATCTGTAATTGATATTACGTTTGTAGGTATATAAGCAGAAACATCTCCACCTTGTGTCTCAATAATTGGAAGTGCTGTCAAAGAACCTCCTCCATGCTCATCGCTTAATTTAGCTGCTCTCTCTAGTAATCTACTATGTAAATAAAAAACATCTCCTGGATATGCCTCTCTTCCTGGAGGTCTTCTTAATATCAAAGACATTTGTCTGTATGCGACTGCTTGTTTTGACAAATCATCATAAATTATCAATGCATGCATTCCATTATCTCTAAAATGTTCACCCATCGCGCAACCAGTATACGGTGCTAAAAATTGTAAAGGAGCTGAGTCTGATGCGGTCGCAGCAACTATAGTTGTGTACTCCATCGCTCCTGCTTCTTCTAAAGTTTTTTGAATTTGTCTAACAGTCGATCTTTTTTGTCCAACAGCCACATAAATACAATAAAGTTTTTGCTTTTCATCACCAGTTTCATTTATCTTTTTTTGATTTATAATTGTATCAATGGCAACAGCTGTTTTGCCTGTCTGTCTATCTCCAATAATTAACTCTCTCTGTCCTCTTCCTATTGGAACAAGACTATCAATAGATTTTAAACCTGTTTGCATTGGTTCACTCACAGACTGTCTTGGGATTATCCCTGGTGCTTTTACTTCTACTCTACTTTTTTTAACTCCTTTGTCTAAAGGACCTTTTCCATCAATTGGATTTCCTAATCCATCAACTACTCTTCCTAATAATTCTTTACCAACTGGAGTATCAACGATACTACCTGTTCTTTTTACAACGTCACCTTCTTTAATATTCCTATCATCTCCAAAAATTACAACCCCAACATTTTCACTCTCTAAATTTAAGGCCATTCCTTTAGAGCCATCTGAAAACTCAACCATTTCTCCAGCTTGAACATTATCCAACCCATAAATTCTGGCTATACCATCACCTACTGATAAAACTTGTCCTACCTCAGAAACTTCCGCTTTCTCTCCGAAATTTTTAATTTGCTCTTTTAAAATTTTTGTTACCTCTGAAGGGTTTATTTCCATTCTATACCTCTATCATTCCATTTTCTATTTGTTGTAATTTGTTTTTTATAGAAGTATCAATCATTGTACTTCCTACTTGCACAACCAAACCTCCTATTAAACTTTTATCATGTGTATAATCTAATCTTATTTTTGATTTAAAATTCATCGAAAGTTCGTCTTTAATCTTATTAATTTCCTCAGGGGATAACTCTTTTGCTGAAGTTATTTTTGCTTTCAGCTCACCTCTTTTATCTGAACATATTTCGATGAAAGTTTTAAGAATTTGCTCTACATAAAAAAATCTTCTTTTTAAAACTAGAAAATTTAAAAAATTTTTAAACAAAATTTCCAGATTAAAATTTTTAGATATTTTATTAATCACATTATTTAATGTATCCTGGTTTTGCGTAGGATCTTTAATCAAATTTTTAAATTCATTATTATTTAAAATCAATTTCAACAAACCATTAGAATTTGCCTCTACCTTTGATATCACATCAGTCTCACTGGCTAATTCGTACAAAGCTAAAGAATATCTGTTGGCTGAAGTATCAGAAAACCCCTTATTATTACTCAATTTATTACCTCTAAATGTGTATGATTTATTTTAAAACCACGATTTAATTAACATATGCAAATATAGTGTTCAAGTAACACATTAACTAAAAACTGTTTTTTTTGGGCTTTAATTGAAGTTAATTGGATCAACATCAACTGAAAGTTTTATTCCTGATAAAAACTTAAATTTTGGAATTACTATAGCTAAGGAATTCTGCATTTTAAGTGTTTTGGGTCCCCTAATAAGTAATCTAATACGATATTTCTTTCTAAGCTTAAAAATTGGTGCGCTCACAGGACCTAGGATTTTTCCGTAAATTTTGTTTTTAATGAATGATTTGAATCTTAAGGCTTCTTTCTGTAATTTATTTTCATTTTCACCTGTCAAAATTAAAGCAATGAATCTTTGAAAGGGTGGAAGATTATTTTGTTTTCTAATTTCTATTTCTTTATCTAGAAATATATTTGGATTTGTATTTGTAATATCTGAAATCATCTTGGAATTAGTATTGTATGTCTGGAAATAAACAGTCGATGGTTTTCCTGCTCGTCCAGCTCTTCCAGATAATTGGTGGTACAATTGTAAATTTTTTTCTGCAATTCTTAAATCGTGACCTTGTGATGATAAGTCAATATCTACAACCACTATACAATTTAAATCAGGAAAATGAAAACCTTTAGAAATAAGTTGTGTTCCAACTAAAATTTGAGTTTCATTTTTTATTATCCTATCCAGTTTATACTTTGAATCTTTTTTATTCATTGTATCACTTGAAAAAATTTCAATTTTTTTTGATGGAAATTTTTTTTTAACTTCCTCTGAGATTCTTTCAACTCCTGGCCCACTAAATATAAAATTACATTTCTCATCCTTTATACAATTTCTACTGAGTGATGTTTTAAAACCACAATAATGACATAATAAATTATCTTTATTTTTATGATAAACTAGATTTATAGAGCAATCAGGACATGAAAATGTATTGAGACATTTTTTACAAAAAACATTTGGTGAAAATCCTCTTCTATTTAAAAAAAATAATACCTGATTTTTGTTTTCTAAATGAGTATTAACTTTTTGTATCACTTCATTTGAAATCCATGATTGTTTTTCTAATTTAACTTTATTTAAATCAATTATTTCATAATTTGGGAAAGAAGCATCCTGATATCTTTTCTCAAGTTTTGAAATTTTATATTTCTTTTTTCTTATATTTTCATAAGTTTCCAACGATGGTACTGCTGTAATCAAATTAATAGGAATATTCTCAAATGATGCTCTGGATATTGCCATGTCTCTAGCGTTAAACGTGACTCCTTCATCTTGCTTGAATGATTGATCATGTTCCTCATCAACAATAATAAGTCCTAATTTTTTAAATGGCAAAAATAAAGCAGATCTTGCACCTATTACTATCTTAATTTTTTCTGAAATTATTCCGCTCCAAATAATTTCTTTATTCTTTTTTGTAATACCTGAATGCCAAATTGCTGGTCTAAAACCAAAAAACTCAATAAATTTTTTTTCAAATTGACTTGTAAGTCCAATTTCAGGAAGAAGAATTAAACCTTGTTTACCCTTCTCCAAAATTTTTTTTAGAACTTCAAAGTAGACCATAGTTTTACCTGATCCAGTAGTTCCTTGTAAAACATGTACGTTAAATTTATTGTGAGATAAATTTATTTGATCAAAAGCTTTTTTTTGTTCTGTTGTTAATTTGATTGAGTTTTCTTTTATATCAAAATTAAAATTTTGATAAAATTTCTCTTCAAATATTTTAGTAGGCTTTCCACTCAATAAAACCATCTTTAAAGCCATTCCTTTTGGCACAATATTATACTCAGCAAACCAATTCAAAAATTCTAGTGTGCTTTTTTTTAAACTTGGAATATCTAATTTGTTAATTATTTTTTTAGTTTTAAATTTTTTTAAACTATTCTTTTCGAATTCATTCCAAACTACTCCTGTTATTTTTGACTTTCCAAAAGGAACTTCAACAAAGTCACCGATTTTTAATTTTAAATTACTTTCATAAGTGAATGGATAGTCAAATATATTTGGTAAAAGAATCGGAAATTTCATTTATAGATAATATGAAAAATTCTTAAGAGTGTATTGCTCTTTTATCAACAGATAAGGCTGCTTCTTTAACTGCTTCTGAAAAAGTCGGGTGTGCATGACAGGTTCTCGCAATATCTTCAGAACTTGCTCCAAATTCCATCGCAACACCAATTTCTGCTATTAGTTCTCCAGCATGAGGACCTATTAGATGTGCTCCTAAAACTTTATCAGTTTTTTCATCTGCTAAGATTTTTACAAAACCTTCAGCATCATCAATCGCTTTTGCCCTAGAATTTGCCATAAATGAAAATTTTCCAATTTTATATTTTACATTTTTTTCTTTTAATTGTTCCTCTGTTTTTCCAATAGAAGCAACTTCGGGCGTGGTGTAAACAACTCCTGGAATAGTGTCATAATTTACATGACCTGATTGACCTGCAATATTTTCTGCAACAGCTATACCTTCATCCTCAGCCTTATGTGCAAGCATTGGTCCTGATATTACATCACCAATGGCATAAATGTTTTCTAGGTTTGTCTTAAAATCTTTATTAGTTTTAACTCTATTTTTTTCATCAAGCTCAATACCAATTTTTTCCAAGTTCAAGCCGCTAGTGTTTGGTTTTCTCCCAACTGATATCAGGACAACATCACACTCAAAATCCTTTTTATTTCCAACTTTATCAGAAGTTGAAACAATTGCTCCTGATTTAATTTTTTCAACTTTTTCAACTTTATGCTGTAAATGAAAATTAATCCCTTGTTTTTTTAGAATTTTCATAAATTCATTTGAAATTTCTTTATCCATTCCTGGAGTTATGTGATCTAAAAACTCAACCACATGTACTTCTGCACCAAGTCTAGACCAAACAGATCCCATCTCTAAACCAATATATCCACCACCCACAACAACCATTTTTTTTGGCACTTTATCTAGATCCAAAGCTCCTGTTGATGAAACTATTATCTTCTCATCAAATTTAATATTTGGCAAAGATACTGGAACAGACCCAGTAGCAATTACGATTTTTTCTGCTTGAATTATTGTTTCTTCATTTTTATCGTTCTTAATTGAAACCTCATTTTTCGATTTAAAACTTCCAGTGCCTTTAAGATAGGTTACTTTATTTTTCTTTAATAAAAATTCTACACCTTTTGTGAGCACTGTGACTGCTTTCTGTTTGCTCTTCATCATTTTTGATAAATTTAATTTTACCTCACCTACTTCAATACCTTTATTGGATAAATTTTTAACTTTGTGAAACTCCTCTGATAAGTTAAGCAAACTTTTTGATGGAATACACCCTATATTTAAACAAGTTCCTCCAAGTGAACCTCTAGATTCTATACATGCGGTTTTAAGACCTAATTGAGCTAATCTAATCGCACAAACGTATCCTCCAGGTCCCCCACCAATTACTACAGCTTGAAATTTATCTGACATCTATATATCTAAAAATAGCCTTCTTGGATCTTCTAAATTTTCTTTTATCATTTTTAAAAATGAAACAGACTCTTTGCCATCTATAATTCTATGATCATACGACAGAGCTAAAAACATAATTGGTCTTATCTTAATTTCACCATCTATAACTGTCGGTCTATCTACAATATTATGCATACCTAACACGCCAGATTGAGGCAAATTAAGAATCGGTGTTGAAAGCATAGATCCATAAACCCCGCCATTACTGATTGTAAAAGTTCCACCCTGAAGATCTTCAATAGTTAGCTTGCCATCTTTAGCCTTTTCGGAAATTTCTTTAATGTTTTTCTCAATATCTGCAAAAGACAATTCATCTGCATTTTTTAGAACTGGAACCACAAGTCCTTTATCAGTTCCTACAGCAAAACTTACATTATAATAATTTTTATATACAATAGTATCATTTTCAATTTCAGCATTAACAGCTGGAAAGTTTTTTAATGCAACAACGCATGCTTTTACAAAGAAAGACATAAAACCTAATTTTACTCCATAACGACTTTGAAAGTCCTCTTGATTTTCCTTTCTCATCTCTATGATATTTGTCATATCTACTTCGTTAAATGTAGTAAGTAATGCTGCATTCTCTTGAGCTTGTTTAAGTCTTTTAGCAATAGTCTGTCTTAGTCTAGTCATTTTAATTCTTTCCTCTTGACCATACTTAATTTTTCTCTCTGAAGGAGGTGGATTAATACCCATCAAATTTATTAAATCACTTTTTAATATTCTTCCATCCTTTCCAGATCCTTTTACTTTATCAATATCAATTTTATTTTCTGCAACAATTTTTCTTACTGCAGGAGACAAGACTTGGTTATCAGTTTTAAGTTGTTCGTTTTCAACTTCATTGGTCAGAATAAGCGGTTCCTCCACGTCAGTTTTTTTTTCTATTTTTTCCTCAAAAATTTTTGGTTCAATTTTTTCGTCTTTTTCATTAAGTTTAATTACATTATTCTCATAATTTTTTGGCTTAAACTTTTCAATTTTTTTTGGTTCTTTTAAATTTTCAGCAGTCTCTACAACTGAGCCCAATAAAGCTCCGACTTCGACTACGGAACCATCTTTTGAATTAATATTTTTAAGCACACCTGATACTGGAGAGGGAACTTCCAGGTTTACTTTGTCTGTTTCTAATTCAACAATTGGCTCATCAGCTTCAACATTATCTCCCTCATTTTTTAACCATTTTGAAACAGTGGCTTCTGTAATGCTTTCACCAAGTACTGGAACTAAAATTTTTTCACTCATTAATAATTATTCAAAAACTTTCTTTATAATTTCTTGTTGTTGTGAAATATGTCTCTTAGCATATCCTGTTGCAGGTGATGCATCTGGACTTCTTCCAATATAAGAAATATTGTTATTATTAGCCTTAATACTATCTAATGTCCATTGGATATAATCTCTTACTGAAAACCAAGCACCCATATTTTTTGGCTCTTCTTGACACCAATAAAATTTAGCATTTTTAGCATAAGGTTTAAGTTCATTAACAAGTGCTTTGGCAGGAAAAGGGTAAAGTTGCTCAATTCTATAAAACACAACGTCATCCTTTTTAAATTTTTCTCTTGCTTCAATTAGATCAAAATATATTTTGCCTGAACACATAACAACTTTTTTGATTTTTTTAGGTTTTTTTAATTTAATAAATCCTTTTATTTTTGGGTCAATTGCATGATCCCATAAGACTCTATGAAATGAATTTTTTTTGCTAAAATCCTCTAAATTAGAAATGCAATTTTTATGTCTTAATAAAGATTTTGGTGTCATTATCACCAGAGGTTTTCTAAAATCTCGATGCATTTGTCTTCTTAAAGCATGAAAGTAATTGGCTGGAGTAGTGCAATTCATTACTTGCATATTGTCATTTGAGCATAATTGCAAAAACCTCTCAAGTCTGGCTGAGGAGTGTTCTGGTCCCTGTCCTTCATATCCATGTGGTAATAACATTACTATACCTGAGGCTCTTGACCATTTACGTTCTCCCGAAGCTATAAATTGATCAATTACTACTTGGGCGCCATTTGCAAAATCACCAAATTGTGCCTCCCAGATAGTAAGTGTGTTAGGTTCAACTAAACTATAACCATACTCAAAACCTAAAACAGCTAATTCTGATAAAAAACTATCTACTATCTCAAAATTTTTTTGATTTTTTGAGATATTGTTAAGGGGTATATAGCGTGAATTATCTATTTGATTTCTTAAAACTGAATGCCTTTGGCTAAATGTTCCTCTGCCAGAGTCCTGACCAACTAATCTAACAGGGTATCCTTCTTCTAATAAAGATCCAAAAGCTAATGCTTCCGCTGTTGACCAATCAATACCTTTTTGGTTTATAACTGAAATTTTTCTATTTTCTAAAATTTTCGTAATTGTTTTATGAATATTTATTTCTTTTGGAACGGTATTTATTCTATTTGAAATTTCAATTAATTTATTAAGTTCTGCACCTGTAACACCTCTTTTATCTTTTCCTTTTTCTGGCTTATATCTTGACCATGTACCTTCAAACCACTCGATCTTTGGTTTATAGTTTTTTGCATTTTTAAATTGCTCATCTAACAAATCTTTAAATCTCGTGATTTCAGAATTCAAATAATCTCTAGAAATTGATTTATTATCAATTAACTTTTCCCCATAAACTTTTACCGGTGATGGATGCGAACGTATTTTTTTATACATAAGAGGTTGTGTGAAAGAAGGCTCATCTCCTTCATTATGTCCAAATCTTCTATAGCAGATTAAATCTATTACAACATCTCTATTAAATTTTAATCGAAAATCAGTTGCAATTCTCGCAGCAAAGACAACGGCTTCTGGATCATCCCCATTAACATGAATAATTGGTGCTTCAACCATTTTTGCAACATCAGATGGGTAAGGTGAAGATCTTGCAAATCTTGGGCTTGTTGTAAAACCTATTTGATTATTTACTATAATATGAATAGTTCCACCTGTATTATGACCTGGCAAACCAGACATTGCAAAACACTCCGCCACAACACCTTGCCCAGCAAATGCAGCATCTCCATGAATTAAAATCGGTATAACTTTTTTTCTTTCCTTATCTTTGTGAAAAAATTGTTTAGCCCTAGTTTGTCCTAAAACAACAGGATTTACAGCTTCTAAATGAGATGGATTATCTGTTAAACTTACATGAACTGAATTTCCGTCAAATTCTCTATTTGATGAGGCTCCTAAATGATATTTTACATCTCCAGTATCATCTTTTGATTTTGAACTTATTTCACCAGCAAATTCATTAAATATTTTTTTATAAGATTTTTGCAAAACATTGGCTAAAACATTTAGTCTGCCTCTGTGAGACATCCCAATTTTAATTTCTTTTATTTTTGCTTGACCGCCTATCTTTATAATTTGTTCAAGAGCAGGTATTAAACTTTCTCCCCCATCTAAGCCAAATCTTTTTGTTCCAACATACTTAGTATGAAGAAATTTTTCAAATCCTTCAGCTTGAATTAGTTTATTTAATATTGCTTCTTTACCATTTTGAGTAAATTTAAAATCATCTGTTTTTTCCACACGGTCTCTAAACCATTTTCGTTCAGAGGGATTTGATATATGCATATACTCATATCCTAATGAACCACAATATTTTTTTCTTAAAAAATTTAAAATCTCTTTAATATTTGAATATTGTTTATTAATTACTCCATCTAAAAATATTTTTTTTTGATAATCTTCTTTTCTAAATCCATAAGACTCAGGATGTAACTCCTCTAAATAAGCAGATTTTAGTAACCCTAAGGGATCTAGCTTAGCAATTAGATGTCCTCTTTGTCTGTAAGATCTTATCATAGCAACAGCTTTAATCGAGTTTGCATTGGATTTGATTGTCTCTAATTCGCTTGATTTTTCATCTCCATTATTTTGTTTTTGAATTTTATTAATTGAAATCTTTTTGGATGGGCTCCATGAGGGACCATTTATTTCATTAATGATATCTTCAAATTCATCACCAATTTCATCAAAATAATTTTTCCACCCATCAGGCAAAGTAGGATCATTGTTTATAAATTTTAAGTACATTTCCTCTATAAATGCACTGTTAGCTTTATTTAAAAATGCTGTTTTTTTATACTCAAGATTTTTTGAAGATGACATTATTTATCTTAACAATATAAACCTACAAAAAAATTTTTCAATTAGACAATTTATTAAAAAGAGTTTTTCCAATTTTTGATGGTGAGTTTGCGATAGTTATGCCACAATCCTCCATTTTTTTTATCTTATCTTTAGCACCACCTTTGCCTCCAGAGATAATAGCTCCAGCATGTCCCATTCTTCTACCAGGGGGAGCTGTTACACCTGCAATAAATCCCACTATTGGTTTTTTAATTTTATGATTTCTTATAAAATCTGCTGCCTCTTCCTCTGCAGTACCTCCAATTTCACCAATCATTAAAATTGACTGAGTTTCGTCATCATTTAAAAACAAATCTAAACAATCTATAAAATTTGTTCCATTGATTGGGTCGCCACCAATTCCAATACAAGTTGATTGTCCTAAACCATTTTCTGTTGTCTGTGCAACCGCTTCATAGGTTAAAGTGCCTGATCTTGAAACTATTCCTACACTTCCTTTTTTGTGGATGTTGCCTGGCATAATACCTATTTTACACTCATCGGGTGTTATGATGCCGGGGCAATTCGGTCCTATTAATCTACAATTAGACATTGATAGCTTTTGTTTTACTTTAAGCATATCTTGAATTGGGATTCCCTCAGTTATACAAACAATTAGATCAATTGATGCCTCTATTGCCTCAATAATTGCAGCAGCTGCAAATTTTGCAGGAACATATATCATTGTTGCATTGGCGCCCTCAGAATCTTTGGCTTGTTTAACGGTGTTAAAAACTGGTAAACCTAAATGTTTTTGACCACCTTTTTTTGGTGTAACACCACCAACCAGTTTTGTTCCGTATTTAAGGGCCTGCTCAGAATGAAAAGTTCCATGTGAGCCAGTAAAACCCTGACAAATCAATCTGGTATTCTTATTTACTAGAACTGACATTTATTTAATCGCTTCTACAATTTTTTTTGCTGCATCATCAAGGTTTTCAGCAGAAATTAATTTTAAGCCTGAATTGTCTAATATCTTTTTTCCTTCCTTAAAATTTGTGCCAGCCAATCTTACTACGATTGGCACATTAATGTTTATTTCTTTTGCAGCATCAACCACACCTTGAGCAAGAACATCACACCTCATAATTCCACCAAAAATGTTTATTAAAATTCCTTTTACATTTTTATCTGATAAGATTATTTTAAAGGCAGCTGAAACTTTTTCTTTTGAAGCCCCTCCACCAACGTCTAAAAAATTTGCTGGTTCTTCACCGTATAATTTAATTATATCCATTGTTGCCATAGCTAAACCAGCACCATTTACCATACATCCAATGTTTCCATCTAACTTAATATAAGCTAAGTCGTGTTTGCTTGCTTCTATTTCTGCGGGATCTTCTTCATTTAAATCTCGAAGTTCCAAAATTTCTGGATGTCTAAATAAAGCATTACTATCAAAATTTACTTTTGCATCTAAACAAATAATCTTTTCTTCTTTTGTTAATATTAAAGGATTTATTTCAACCATATTTGCGTCAGTTTTTATGAACATATTGTAAATTGATTTTATCAACGAAGTAGCTTCAAATTTTGAATTTCCATCTAATTTAAATATTTTGATAATTTTTTCAGACTCTTCATCTGAAATTTCATTTTTGAATTCAACTTTGGTTGTTGAAATTTTATTTGGAGATTTAGCTGCCACCTCTTCAATATCCATACCTCCTTGATCGCTTGTGATAAATGCAATTTTTGAAGAGGCTCTATCTACTAAACAAGATAAATAAAACTCTTGTTCAATATTTGAGGATACCTCTACATAAAGCCTTTTAACCTCTTTTCCCTCTGGTCCTGTTTGATGAGTGATCAATTTTTTTCCAAGAAGCTCTTTTGCTGATTTTTCAAGTTCTTGAAGATTATCTAAAATTTTAACTCCACCAGCTTTACCTCTGCCGCCTGCATGAATTTGGGCTTTTAAAACATATTTATCTGTTTTTAGTAATTTACATTTTTCCAATAGCTCCTTAACTGTGAAACCAAAAACTCCTTCAGGAACTGCAGCACCAAATTGTTTTAAAATTTGTTTAGCTTGGTGTTCGTGTATATTCATTATTTAGATAAATCTGTGTCTATTTTGGATGCTGCTTCCCAGAGTTTTTTTACTGCTTCTACTGAATTGAGAAATTCAGACTTTTCCTTTTCATCTAAATTAATTTCCTCAATTTTCTCAACACCATTTTTTCCGATAATAATTGGAACGCCAGCATAGATATTCTTAATTCCATATTCACCATTTAGATAAGCAGCACACGGAAGCATTTTTTTTTCATCTTTAAGATAGGCTTTTGCCATTTCAACCCCCGATGCGGCTGGTGCATAAAAAGCAGAACCTTTTTCTAAAAATTTAACAATTTCTGCTCCACCATCTCTTGTTCTTTGATTTATTTCTTCCAATCTTTCTTTAGAAATTTTTCCTTCTTTAACTAAATCTAATAAAGGTTTTCCTGAGACTTTTGTAAATCTTGGCAATGGTACCATTGTATCACCATGTCCTCCCATTACCATTGCATCTATTTCTTTTACTGGAACATCGAGTTCTAAAGACAAAAATAATTTAAATCTTGAGCTATCTAAGATTCCAGCCATCCCAACTACCTTATTCGCTGGTAACCCTGAAAATTTTTGAAAAGCCATAACCATTACATCTAAAGGATTTGTAATACAAATGACAAAAGCATTTGGTGCATTATGCTTAATTCCTTCAGCGACTTGTTTAATAATTTTTAAATTTATACCGAGTAGATCATCTCTACTCATTCCTGGTTTTCTTGGAACCCCAGCGGTGATAATAATTACATTAGAATCTTTTATGTCTTTATAGTCATCAGTGCCTGAAAATTTTACATTGAAACCATCCACTGACGAAGATTGAGCAATATCTAAAGCTTTGCCTTTCGCTACTCCACTTGCAACATCGAAAAGAACAACCTCATCTACAAGTTCCTTTGTTCCAATAAGGTGTGCTAAAGTTCCTCCTATTTGACCAGCACCAATTAAAGATATTTTACTCACTTATATTACTCCTTATTTCATTGTTGGCATTACGAACTCAGCATTTGATCTAATTCCAGAAGGCCATCTTGAAGTTATTGTTTTAAGTTTTGTATAAAATTTTATTCCTTCCATACCATGCATTGCACTGTCTCCAAATAAGGATCTTTTCCAACCTCCAAAGCTGTGAAAAGCCATCGGAACAGGTATAGGAACATTTATACCAACCATCCCAACTTGTATCTTGCTTGCAAAGGTTCTTCCTGCATCTCCATCTCTAGTGTAAATACTTACTCCATTTCCATATTCATGATCATTAATAAGTTTTGCAGCTTCTTCAAAAGTTTTCACTCTTACTACAGATAAAACTGGTCCAAATATCTCTTCTTTATATATCCTCATCTCTTTTTTTACATGGTCAAATAAACAACCTCCGATAAAGAAACCATTTTCATAACCTTGTAATTTCAAATCTCTGCCATCCACAATAAGCTTAGCACCTTCCTTTACACCTAAATCGACATATCCTTTTACTTTTTCTAGATGCTCTTTAGTAACCAAAGGCCCCATCTCAGAATTTTTATCCATTCCAGGACCAACTTTTAATGCCTCTGCTTTTTTTGATAGTCTTGATACAAGCTCATCACCTATATTTCCAACAGCTACTGCAACTGATTGAGCCATACATCTTTCACCTGCAGAACCATATGCTGCTCCCATTAAACCATTAACCGCACCGTCTAAATCACAATCTGGCATAACTACTAAATGATTTTTTGCGCCTCCAAGTGCTTGAACTCTTTTTTCATTTTTTGCAGAATTTTCATAAATATATTTCGCTATTGGTGTTGAACCTACGAAACTTACCGCTTTAATATTTTTATTTGTAAGAATTGCATCCACTGCATCCTTGTCTCCATTTATAACATTAAACACTCCATCTGGTAGACCAGCTTCTTTTAGTAATTCTGCTAACTTAATTGCACAAGATGGATCTTTTTCTGAAGGTTTTAATATAAAAGTATTTCCACATGCAATTGCGATGGGAAACATCCACATTGGTACCATAGCTGGAAAATTAAAAGGAGTGATGCCTGCTACTACGCCCAATGGTTGTCGCATAGACCAACTATCAACATTAGTTCCAACATTTTCTGAAAATTCACCTTTAAGTAGATGAGGTATACCGCAAGCGAATTCGACAACCTCTAAACCCCTTGTTAGAGATCCCTTAGCATCTTCATAGACTTTTCCATGTTCTGCAACAATTAATTTTGTAAGTTCCTCCGAATTTTTTTCTATTAGTTCCTTAAATTTAAACATAATTCTTGCTCTGACAAGTGGTGGTTTTAATGACCATTCTTCAAAAGCTTTTTGTGCAACTGCAACTGCTTGATCTAGATCTTCTTTTGAAGCAAGTTTAACCTCTTTTTCCTGTTCACCAGTTGCTGGATTAAAAACTTTACCTTTTTTATTTGATTTACCAGGAATTATTTTTCCACCTACAAAATGTTCAATAAGATTCATGAATACGACCTTTTAGATTAAAAACACTTAATAGTCTATTGTTTAAATATTGGCGGTTGCTAGCATTTTTTTTATTTCAGCTATAGCTTTTGCTGGATTTAATCCTTTAGGGCATGCACTTGTACAGTTCATAATTGTATGACATCTATAGAGCTTCAGTTCATCTGCAACTTTTTTTAATCGCGCTTGCCTCTCATTATCTCTACTATCTATAATCCATCTATATGCTTGCAAAAGCACAGCTGGACCTAAATATTTATCACCATTCCACCAATAACTTGGACAAGATGTTGAGCAACAAGCACACATAATACACTCATAAGCTCCATCTAATTTTGCTCTTTCTTCCTTAGACTGAATAATCTCTTTCGTTTCTGATTTAGAATTAGACTTTAACCATGGTTCTATTGACTGATACTGTTTGTATAATCCATCTAAATCACCAATTAAATCTTTTTTGACTTTTAAATGTGGTAATGGATAAATATTTATGTCACCATTTATTTCTTCATGTGGTGTCGTGCATGCCAAACCATTTTTTCCATCCATATTCATTGCACAAGAACCACATACACCATGGGCACAAGACCTTCTATAAGCTAATGTTGGATCTATTTCATTTTTAATTTTATTTAAAATATCTAAAACTTTTGATGGACAGTTATCCATATCAACTTCATAAGTATCGATTCTTGGATTTTCCCCGCTAGATGGGTCCCATCTGTAAATATTAACCTTTTTTAAATTTTTAGAACCAGTTTTATCCTTAAAATATTTACCCTTTTGGATCCGAGAATTCTCAGGTAAATTAATTTGCACCATCAATACACTCTTTCTTGTGGTGGAAAATATTGTACATCATTCGTAAGTGTAGATTTATGAACCTCTCTATAACTAATTTTTGTGTTTTTTCCATCACACCAAGCAAGTGTATGTTGCATAAATTTTTCGTCGTCTCTTTTTGGATAATCTTCTCTTGCGTGCGCTCCCCGGCTCTCTTTTCTATTATAAGCAGAGTCGACTGTAACAACAGCTTGTCTAATTAAGTTGTCAAATTCCAAAGTTTCTACTAAATCAGTGTTAAATACTAACGATTTATCTTTAACGGATATAGAATTTAAACCCTCATAGGTTTTTCTAATTTCATCTACACCTTCCTTAAGAGTTTTTTCAGTTCTAAATACTGCGCATTTAGATTGCATAGTTTTTTGCATTGCCAATCTTAATTCAGCTGTTCCAATATCTCCATCTGCATTTCTAATTTTATCGAAACGATCTAAACATTTTTGAGTTTCCATCTCATTTATTTCTTCATGAGGTGTTCCTGGTTTTATTAATTCCGCAGCTCTTTTTGCAGCTGCCCTTCCGAAAACAACTAAATCAATTAATGAGTTTGAACCAAGTCTATTTGCACCATGAACTGAAACACACGCTGCTTCACCTATCGCCATTAAGCCAGGAACAGTTTTTTCTGAGCCATTAAGAGTTAAAACTTCAGCTTTATAATTTGTAGGAATTCCACCCATGTTATAATGAACAGTAGGAACTACCGGAATTGGTTCTTTAGTGACATCTACATTTGCAAATAGTCTTGCAGCATCAGTTATACCTGGCAATCTACTCTCAATTATGTCCTTGTCTAAATGACTTAAATTTAAATGAACATGGTCTTGATCTTTACCAACACCTCTTCCTTCATTAATTTCAATAGACATTGATCTGCTAACAACATCTCTTGATGCTAAATCTTTTGCTTTCGGTGCATATCTCTCCATAAATCTTTCACCTTTAGAATTTGTAAGATATCCTCCTTCTCCTCTTGCACCCTCAGTTATTAAAGTGCCATGACCATAAATTCCTGTTGGATGAAATTGCACAAATTCCATATCCTGCAACGGTAAACCAGCTCTTAAAACCATTGCATTACCATCTCCCGTACAAGTATGAGCCGAAGTTGCTGAATAGTAAACTTTACCATAACCACCTGTTGCAATGATAACAGTGTGAGCTCTAAATCTATGAATGGTTCCATCATTTAAATTCCAAGCAATTAACCCTTTGCATGCTCCATCTTTCATCAACAAATCTAACGCAAAGTATTCAATAAAAAATTCTGTTTTATGTTTGAGTGCTTGTCCATACAATGTATGTAAGATTGCATGGCCTGTTCTATCAGCAGCCGCACAAGTTCTTTGTACAATTCCATTTCCATAATTTTTTGTCATTCCACCAAATGGCCTTTGATAAATTTTACCATCCTCAGTTCTACTAAAAGGAACACCATATTTTTCTAATTCAATCACTGCCTTTGGAGCTTCTTTACAGAGATATTCAATACTATCTTGATCACCTAACCAATCGGCACCTTTTACAGTATCATACATATGCCAACGCCAATCATCCTCACCCATATTACCAAGAGCAGCAGAAATACCTCCTTGTGCAGCAGAAGTATGACTTCTGGTAGGAAAAACTTTTGAAATACAGGCAGTTTTTAATCCCGCTTCACTTAAACCAACTGCAGCTCTTAAACCTGAGCCACCGGCTCCTAAAACTACCACATCGTATTCATGATCAATTATTTTATATGAATTCATAATCTAGATATTAATATAATTGTAATTAATGGAATTACCACTCCTGAGGCATATAAAATCTTGTTTGCGACACTTTTGATTTTATAATTTTTGATATAATCCTCAAAAACCTCACTAATACTCAAGGCAGAAAAGAAATATGCATTAATAATAAAAAGACTAAATAGAAATTTGGATAACGGGTTAGAAAAAAAATTCACTAATACAGAATAATTTTGATTATAAATTTCTATAAAATTTACTATAAACCACAACATAAATGGAATCAGAGTTGCTCCACTAATTTTGAGAAATAACCATTTTTTAGTTGCACTAATCATCTAAAAAAAACTTCCTCCAAATAAATAAAAAATTACTGTCAAAATTATTGAACCAAATATGACTATAAAACCAGTTATCCTCGAAGTCTTCAGTTCAAATCCATATCCTAAATCCATAATCAAGTGCCTAATCTCACTTAGAATTTGGAAAGAGAAGGACCAAGTAAGTCCTAGTATAATGAATTTACCTATTTGTGAGCTTAAAAATAATTCAATAACTTTATAATTATTTTCACCGAGAACAAGTAGTGAAGCTAATAAACAAACAAGTGTTATTGCAATTATATTAATTATACCTGTAATCCTATGTGAAATAGACACCAAAGATGATATGTGCCATTTATAAATTTGAATATGAGGGGATAACGGCGCTTTATTTTCCATAAAATTTATTTTTAATTAATCTTTCTGCTATTTCTACTGCATTTAAAGCTGCACCTCTTAAAAGATTGTCTGAAACAATCCATAAATTTAATCCATTTTCAACTGTTTTATCTTCTCTTATTCTTGAAATGAAAGTTTCATCTTTTCCCTCAGCCTCTAAAGGAGTTGAATATCCACCATCACATCTTTCATCAATTACTTTACAACCCTCAAAACTATTTAGTGCATTTCTCACTTTTTCAAGAGAAAAAGGTTTTTCAAATTGCAGATTAACTGATTCTGAATGAGAAACAGAAATTGGCAATCTTACACATGTTGCTGTTAAATCAATTTTATCATCTAAGATTTTTTTTGTTTCATTGCTCATTTTTAATTCTTCTTTGGTGTAACCATCATCTGAAAATATATCAATATGTGGAATAGCATTAAAAGCTATTTGTTTAGTAAAATTTTTAGATTTTACTTTTTTACCATTCAAAACCAATTGTGTTTGTTCAATTAATTCATCCATAGGTGCTTTACCAGCGCCCGAGACTGATTGGTAAGTAGAGACAACCACTCTTTTTATAATGAATAAATCATGAAGAGGTTTAAGGGCAATTACTAATTGTGCTGTCGAGCAATTTGGATTGGCTATTATATTCTTTTTTATTTTATTTAAGTGATTTGAATTTACCTGTGGTACAATTAAAGGCACTTCTGGATCCATTCTAAAAAAACTTGAATTATCAATAACTAAACAATGTTTTGCGGCTTTCTCAGCAAATTTTTCTGAAATTTTTCCTCCTGCAGCAAAAAAAGCAATTTTTACTTTTGAAAAATCAAAATTTTCTAAATTATAAACTTCATAATCTTTGTTCTTGAATCTGATCTTTTTACCGGAACTTTTTGATGAAGCAACTAAATATAAGTTATTTATAGCTAGTTCTTTTTTTTCAAGAACCTCTAAAGTTTTACGTCCAACATTCCCTGTTGCTCCTACAATTGCAATATTCATGATGTAAGTTTTATACTAGATGAAAGGCAAATCGCAAACTTTTAGGGTTAAAGAATTTCCCTGAATTTCTAACAATCCCGTCATAGACGCTTTACAATAAGGCTCATTTATCATGGCTATACCTATAACTTTTTTAAAATGTGGTGAATAACAAGCTGATCTTAAATCACCAATAAAATTTCCCTTTTCGTCTTTAATATCCAGTGATTTTGTTAAATTAATTTTGTCAGTATCAATCTGAACTCCCATTAATTTTCTTTTTATGCCTTCTTTTTTAATTTTCTTTAATTTTTCCTTTCCTAAAAAGAATACTTCAGAGTCTAAATTTACATATTTTTCAAAACCGCATTCAAAAGGATTGTCATTGTTATCAAAATCATTTCCATAAGATAAAAGACCACTCTCAATTCTTTCAATAAGATTTGGACATCCTGGTTTTAAATTAAATTCTTCTCCAATTTCAAAAAAATAATCATAAAGATCTAAACCAGATTGAGTATTTTCAACATATATTTCAAATCCTCCTTGTTTAGACCAACCAGATCTTGCAATTAAATGTTTCACGCTCCTAAATTCGTAAAAATCAAAACCAAAAAATTTTAATTCTTTAATTTTTTTTCCAAAAACTTTTTCCATTAGGCCAAATGATTTTGGCCCTTGTATTGCAATTATATCAACATTAGGTTCAAAAATTTTAACTTTGAAATTATTTCCAGATGCAAGACCTTTTGCAAAAAATATTACATCTGAGTCAGCAATTGAAATCCACCATCTATCTTCTGCTAATTTCAAAATTACTGGATCGTTTACCAAGTTCCCATTATCATCAATAATTGGACAATAATAACATCTCCCTACTTTTGACTTTGATAAGTCTCTACAAGTCATAAGCTGAACAAGTTTTGCTGCATCTTTTCCAAAAATTTCTACTTGTCTCTCAGCTGCCACATCCCAAACTTGAACTTCTTTTTTGAGGTGGTGACATGAATCTTCTATAGATCCAAACGCAGCAGGTAGTAACATGTGATTATAAACTGTATATGCTGTAACACCTTGTTTTTCTATTCTTGAAGTATAAGGCGTACTTCTTATTCTTCTTGATTTTGCGATTGAATAATTTTTCATGAATTTAAAAATTTAAGGATCTTTTCACGCATTTCAAAAGCTTTTTCAATCATAATCATATGTCCACATCCATTAATTACATGTGTCTCAGAATTTTCTAATAAGGTAGAAAATTTTTTTCCTACTTTTAAGTTAATCATTTTATCTAATTCTCCTAAAATTAATAATGTAGGCCTATTTATTGTTTTTGCAGCCTCAGAACCATTAGAATAATTATTACAAGCATTTAAATCTACTGCTAATATTTCGCTAATATCTCTTGGTGACTGAATTATTTTTTCCACCGGATTTCCACCTATAAATTTTTTTGAACCTTCATAACCCCATTTCATCATTAACTTAACAGCATCTGAATCTCCATTTTGTGCTAGATCTATTAAATCAGGATGAACGGGCATTTTGTTTGACCCTCCAACAAAAACTATTTTCTTAAATCTATCTTTATATTTGAAAGCATATTCAAGTATCTCTAAACAACCTTGGGAATGACCAATCAAAATTAGGTTTTTTAAATTTAATTTTTTGAATACTTCTTCTAACCAATCAGCAATTTTTTCAATACTATCTAAACAAGGTCCATCTGAATTTCCATGTCCAGGTAAATCTACTGATAATACATTAAAATTCTTATTTGAAAAAAATTGTTCAGTGAGAGACCAAACTATATGTGAAAGTCCACTGCCGTGTAAAAATACAATTGTCTCTTTTGATGAGTCTATTCCTCGACCTGCATCAGATGCATGGATGTTTTTATTTTCTATTTGGAATATCAATTATTTACCTAAAATTTTTTTCTAAGCTCAAACTTTTGAATTTTACCAGTCGAAGTTTTTGGTAAATCACAAAAAACTACCTGTTTCGGCACCTTAAATCCAGCGAGTGTCTCTTTGCAAAAATTGATAAGCTCTTTTTCTGTTATAGGTTTGTCTTTAACCATTTCGATAAAAGCACAAGGCACTTCACCCCATTTTTCATCTGGCTTAGCCACCACTGCTGCTATAGATACTGAAGGGTGTTTTGCTAAAGTATTCTCTATTTCAATCGAAGATATATTTTCACCTCCTGAAATTATGATATCTTTAGACCTGTCTTGAATCTTAACATATCCATCGGGATGCATTACAGCTAAATCTCCTGAATGAAACCAACCTCCATTCATAGCTTTGGATGTTGCATCTTTATCTTTAAAATATCCTTTCATTACAATATTGCCTTTAATCATAATTTCACCAATTGTTTTTCCATCTTTAGGCACTTCGGCCATAGTTTCTGGATTCATAACTGCTATACCTTCAGTGTTTGGATATCTTACCCCTTGTCGTGCTTTAATCTCATTTTGCTTCTCCTCATCAAATTCATTCCAAGCATCATTCCAAGCACATTGAGTAACGTGTCCATAGGTTTCTGTTAATCCATAAACATGCATCACTTCGAAGCCTAACTCATTCATTTTTTTAAATATAATACTTGGAGGTGGAGCCCCAGCAGTGAGCACATAAACTTTGTGTTTTAATTTTTTTCTATCAGTTTCAGGTGCACCAGTAATCATATTCAGCACTATGGGTGCTCCACCAAAATGAGTTACATCGTACTTATCAATTAATTCAAATATTTTTTTAATATCGATATTTCTTAAACATATAGTCCTTCCATTTAACATGGGTATAGTCCAGGGATAGCCCCAACCATTGCAATGAAACATTGGAACAATTGTTAAAAAATTTAATCTATTTGGCATATTCCAGGCTACTGCACTTCCAGTAGACATTAAGTATGATCCTCTATGATGATAAACAACACCTTTTGGATTTCCTGTAGTCCCAGATGTATAACTTAATGATATAGCTTGCCATTCATCCTCTGGCATTTTCCAATCATAATCTTCATCACCAGTATTTAAAAAACTTTCATATTCTAATTCACCAATTTTTTCACACTTAGATTGATCTGCAAATTTATCGTTAATATCAATTATTATAATTTTTTTTTTTAAAGAACTTAAAGCCTTTTTCACTTCCACATGAAGTTGTCTATCAACAACTAATACTTTTGCTTCACTGTGATCTAAAATATAAGCTATTGTTTTAGCATCTAATCTTATATTGATAGTATTCAATACTGCTCCTGTCATTGGCACAGAATAATGGCCTTCAAAAATTTCTGGGGTATTAAAAGCTAAAAAAGAGACTGTATCACCTTTTCCAACACCAATTTTATTAAGTGCACTAGCAAATTTAACTGTCCTTTTATAAACTTGATTCCAAGTATATTTACGGTCCTCATAAATAACTGCTTCATAATTTGGGTAAATATCCCTAGCTCTTTTTAGGAAAGTTAAAGGAGTTAATGGGACATAATTTGCATTATTTTTATCCAAATTAGTATCGTAATGACTCATTTTAATTAAATTTGAAATTCATCAAGTTTGAACTACCAGAAGTACCTGATTTGTAATGTTGTTCAACCCTTGGTAATACTTTATCAAAGTAAAATCTTGCAGTATCTATTTTATCATCATAAAAACTCTTATTTTCATTATAATCTTCGAAACTTACCTCTAAAACCTTAATCCATGCATACGCAATAGACACGTAACCTAAAGTTTTCAAATAATCATTTGCAGCTGCACTTACATCATCTTTTTCTGTTTTTGCTCTATCCATCATCCAATCACTAAATTTTTTCAACATACTGAGATGATTATTAAATTCTGATATAAATGGTTTAATTTTTTCATTATTAGATTTACATTCAGATTTTACCTGGTCTAAAAATTTATTGATTATACTTCCATTTTTATTTGATAATTTTCTAAAAACCAGATCAGCAGCTTGAACTGAATTGGTTCCCTCATATATGGGTGTAATTCTATTGTCTCTATATAACTGTTCAATTCCTTGATCTTTTGTATACCCATAGCCCCCATGAATTTGCATTGCATCACTAGTTATTTCCATAGCTAGATCAGTAAATAGTGATTTAACAACAGGAGTCATCAGAGAAACATAATCAGATGCTTCTTGACGAACTTTTTCGTCTGGATGATACAAACTAACTTCGGTCTGCTGAGATAGCCAGAAACATAAAGCTCTTTCACCCTCAATAATTGATTTCATATTTAATAGCGTTCTTCTAATATCTGCATGTTCAATAATAAAATCCGCTCCATTTTTTGATTTTGACTTATTTGTTTTTCCTTGTTTTCTCTCTTTTGCATAAGACAGAGAGTTTTGATAAGCAATTTCTGAGATACCCAAACCTTGAATACCAACAACTATTCTTTCAAGATTCATCATCGTAAACATAGCGCTCAGACCTTTTTCTTTAGCACCAATCATGTATCCAACTGCGTCATCAAAATTTAAAACGCAAGTAGCTGAACCTTTTATACCCATCTTGGTTTCAATCGATCCTGTTGATATCCCATTTCTAGGTCCTATAGTCCCATCATCTTTAACAATAAATTTTGGCACTAAAAATAAACTTATTCCTTTGGTTCCTGCAGGAGAGTCATCAGCTCTTGCTAAAACTAAATGAATAATATTTTCAGTCAGATCATGATCACCAGAGGTAATGAAGATTTTTTGTCCAGTTAATTTAAAAGTTCCATCAGGTTGTTTTTTTGCTTTAGTTTTAAGTAAACCTAGGTCAGTTCCACACACTGGCTCTGTTAAGCACATAGTACCGCTCCATTTGCCTTCAACTATTTTTGGTAAATATTTATTCTTAATATCATCTGTAGCATGATGATTTATACAATTATAAGCACCAATGCTCAGTTCACTATAAAGTTTAAATGAAAGACTAGCTGAAGATAACATTTCATCAAAAAAAGCACTTACAGTTTTTGGCATACCTTGTCCTCCATATTTTGGATCACAAGACAATGATGTCCATCCATCCTCAATATATTTTGTATATGCTTCTTTATAACCAGGAGGAGTTCGTACAACCCCATTTTCTAAAACTGCTGGATTTTCGTCTCCAGCTTTTGCAAGTGGTAATATAAGATTTTGATTTATCTTTGCCGCCTCTTGTAAGATATCTTTTACAAGGTCAGGGCTTACATCTTTATATTTTTCTAATTCATTATAATTCTTGTTGTTTCTCAATTTTTCAAAAAGAAACATCATATCTTCTACTGGTGCAGTGTAGCTTGGCATAAAATTAGTTTAAAATAATTAATTGATTATTGCAATTTTGAAATTATCGCATCACCCATTTGGGATGTGGAAACTTCCTTCGTTCCATTGGATAAAATATCTTTTGTCCTCAATCCATCATTTAGCACGTCTTGCACTGCTTTTTCTAGTGCTTCGGCCTCTTTATCTAAATCTAAAGAATACCTTAAAGCCATAGCAAAACTCAATATTGTTGCAATAGGATTTGCTATACCTTTCCCGGCGATATCTGGCGCAGATCCATGGATAGGTTCATACATGGCTCTCATTTCGCCATCTTTATTTTTAGCTCCCAATGATGCAGAAGGTAAAAGACCTAATGAGCCTGTCAACATAGATGCTTGATCTGATAACATATCTCCAAATAAATTATCTGTTACAATCACATCGAATTGTTTTGGATTTCTAAGTAATTGCATTGCACAGTTATCGGCAAGCATATGACTTAATTCTACATCTTTATATTCTTTATCATGTAGAGCTTGTACTTCTTCTTTCCAAAGTTGACCCGCTTCCATCACATTTGATTTTTCACATGAAGTAACTTTATTAGATCTTTTTTTTGCTAAATCAAAAGCAATTCTTGCTACTCTAATTATTTCGCTAGTTGTATAGGTGTGAGTATTAATTCCTTTTCTTTCACCATTTTCTATAGGTTTGATCCCCCTTGGTTCTCCAAAATATATTCCTCCTGTTAATTCTCTTACGATCATAATATCTAAACCAGAAACGATTTCTGGTTTTAAAGTTGATGCATCAACTAACTGTTTAAAACATATTGCTGGCCTTAAATTTGCAAAAAGCTTTAATTCTTTTCTTAACTTTAAAAGTGCTCTCTCAGGTTTTTTTGAAAACTCAACATTATCCCATTTAGGTCCACCCACAGCGCCCAACATAACTACTGCACTCTCTAATGCTTTATAGAAAACTTCATCAGTAATTGGAGTACCATGTTTATCGTAAGAACACCCACCTGCTAAATCCTCATCTATTTCAAAATCTAAAGATTTTTTATCATTAAACCAATTAATTATCTTTTTAACTTCATTAATAACTTCAGGTCCTATTCCATCTCCAGGAAGTAATAATATTTTTCTTTTTTTAACTTTAATCATTAATAATCCAAGGTTTTTGATTTTTTAAATTTTTTTCAAAGTTCTCAATTTTATCAGATTTTTTTAAAGATAAGGCTATATCATCTAAACCTTCTAGAAGGCACTTTTTCTTAAATTTATCAACCTCAAATGTGACTTCATTATTTCCATAAATTATTTTTTCTTCATTTAAATCTACAGAAATTTCTTCTTTTCTATTTGCATATTCTGATAACTCCTTAATTTTATCTTCAGCAAGAATGATCGGTAAAATACCATTTTTAAAACAATTGTTAAAAAATATATCGGCAAAACTTGAGCTGATTACACATGTAATACCAAAATCCAATAATGCCCATGGAGCATGTTCTCTAGATGACCCACAACCAAAATTTTTTCCTGCTATTAATATTTTTGAGTTACTAAAAGGATTTTGATTTAAAATAAAATCACTCATAACTTTTCCTTTTTCATCATATCTCATTTCATAAAATAAATTTTTACCAAGACCTGTTCTTTTAATTGTTTTTAGAAATTGCTTTGGAATAATCATATCTGTATCAATATTTACTATTGGTAAATATGCAGGAATACTTTTTAATGTTGTAAATTTTTGCATTAGTTTTGATATTTTCTTACATCATCTAAGTTTCCTGAAATCGCAGCTGCGGCTGCCATTCCTGGACTTACAAGATGAGTTCTTCCACCTCTGCCTTGTCTTCCTTCGAAGTTTCTATTTGAGGTTGAGGCACATCTTTCTCCTGGTTTTAATTTATCTGCATTCATTGCTAGACACATTGAACAACCTGGTTCTCTCCATTCAAATCCAGAATTAACAAATATTCTATCTAAACCTTCCTGTTCAGCCTGCTCTTTAACTAATCCAGATCCTGGCACCACCATTGCATTTACATGTGACGCAATTTTTTTATCTTTTAAAATTTTTGCTGCTTCTCTTAAATCCTCTATTCTTCCATTAGTACAGCTACCAATAAAAACTTTATCTATTTTTATGTCTTTAGCTGCCATATCTGGCTTAAGACCCATATATTTTAAAGCTCTTTCTATTGAATTCTTTTTATCTTCATCTTTCTCAGAATTTGGATTTGGAACTTTGCTATCAATTGTAATAACATCTTGAGGCGAAGTTCCCCAAGTTATCATTGGCAAAATTTCTTTAGCTTCTAAACTGATTTCTTTATCAAATTTTGCATTACCGTCTGATTTTAAATTTTTCCAATATTCAAGAGCTTTGTCCCATTTTTCACCTTTTGGTGACATTGGTTTTCCATCTAAATATTTAAAAATTTTTTCATCTGGTGCAATTAATCCTGCTCGAGCTCCACCTTCAATAGTCATGTTACATATAGTCATTCTTTGCTCAACACTTAGTGATCTAATTAAATCACCAGCATATTCAACGACACATCCAGTACCACCAGCAGTTCCTATTTTTCCAATTATTTGTAAAATTACATCTTTTGAAGTAACACCTAATGGAAGTTTTCCATTAACATTTATTCTAAAATTTTTTGCTTTTTTTTGAACTAATGTTTGTGTTGCCAAAACATGCTCTACCTCAGATGTTCCAATTCCAAAAGCTAAGGCTCCAAATGCACCGTGAGTAGCTGTATGACTATCTCCACAAACAATTACAGTACCTGGTTGTGTAAATCCTTGTTCAGGACCAATAATATGAACAATCCCTTGTCTCTTGTCATCCATACCAAAAAGTTGAATTCCAAATTCCTTACAATTACTTTCTAAAGTATCAACTTGAATTTTAGACTCCTGATCAGCAATTCCATTTGTTCTTTCTGTTGTTGGGACATTATGATCTGCTACTGCCAAAGTTAGTTTTGGATGTCTTACTTTTCGATTAGAATTTCTCAAACCTTCAAATGCTTGAGGGCTAGTAACTTCATGAACAAGATGTCTATCTACAAAAAGTAAAGCTGTCCCATCTGATTGCTGGTCAACTAAGTGGTCATTCCAAATTTTGTCGTATAATGTATTAGGCATTGAAAAAAAAATTATTTTTTTTCCGGTGAGCTTTCTGTTTTATTTCCAGCTTCTTCCTTCTTAATATCTGCTTTAGGAGTTTCTTCTTTTTTAGTTTCTGCCGCTGGTGTAGCCTCTACTTTAGAAACTTCTTCTTTTTTATTATCTGGTTCTGGAGCAACTGGTGCTAAGTTTTCTTCGGTTACTGTCTCTGGTTTAACATCAATATCGATACCAATTTTTTTTCTTATTTTTTCTGCAATTCTAGCTGATTTACCAGTTCTATCTCTTAGGTAATATAATTTAGCTCTTCTAACTTTTCCTGAACGAATAACTTTTATTGAATCTATTACGGTTCCAAATAATGGAAATGTTCTCTCTACACCTTCTCCAAAAGAAATTTTTCTAACTGTAAATGAAGAATTTAAATCTCTATTTTTTTTTGCGATACATACACCTTCGAAATATTGAATTCTCTCTTTTTTTCCCTCAGTAATTCTTACACCAACTTTTACCACATCACCTGGAAAGAACTCTGGTAGTTTCTTTTCGGAAAGAATTTTTTTAACGTTGTGTTGGTTTATTTCCTCTATTGTTTTCATTTTAATATTTAGCAACTTAATCTTTCTTATATTTTTGCCATAAATCTGGTCTTCGGACGCGTGTTATAGCCTCAGATTGAGATAAACGCCAGTCTTTAATTTTATTGTGATCTCCTGATAATAATACATCTGGAACTGATTTTTCCTCCCAAATCTGTGGTTTTGTGTATTGAGGATACTCTAAAAGACCATTTTCAAAAGTTTCATCAGAAGCTGATTTATCATTTCCCAAAACACCTGGCAAAAGTCTCAAAACACTATCAAGAACTACAAGAGCTGCTATTTCTCCACCTGATAACACATAATCCCCTATACTTATTTCTTCGATATTTCTTGTAGATAAAATCCTTTCATCAACTCCTTCAAAATGTCCACAGATCAAAGAAAATGATTTTTCTTTTGATAAATCTTGAGCAAGCATTTGATCAAATTTTTTTCCCTTCGGTGAGAGATAAAAAATCCTTTCTCCCTTCTTAACATTTTGATCAATGGAGTTTGCCAACACATCAGGCTTAAGTAACATTCCTGAACCGCCACCATATGGAGTGTCATCTACTGTCTTATGTTTATCTTTTGCAGCATCTCTAATATTTATCACATTAAGGCTCCACAAATTTTTAGCTAATGCTTTACCGTATAGACCTTTGTTTAAAGGACCAGGAAAAACTTCTGGATAAAGTGTAAATAATTG
>CACNVR010000007.1 GCA_902623975.1 uncultured Pelagibacteraceae bacterium
ATTTTGCCAAGGTGAATTATTTTTTGGAAATTCTTTTTCAATAATAATATGTTCGATTTTATCATTAAATTTTTCAAAATTTTTTTTTGAAAAATTAATATTTTTTGTTTTTCCCCTATGATCATATATCGACTCACATATTACAAATTTATCAACTACATCGTTTAAAATTGAAAATCTTAATTCCATTTGTAAATTTTCTTGAAAAAAAGTTACACAATCAAAAATTTTTCTGCTCATTATTTTAATCTTTATTTATTTTTAAAACACCAATAAAGGCTTCCTGAGGAATTTCAACTCTTCCGAATTGTTTGGATCTAGCTTTACCTTTTTTTTGTTTCTCTAATAATTTTCTTTTTCTATCGGTTGCACCACCACCATGTATTTTGGTTAAAACGTCTTTTTTAAAACCTTTAATTGTTTCTCTTGCAATAATTTTTCCCCCGATTGCTGCTTGTAAAGGTATCATAAAGTTATGTCTTGGTATTAAATCTTTCAATTTTTCACATACATCTCTTCCTGTTTTTTGTGCAAAATTTCTGTGTATCATCATTGCCAATGCATCTACAGGTTCTCCATTTACTAGTATACCTAATTTTACTAAATCTCCCTCTCTGTATCCAATAATTTCATAATCAAAACTTGCATAACCACTCGTCATGGATTTTATACGATCGTTAAAATCAAAAACTACCTCATTTAAAGGGAGTTCATAATTTAATACAGCCCTATTTCCTGAATAACTCAAATTTGTTTGAATACCTCTTTTATCTTGGCATAATTTTATGATTGATCCCAAATATTGATCAGGTGTTATTACCGTAGCTTTTATCCATGGCTCCTCAATAAATTTAATGTAAGTTGGATCAGGAAGACTTGATGGGTTTTGTAAGTCAACAACACTATTATTATTTAAATTCACCTTATATACAACTCCAGGGGTCGTCGTAAGTAGATTAACATCAAACTCTCTTTCAAGCCTCTCTGTAATTATTTCAAGATGAAGCAGTCCTAAAAAACCACATCTAAAACCTAAGCCTAAAGCGGATGAGGACTCAGCTTCAAATGAAAAACTTGAATCATTTAATTGTAATTTAGCCAAACCATCTTTAAGTTTTTGATACTCGGAACTATCAACTGGAAATAGTCCACAAAACACAACTGGTTTGCTTGGTTTAAATCCAGGCAATGCTTCGACTATTGGTTTTGAAGCATCACAAATAGTATCTCCAACTTTTGTTTCTGATAAAACTTTTATTCCAGTAGTAATAAAACCAATTTCACCAGCATTTAATTCATTTACGTCTTTAGCTTTGGGTGTGAATACGCCAACTTTTTCGACAATATAATCTTGATTGGTTGATAACATCTTAATTTTCATATTTTTAGTAATTTTTCCATTAATAACTCTTACTAATATTACAACCCCAAGGTATGTATCGTACCAACTATCTACCAATAAACATTTCAAATCCTGTTCTAAATTCCCTTTTGGTCCTGGTAATTGGTTTATTATTTGTTCCAATATCTCATCAATACCCTCTCCAGTTTTTCCAGAACAAGGAATGGCATTTTCAGTATCAATACCAATTACGTCCTCAATTTGTTTACTGGTTCTCTCTAAATCTGATGCTGGTAAATCAATTTTATTTAAGACTGGAATTATTTCATGATTTATATCTAAAGCTTGATAAACATTGGCTAGTGTTTGTGCTTCAACACCTTGGGTACTGTCAACAATAAGTATGGAGCCCTCACATGCATAAAGTGATCTGCTGACTTCATAACTAAAATCAACATGTCCTGGGGTATCTATTATATTTAATATGTATTCTTTTCCATTTTTAGCTCTATAATTTAGTTTAACTGTTTGGGCTTTAATTGTAATTCCTCTCTCTCTTTCAATATCCATAGAGTCTAAAACTTGAGCTTTCATCTCTCTTTCTGTTAAACCACCACATTTGTGAATTATCCTATCTGCAATTGTTGATTTACCATGATCAATGTGCGCAATTATTGAAAAATTTCTTATATTGTCGATAGTGTCCATTTAAACATTAAGATCGAATTTTTGCGCCAGTTTTATCTTCAACAGTCTTGATTATCAAATTATTAATTTTTTCTAAATCATTCTCATTTAAAGTTTTTTCAGATGATTGTATCGTTACACTTATTGCTATCGATTTCTGATTTTCAGGAATATTATCACCCTCATAAACATCAAAAACTTTAATATTTTTTATTAAACTTTCGTCTACATTTGAAATAGTATCTATCAAATCTTGGGCTTTTACCTCTTTGTTTATGATAAATGCGAAATCTCTCTCAGATTTTTGATAGTCTGAAAATGAAAATTTTTCTTTTAGATCTTTAAGGGTTTTCTTGGGTAATTCTAAATTTTCCATAAAGATCTCAAAACCAACTAAAGACTCTGTTTTAATATCAATTTGTTTTAAAATATTCGGGTGAATTTCTCCAAAATATGCAGCTATTTTATTTTTTTTATTATTTAAAAATAATCTTCCTGATTTCCCAGGGTGATAATAATTGGGTGTTTCATTATCGATAAAAAAATTTTCAGAGTTATAACCTGCTTCAACTAAAGTTTGAACAACATCTCTTTTCACATCAAATACATCTACGTTTCTATCTTTTTCAATCCAAGATAATCTAGATTTTTTACCTGCTGACAAACCACAAATTACCGTATTTTGTTCACCGGGATTAGAACCATTAAAAATAGGACCTATTTCAAATATTGATAAATCTTTAAAACCTCTGTCGAGATTTTTATTAATATATAATATTAAATTTGAAAAAATTGAATTCCTTAAAACTCCTAATTCTGAACTAATAGGATTAATAATTTTTATCTCTTTTTTTGTATCTCTAAAATAATCATTATAACGTTTGTCTGTAAACGACCAAGTGATTGCCTCCAAATAACCTTTGGATGCAACTGATCTTTGTAAAAAATGGAATAATTTCTGATATTTATTTAAAGTAGATTTTTTTCTTTGTTTAATTGGCTCTATATACTTTATCTTTTCATAACCACTTATCCTAACCAACTCCTCAACGATATCTACTTCCTGTGAAATATCTGGTCTCCATGAAGGAACAATTAATTCGAGTCTTTTCTTATCCTTTTTTACTTCAAAACCAAGATTCTCTAAAATTTTAATCATTTCTTTTAAAGAAATTTTAAAACCAGTTATTTTTTCAAAAATATTTGGGTCAAATTTAATCTTTTTTGTTTTGTAAGTTTCTATTTTTTGAATATCAATTTTGCTAATTTCACCACCACAAATCTCTTTTATTAATTTTGCAGCTTTATTTAAACCATCTTCGATTGATAACGGATCTATACCTCTTTCAAATCTAAACTTTGCATCGGTATCAAGATTTAATTTTTTTGCCGTATTTCTTATTGACCCCGGTTCAAAATAAGCTGACTCAAGTAATATATTTTTTGTATCGAATTCTGTACCAGATCTTGTACCACCAATAATTCCTCCAAGTCCTAAAACACCTTTATTATCGCTAATAACACACATGCCACTCTCCAGCTTATAATTTTTATTATCAAGTGCTGTAAACTCTTCTCCAGACTTAGAATTTCGAACAATTATACCCTTTTCAATTTTATCAGCATCATAAGCATGTAATGGTCGATTAATATCGAGCATAACATAGTTTGTAATGTCAACTATTGCTGAGATTGGTTTTTGACCAATAGAAATTAACTTATCTTTAAGCCATTTAGGACTTTCAGAATTTTTCACATTTGTTATCAAACAGCTTCCAAATGCAGTACATCCTTGAACTCTTTCCTTATTAATCTTTATTTTTAAGGTGTGTCTATTTTTTGAATAAATTTTTTTTTCCCCTAAATCTACTAACTTTCCAAAACCTGATGCAGCTAGATCTCTAGCTATTCCCCTAACTCCAAGACAGTCTGGTCTATTAGGTGTTATAGATAGATCAATAAGATTTGATTTTGATTTTGAAAAATAACTTTTACCAATATTTTTTCTAAATTCCTTGGTTAATTCAGTAATCCCATCACTTTCATCAGACAGATTTAATTCAGACTCTGAACAAAGCATTCCGTAAGAAGTAACACCTCTTATTTTAGCGACTACTAATTTTGTCTTGGTTTTAGGAATAATAGCACCTGGAGGAGCATATATAGTAAGCAATCCTTCTTTTGCATTTTCTGCACCACATACAACTTTTTTAATTTCTTTCTTTCCAATATTTACGTCACAAACTTTAAGTCGATCTGCATTTGGATGTTTTTCAGTTTTTATAATTTCAGCTACTTTGAATAATTCATTATCACCAGAAAGACTTTCTACACTCTCTACTTCAAGACCAATATTGGTAAGTTGCTCTAAAAGGTTTTTTTCTTTTAGATTTGTCTTTAGATGATCTTTTAACCAATCAAATGTTATTTTCATCGACTGAGACCTCTATAATTCGTAGGTACATCCAATGGATCAAATCCAAAATGATTCAACCATCGATAATCACAATCAAAAAAAGCTCTCAAGTCATTGATTCCATATTTCAGCATAGCAAGTCTATCTATCCCAATACCAAATGCGTATCCCTGAAACTTTGATGGGTCTACTTTAACATTTTTTAAAACATTGGGATGAACCATTCCACATCCTAAAATCTCTAACCATTTATTTCCTTCTCCTATTATAATTTTTCCATCTTTCATCTCGTATCCAATATCAACTTCAGCAGATGGTTCTGTAAAAGGGAAATGACTAGGTCTAAATCTCATCTTAATTTTATCTACCTCAAAAAACTCTTTGATAAAATAATTTAAACATCCTTTTAAGTGGCCCATATTAATGTCTTTATCTATATGCAAACCCTCAACTTGATGAAACATAGGAGCATGAGTTTGATCACTATCCGATCTATAAGTTCTTCCCGGTGCGATAATTTTAAAAGGTGGTTTATTTTTGATCATAGTTCTGATTTGAACTGGAGATGTATGTGTTCGCAATAAATTTTGTTTTTTTTCATCTAGATAGAACGTATCATGCATATCCCTAGCAGGATGATTTTCAGGAGTATTTAAAGCTGTGAAATTATTATATTCATTCTCAACGTCTGGTCCTTCTTCAACGCTAAAACCTATTTCAGAAAAAATAGATGATATTTCATCGATCGTTTGTGATACTGGATGAATTTTTCCTCGAACAAATGATCTTTCTGGTAATGTAATATCAATTTTTTCTTTTTCTAATTTCTCATTAATTTCAGCACTTTTAAGTTCATTTGTTTTTGAATTTATTAAATCCTGGAGTTCATCTTTAATTATATTTAAGTCAAAGGCAAATTTTTTTCTCTCTGACTCTGCAATTGTTCCGATCTTTTTAAATTGAGTTGAAATTAATCCACTTTTTCCAAATAGATCAGATTTAATTTGGTTTATTTCTGAAATATCTAATTTTCCACTAAGCTTTGAAAGAAATTCATCTTTTATTTTTTTAAGATCTGACATTTTTACAGATTATTTCTTCAGAGAAATAAAACAATAGCGAAGATTAATTTAAAGCTGATTGAGCTTTTTGAACGATAGTTTTAAAGGCTTCTGGGCTATCATAGGCTATCTCAGCTAGAATTTTTCTATCAATTTTTATTCCACATTTATTTAATCCATTAATAAACTTAGAATATGTCAAACCTTCTGCTCTAACCCCAGCATTAATTCTTTGAATCCAAAGAGATTTAAAATCTCTTTTTTTATTTCTTCGGTCTCTGTAGGCATATTGCATAGCTTTTTCCATTGCTTGCTTAGCAACTCGAATAGTGTTTTTTCTTCTACCCCACTGACCTTTAACAGCTTTCAAAACTTTTTTATGCTTAGCTCTACTTGTTACACCTCTTTTAACTCTTGCCATTTTAACCTCTTAAACTGTAAGGCATGTACGATTTTACAATTTTACCATCTTGTTTTGACATCGTAGTAGTACCTCTTAATTTTCTAATTTGGGAATTAGTTCTTTTTATCATGCCATGTCTCTTTCCAGCTTGGGCCATTATAACTTTTCCTCTTGCTGAGATTTTAAACCTTTTTTTTGCTGAGCTTTTTGTTTTTAATTTTGGCATAATTGGACGAGTTTATACAAAGAATGTTGAAAATTTACAACCTATATTAAAGCCTATAAAGGTTGAATTACCATTATCATTTGCTTTCCGTCAAACTTAGGGTGCAATTCGACCTTCCCAATATCTTTCATATCTTCTTTTATTTTTGTCATTAACTCATTTCCTAAATGTGAGTGTTGAAGTTCTCGTCCTTTAAATCTAATAGTGAATTTAACTTTGTCACCTTTTGCAATAAATTTTTTTGCATTTTTCACTTTAAATTCATAGTCATGAGTTTCAGTTACCGGTCGCATCTTTATTTCCTTAAGAGCAATAATTTTCTGTTTCTTTTTTGCCAAGTTGGCTTTTTTTTGAGCATCGTATTTGTATTTGCCCATATCCATAATTTTACAAACTGGTGGATTGGCATTTGGAGCAATTTCTATCAAATCTAAACCTTGATTCTTTGCCATTACTATTGCTTCATTGGTATTAATGATCCCAAGATTTTTACCATCGTTACCAATTACCTGAACTTCTGGGGATGAAATCCTATTGTTAGATCTTGGACCTTTGTCCTTAGTTCTTCTTTGAAAATAGTTTTGTTTAAAATCTACCACTTAGTTTGAAGATGCTTTGTTTAAAGCAGAGAATTTTTTTAAGAACGTTCTTAATTCCATATTTTCTTGTTTACTTGAATCCAATCTTCTAATGGTTACTGAGTTACTGTCAACTTCTTTTTTACCACAAATTAATAAAAGAGGTATTTTTGCTAAAGAATGATCTCTTATTTTATAATTTAGGTTATGTTTTTTTAAATCAACAATAGAACTTATACCAACATTTTTAATTTTTTTAGAAACTTCAATTGCATAATCATCAAATTCTTCAGAAATCGGTATTACAACAGTTTGGAGTGGTGAAATCCAGAAGGGAAATTTACCAGCATAATTTTCAATTAAAATTCCAATAAATCTCTCAAGAGAACCGAACAAAGCTCTGTGTAACATTACAGGTACTTTTTTTCCTCCATCTTTGTCTACATATGAAGCACCTAATCTGCCAGGTAAATTAAAATCGACTTGTAGTGTGCCACATTGCCAATCTCTTCCAATTGCATCTCTTAAAACAAACTCAATTTTGGGTCCATAAAATGCACCTTCGCCTTTATTAATTGTGTATTCTAATTTTGTAGCTTTAACTGCTTCTAAAAGTGCAGTTTCAGCTTTATCCCATACATTATCGTCACCAACTCTTAAACTTGGTCTATCTGAATACTTTAGAATTACATTTTCAAAACCAAGATCTTTATAAATTTCTAAAATAAGATTAGTAACTGTTAAGCATTCTTCTGTTATTTGATCTTCCGTACAAAATATATGAGCATCATCTTGTGTAAACGCCCTTACTCTTAATAAACCATGAAGAGCCCCTGATGGTTCATAACGATGAACTTTACCAAATTCTGACATTTTGAGTGGTAAGTCTTTATAACTTTTTAAACCTTGATTAAAAACCTCAACACAACCTGGGCAATTCATTGGCTTGATAGCAAACACTTTTTCGTCAGGAGTGGTTGAGGTATACATATTCGCACCAAATTTTTCCCAATGCCCAGATTTTTCCCATAAAGTTCTATCTAAAACTTCAGGAGTATTTATTTCTTTATAGCCGGCAATATCTTGCTTCATTCTCATATAATCAATTAATTTTTGAAACAACGCCCACCCTTTTTCGTGCCAAAAAACTGACCCTGGACTCTCTTCTCTAAAATGAAACAAATCCATCTCCTTGCCTAATTTTCTATGATCTCTTTTTTCAGCTTCTTCAAGTCTTTTTAAATAGTCATCCAAATCTTTTTTATTTGCCCAACTTGTTCCATAAATTCTTTGAAGCATTTCATTCTTAGAATCTCCTCTCCAATATGCACCAGAGACCTTAGTTAATTTAAAAAATTTACCGACTCTACCTGTTGAGGATAAATGAGGCCCTCTACACAAATCATGCCATTTTCCATGGAAATATATAGAAACTTCTTCATCTTTAGGAATGCTCTTAATTAATTCTGCCTTATAGATTTCTCCTTTTTTTTTAAAGTGATGAATTGCTTTTTCTCTATCCCAAATTTCTTTTTTTGTTTTTTCATCTCGATCAACAATTTCTCTCATTTTTTCCTCAATCTTTTTCAAATCTTCTTCAGTAAAAGGTTCTTTTCTGGCAAAATCATAATAAAAGCCATTTTCAATTACTGGTCCTATTGTTACTTGCGTGCCTGGATACAATTCTTGAACTGCCATAGCCAAAATATGAGCTGTATCGTGCCTAATTGTCTCCAAACCTTCCTTATTTTTAGAAGTAAATATTTTTACAGAACAATCTTTTTCAATTATGGAATCTAGATCTTTTAATTCTCCATTAATACTTATGACCATTGCTTGATTAGCAAGAGATTTGCTAATTTTTTGGGCCACTTCTAAACCAGTGACTTTTTTTGGGAAGTCTAAGCTGTTTCCATCTGGTAATGTTATTATCGGCATTTAATTTAGTAGTCTTTTATACTCTGAATATGTAGAAAAACACATTTTTTCAACATTAAATTTTTTAATTATATTCTTTCTTCCCTCTTTACCCATTAAATCTAATGATGATTCATCCATTGTTAAAGCTCTTACAATTTTTTTACTTAAAGCTTTTGCGTTACCAGATTCGAATAAAAAACCAGTTTTTTCATCGATTATTGTTTCATTTGAACCACCTATATTACTAGCGATAATCAATTTTTTCATTGATTGAGCTTCGACAGCAACTCGTCCAAAGGCTTCTGGTTCTACAGATGCAGAAACAACAATATCAGAAATTTTATATGCTAAGGCCATGTCTCTACAATTATCAATAAACTTAACTTGATTTGTTAAATGATGCTGCTCTGTTAAGCGAATTAATTTTTTTTTGAATAAATCTCTTCCTTGATCACTGCCTAAAATAACTGCATGAAAAGCCTCATAACCTAGTTCAACTTTAACTAAATTTATTGCTTCTATAAATAATTCTTGCCCTTTCCAATGTGTAAGTCTTCCGGGCATCAATATAATCTTTTTTTCTTTATTAATTTTCCAATCTTTTAAAAGTTTTTTTTCATCACTTTCCAGCTTCGTAGAAGCATCAAAATAATCGATATTTATTCCTCTAAATATTACAAGAAATTTTTTGGAAGATTTCAAATATTCTGAATAATTTTCTTTAATATGAGAAAAAATAAAATTTGAACCTGCAATGATTAAGTCAGATCTTACCATCACAGAATTATAAAATTTTTTTATCTTTCCACTAAAATTATATGTACCATGAAACGTTGTAACAAATTTTCTTCCTGTCAGTTTAGTGGCAATTAAACATGACCAAGCTGGGGCTCTACTTCTAGCGTGAACTATAGTGATATTAAAGCATAAAATAATTCCAACTAAGACTATACTATTAAGTAATATGAGAAATGGATTTTTACTTTTAACCGGCAATCTAATTATCTTCACTTTTTTTTTATCAACAAATTTTAATAAATCTCCTCCACTAGTAACAATAAAAGATTTACAGTTATTTTCAGGTAAGTAATGAGCAATATCATAACACCCAGTTTCAGCTCCTCCATAACCTAATTCAGGTATAACTTGCAAAACTTTTATATTAAACGACATATAATTTGATTATATAATATTAGATTAAACTAATAAACTTTTATGACTATTTTCAATTATTTCAAAATCACTAAACAAAGAAAAATCAGATATTTAAAAAATTCAAAGAAAGATGCAATTTACATTGTTTTTTTACATGGATTCATGTCAGATTTAGAGGGAAAAAAACCTAAAGCATTTCATGATTTTGCAAAAAAAAACAATCTTGGATTTTTAGCACTAGAATATTACGGTCATGGTAAATCATCAGGTAAATTCATTGATGGTAATATCTCTAGATGGAGCAAAGACGTAAATATATTAATTAAAAGAGTTGTAAAAAAAAATAAAATGATTCTAATTGGCTCAAGTATGGGTTCTTGGATTTCTTTAAATCAGTTTAAATATTTTAAAAAACAAATTATAGGCTTCTTAGGAATTGGTTCTGCTCCTGAATTTTTAGAGAATCTAATGTGGAAAAAGTTTTCAAAAAAAATGAAAAAAGAAATTAAAAAAAATGGAATTATTTATTTGAAACATGGCAAATATGAATATCCAATATCGTATCAACTTATTAAAGATGGAAGAAAAAATAAGATACTTCATAAAAAGATTATTCATAATATAAAGATTGTAATGATCCATGGAAGCAAAGATGAGTCTGTCCCTGTTATTTATTCGAAAAAAATCTTAAAAATTTTTAAAACTGCAAAAAAAAAATTAATAGTAATTAAAAATGGTGATCATAGCCTTTCTTCACCAAAATATTTAAGTTTGATAAAAAAAGAACTCAAATTATTTATTAGCTAACTTCTTTAATTTTTGGGCCGTAACTAATAGGGTGCTCAAGTTTATCTAACATTTCTTTAGGGCAAACTTGTATAAAATTTTGAATTTCTTCTTCATAGTTGTCAATTATCTTTTTTGATAACTCTGATTTAGTTTCATAATAATGTTCTTGTACTAAATCTTTTAAATAACTTTTCCAATAATCTTGTTCAATATTTTGCCAAACAACCGACTCTGAGTTTATTTTCTTTTCAAATTCTTTTGATTTATCATAAATAAACGCCATACCACCTGTCATACCAGCAGCAAAATTGTCTCCTACATTACCTAAAATTACCGCTGTACCCCCAGTCATGTATTCGCAACCATTAGAATCACATCCTTCAATAACCGTAATTGCTCCAGAATTTCTTACTGCAAATCTATCTCCTGCCTGACCTGCTGCAAAAAGTTTACCTGAGGTTGCTCCATAAAGGACTGTATTCCCAATAATTGTATTCTCATTTGAAATTAAGTTACTCTCATCTGGAAGCTTAATTGAAATTGTGGCTCCAGACAAACCCTTTCCAACATAATCATTAGCGTCACCTTTTAAATTAAGTTTTAGTCCTTTACATGCAAAAGCGCCAAATGATTGTCCTGCCGATCCTTTAAAATTTAAAGTTAAAAAGTTTTCATCTAATTTTTCATATCCATATTTTTTATATAAATGATAAGAAATCCTTGTCCCAACTGCTCTATTAGTATTTTTTATTAAAAATTCTTTATCAATAAATTCAGAATTATCTAAACATTTTTCTATCTCTGGCCATATTTCTTGATCAAGTGTATCAGGTACAGAATTAATTTCAGGTGTTTCACAATATCTTTTATTAATTCCAGGATCTGCTTGCACAAATAATGGATTTAAATCTAAATCATCCAAATTAGGTGAAGCTTTGCTTACCTGCATTAATAAATCTGTTCTTCCAATTATTTCATTTAAGGATTTAAACCCTATTTCTGCCAAAATTTCTCTAACTTCTGATGCTATGAATTTAAATAAATTAACAACTTTGTCTGGTGTACCAGAAAACTTTTCTCTTAATTTTTCATCCTGGGTACATACTCCAACAGGACAAGTATTTGAGTGACATTGTCTTACCATAATACAGCCCATTGCCACTAAAGCTGTTGTTGCTACACCATACTCTTCTGCTCCCATCATAGCAGCAATTACAACATCTCTTCCAGTTTTAATTCCACCATCAGTTCTCAATGTAACTTTATGTCTTAAGTTATTTAAAGTAAGAACTTGATTAGCCTCTGTCAGTCCCATTTCCCAAGGTATACCTACATATTTCACACTTGTTTGTGGTGTGGCACCAGTTCCACCATTATGTCCTGAAATTAAAATAATATCAGCTTTTGCTTTTGCTACTCCAGCAGCAATTGTTCCAACCCCAGATGATGCTACTAATTTAACACCAATCCTTGCTTTTGGATTTATTTGTTTAAGGTCGTAAATTAATTGAGCTAAATCCTCTATTGAATAAATATCGTGATGTGGTGGTGGAGATATCAAGGTCACTCCCGGAGTAGAGTGTCTTAATTTTGCTATTTCGTCAGTTACTTTAAAACCAGGTAATTGACCACCCTCACCAGGCTTAGCACCTTGAGCAATCTTAATTTCAATTTCATTACAATTATTTAGGTAATTAATAGTTACACCAAATCTTGCTGAAGCAATCTGTTTCACTCTTGAATTTGCGCTATCACCACTGTCTAAAATTTTAAATCTTTTTTCATCTTCACCTCCTTCTCCACTACATGAAGCACCTTTAATTCTATTCATTCCTATAGCTAATGTTTCATGAGCTTCTTTTGATAATGCACCGTGAGACATGCTTCCACTTCCAAATCTTTTTAAAATTTCTTCTATTGGCTCAACTTCAGACAGATCCACAGGTGGGCCTAATTTTTTTTTTCTAAAATTAATTAAATCTCTTAAATTTATTGGAGGTAAATTATATATTCCCTCAGCATATTTTTTATATGTAGAATATGAGTTTGAACCTACTGCGCTTTGAAGTAGGTGGATTAATCTTCCTTGATATTGATGTGTTTCACCATTCTTTCTGTATCTATAAATTCCTCCAATCGGTAGAACAGTGTCTGTATTTTCAAAAGCTTCTTTATGTATTTGACGAATTTTTTTTTCTATACCTGTTAGTCCTATACCTGATATTTTTGATGTCACACCTGGAAAATAATCATTAACAATTGTTCTGCTTAATCCAACAGTTTCGAAATTACAACCTCCTCTATAAGAACTTAATACAGAAATTCCCATCTTTGACATTATTTTCAGAAGACCGGCATTTACAGATCTTATATATCTCAACACACATTCATCAAAACTAAATTGACCAAATAATTTCTTTTCATGTCTTTGATATAAACTATCAAATGCTAGATATGGATTGACTGTAGTAGCACCAACTCCAATTAATGTTGCAAATGAATGTGTATCTAGTGCTTCTCCAGATTGAACATTTATTGAGACATAACCCCTCAGCTTTTTTTGAATTAAAAAGGTATTGATAGATCCAATACATAATAGCATGGGCATAGGCATCTTTTCAGATGATAAATTTTTATCACTTAGTATTAATTGCGTTACACCTTGTCTAACTGCGATTTCAGCCTCTTTTTGTATTCTTTGGATGGCTGTAAATAAATTTTCCTCATTTGAAAAAGTACAATCAATCAATAATGAGTTTTTACCAAAAAAATTTATAAACTTATTAAATTGAGAATTTGACAATATAGGGCTGTTTAAAACATAAATATTTTCTTTTGTTAAAGTATCAAAATCTAGGATGTTGCCCAAATTACCAAATCTAGTTTTTAGACTCATTACTTTGTTTTCTCTAAGAGAGTCAATTGGTGGGTTAGTTACTTGGCTAAAGTTTTGTCTAAAATAATGATAAAGAGGTCTATATTTATCTGAAAGAACAGCCAAGGGAGTATCATCACCCATAGAGCCAGTTGCCTCTTTTGCATCCTCTGCCATAGGGTGTAAAATTAATTCTAAATCCTCAAGACTTATCCCAAAAGTATGTTGTCTTTTTCTTAAATCTTCACCATTAAAATGATTTTTCTCATTAGAAATAGATAATTTTTCATCAAGATCTATTATTTGAGAATTAAAATGTTTGTATTCTTTCGCTAAAAAATCTTTGATCTGATCGTTAGAAAAAACTTTGCCTTTCTCGATTCTAACTCCAATGATTTCACCAGGTCCCAATCTTCCTTTTGAAAGAATTTTTTTTTCATTTAATTCAATCATTCCAGTTTCAGATCCAGCAAAAAGAAGTTTGTCTTTTGTGATCGCGTATCTCAAAGGTCTCAAGCCATTTCTATCATTCGCAGCAATTACCCATTCGTTATCTGTAGCAGCTAATGCAGCTGGTCCATCCCAGGGTTCCATAGTACTATTTAAAAAATTAAATAATTGCTGGTGATTTTTTGGAAGTGTTTTATTTTTTTTGGACCAAGCATCTGGAACTAACATCAATTTTGCTAAAGGTGCTGGTTGGCCTGATTTATTTAATAATTCAAATACGTTGTCTAAAGCGGCAGAATCCGAAACACCTTTTTGTATTACAGGCTTTAAATTTTCAACATCACAAAAAAGAGGACTACTCATCTCTTGCTCGTGCACTTTCATCCAATTTTTATTTCCTTTATAAGTATTTATCTCTCCATTATGAGCGATGGCTCTAAAAGGTTGAGCCAAGCTCCAACTTGGTGCAGTATTGGTTGAAAATCTTTGATGAAAAATTGCATACCTAGAAACAAATCTTTTGTCTTTTAAATCCAAAAAAAAATCTGAAATAGCTTCGGCTAAAAACATTCCTTTATAAATAATTGATTTAGAACTAATAGAGCAAATATAAAAATTATTTAATGATAAATTAAAAGCTTTGTTTTCTATTTTTTTTCTAGTTTCATAGATTTTTCTTTCTAACTCTTTATCTAATAAATTTTGATTGTTAGACTTAAATAAAACTTGAATAATTTCTGGCATTGTTTGAAATGCTTTTTCACCTAAAACTTTAGGATTCACTGGGACTTGACGCCAACCATAGATACTAAAATCATTTTTAGTTAATTCACTTTCAACAATCGTTTTGCAAGTCTCTTGTGATGAATAGTCATTTCTAGGCAAAAAAATCATGCCTACACATATTTCAGAATTATCGTAATTGTGACCTGTGACTTCTATTTTTTCGATAAAGAAATCTCTCGGTATTTCCAAATGGATTCCAGCACCGTCTCCCGTTTTACCATCTGCATCTACTGCTCCACGATGCCATACTGCTTTTAAGGCCTCAATTCCAAACTCTACAATAGTTCTAGATTTTCTTCCCTCTGTTGATGCTATTAACCCAACACCACATGCATCATGTTCCATTTCTTTTGAGTAAACATGGTTTTTTGTAAGCAGCTCTAAATTTTTCTTATATTCTTTCATTAAGCTACTCTTGTCTTCTCAAATTCTTTTTTTTGCAAATAATCTTTAATTGATACAGCTGCATCTCTACCATCTTTAATTGCCCAAACAACTAATGACGCTCCTCTAACTATATCTCCAGCTGCAAAAACTCCTTCTAAATTTGTTTCCATTGTATCAAAATCTGTTTTTATTGTACCCCATCTTGTTACTTGCAATTCATGAGAATCGAATAATAACGGTAAGTTTTCTGGATCAAAACCTAGAGCTTTTATAACCATGTCGGTCTTTATTTCAAATTCAGATCCCTCTTTAATCTCTGGTCTTCTTCTTCCGGAATCATCAGGTTCACCTAATTTAATTTTATCAACTATTAAACTCTCAATTTTATTTTTTCCTTTAAATTCTTTTGGACTGGATAACCAAACAAACTGAACACCCTCTTCCTCAGCGTTAGCAACTTCTCTAGATGATCCAGGCATATTTTCTTTATCTCTTCTGTAAAGACATTTTACTGAATTAGCCTTTTGTCTTATAGACGTTCTTACACAGTCCATTGCTGTGTCTCCACCACCAATAACTACAACATCTTTTCCTTCAGCATTAAGAGTACCTTTGTCAAATAACTCTACTTTATCGCCTAAACCTTTTCTATTTGAAGCTGTCAAAAAATCCATTGCAGGAAAAATATTATCTAAGTCATTACCAGGCAAATCTATCTCTCTTGGTTTGTAAACACCAGTTGCTATCAAAATTGCATTATGTTTTTTTCTTAATTGTTCTAGTGTTGCATCCTTGCCTACCTCAAAGTTTTGAATAAATTCAATACCACCATCTTTTAAAAGTTTAGTTCTTCTTTCGACAACATGTTTTTCTAATTTAAAATTTGGAATTCCGTAAATTAATAAACCACCCGCTCGATCATACCGATCATACACAGTTATTTTGTAACCATTTTTTCTTAATTGTTCTGCAGCTGCTAACCCCGCTGGACCTGCTCCGATTATTCCAACACTTTGATCTTTCTCAAACTTTACTGAAATAGGTTTTACCCAGCCTTTTTCCCAAGCACTGTCGGTAATATATTTTTCTACAGATCCAATTGTTACTGTACCGTGACCTGATTGCTCAATTACACAATTACCCTCGCATAATCTGTCTTGGGGACATATTCTTCCACAAACTTCTGGCATGTTATTAGTGCTTTGTGAAAGTTCATAAGCCTCTTTTAATCTTCCCTCAGAAGTTAGCTTAAGCCAATCTGGTATATTATTGCTTAAAGGACAGTGTACTTGACAAAAGGGAACTCCACATTGTGAGCATCTACTTGATTGTTCTTGTGCTTTTTGAGTAATAAAATCATCGTAAATTTCATTAAAATCATTTTTTCGACTATTAACTTTTCTTTTAGGTGGTGTTTGTTGACCTATTTTAGTAAATTTAAGCATTTTATCATTCATAATTTTTTCAAAATTTTAGGCAAAATATACATTGTATTTATTAGTAAAAGAATTATTTAGGTCAAATATACTGACCTAATTTAACAAATATATAGCTTAAAATCTATTAAATTTATTTTTTGCATACCTAATATGATTAAATGGAAGTGTTTAAAATCAATATTTTTTAAGTTACGACACTTATATGTTTCAAGAATTTATAGAAATCCTAATTCTAGCCGCTGTTCAAGGAATATCTGAATTTTTACCTATAAGCTCCTCTGCTCACTTAATTTTAGTTTCGAACTTTTACAGCTTTAAAACTAACTCATTATTGATTGATATAAGTCTTCATTTAGGCTCTTTGGTTGCAATCATATTTTACTTTAAGAAAGATCTATTTGATCTCAAGAATAACAAAAAACTTCTATATCTTATCCTTGTCGGCTCTATTCCACTGATTATTTTCGGCTATGTTTTACACGCTACAGAACTTATTTATCATCTTAGAAATATGAAGATTATCGCAATAACAACTTTATTCTTTGCTTTTATCTTATTTTTTTCTGACCAACAAAAATCAAATAAAAATATATCAATGGATCTGAGTCTAAAATCAATTTTATTTATTGGTCTATTTCAAATACTTGCCCTAGTTCCAGGTGTAAGTAGAGCTGGAATAACTATAACAGCTGCTAGGTTTTTAAAGTTTAATCGATTTGACTCTAGTAAAATTGCTTTTCTTTTATCTATACCTGCTTTAGCAGGAGCAAGTTTGCTTGGTTTAAAAGATGCATTGCAACAATCTATTGATTTCAGCCTCACGTTGATATTAGGGGTAATTTTTTCATTTATATTTTCGTTTATAACAATAAAATATTTTTTACATTATATAAAAAAATTTTCCCTTAATGTTTTTGTGGCTTATAGAGTACTAATATCTTTTTTTATACTCTTTATAATATATTTCTAATACTGCTTTTTCATTATTGGCAATAACTGGGATAATAGAACTCCACCTAGTATAAAGAAACATCCTAATATATTATTAATCCCTAATATCTGATTTAATAAAAACCAGGCTGCTATGGTTGCAAAAACCCCTTCCAGAGAAAAAATAATTGCTGCAGGTGCTGGATCGATATTTCTTTGCGCATATATTTGCAAAACAAAAGCAAAACCACCAGACAAAATTCCAGCATATAAAATTGAATCTATCTCATTCAATATATTTTTAAATACAAATTCCTCATAGATCGAACCAATTATAAAAGAAAAAAGTGCAACTAATAATGTTTGTATAGCTCCTATTGTTAGAGGGGTATTGTATTTTGAAATTATCATCCCAGTAAATATTATATGTGTACTCCAAAACAAAGCTCCTAATATTACAAGAGTATCTCCAAGTCTTACTGTTGCGTCATGAAAATTGGTAAGTAGATAACCACCAATTAAACATAAAACTACAGAAGGCCACACACTCCAATGTATTGATTTTTTTTTAAATAGAAAAATTATTATTGGCACCATTGGTACATAAAAAATAGTGAAAAATGCTGCGTTAGCTACATCTGTATACAAAAGAGCAACTTGTTGTAATGCTGAACCTAAAAAAAGTGATAATCCAATCAAAAAAGATAGTACAGTAAATGTTTTAAAGTCTAATTTAAACTCTGATTTAAATTTTTTTACCTCAAATAAAAATGCAAGAGGAACAATTGCCAAAAATCCAACAAAAAATCTTACAGCGTTGAAAGTGAAAGGTCCTATATTGTCCATACCTGTATCCTGGGCAATAAAAGTGGTTCCCCAAATAAATGTACATAATAATGCACTTAATAATGAGACTGTTTTTGACATAATCTATTTTAGACTGCTAATTTGTAAGCAAAATTTTTTCCTAAATTTTCTTTTAACTCATTGTTAAAACGAGCGGCTTCTGCTCCATCAATAATTCTATGATCATAAGACAATGATAAAGGCAACATAGTTCTTGTAACGAATTTTCCATCAAAAAAAACTTGTTTTTTTTCAGATCTTCCAATTCCTAATATCGCAACTTCAGGAAAATTAATAATAGGTGTGAAAAACGATCCTCCAATTCCACCTAGACTTGTTATTGTCATAGATCCACCAAATAATTCTTTTTTATCAATTTTAAGATTTCTGCATTGATCACTAAGATTTTTAAGTTCTGAACTTATAAGATTAATATTTTTATTGTCTGCATTTCTTAATTTAGGAACCATTAAACCATGCGGAGTATCAACAGCTATCCCAATATGATAATATTTTTTGACAGTCATTTTTCCACCATCAATATCGTCGATAGAGCTATTAAAATTAGGAAATTTTTTCAATGAAGCGGTCAAAGCTTTGACAATAAAGGCTAAAGGTGTAATTTTTTTTCTTTCTCCAGTATATATATCAGTCAGCGATGTTCTAAATTCCTCCAGCTCTGTGATATCTGCCTCATCATGATTGGTAACATGAGGAATATTAGTCCAAGAATTCATCAAGTATTTTGATGATAATTTTTTAACTCTTGGTATATCTTTAATTTCTACTTCTCCAAATTCTGAGTGAGAGTATTCTTGTTTTGTTTTTTCATTACTTTTATTCTCATTATTAACTACGTTATTAGATTTCGAAGCTACAAATAATTTTATATCGCTCTCAATAACTCTACCTTTGCGTTCACTACCTGCAACTTGATTAATATCTACCCCAAGCTCTCTTGCAAATTTTCGAACCTTTGGACTAGCAGACGATATATTTAAAACTTTATTTTGATTAGTTGATATTTTTTGAGTCTCTAATTTTATTTCTTGAGTTTTTTTAATCTCTTTTTTAATTTCTGGTTTTTTTTCAACCTTTTCCTGTACTTCGTTAATATTTTCTAAAATTAAGATTAAGTCACCCTCTGAAACTTTATCTCCCACCTTCGTTTTTAAAGTTTTAATTTTTCCATCAAAATTTGAAGGAATTTCTACGCTAGATTTGTCACTCTCTATTGTTATTAAAGGATCATTTTTTTTTAGAGTTTGACCCTCAGAAACTAAAACCTCAATCACTTCTACATCTTTGAAATCTCCGATATTTGGTACTTTTATTTCAATTTCTGACATTATAATTTTGTTGGCATCGGTTTATTAATATCTATTTTGTATTTTTTGATTGCCTCTTTAGCGTACTTCGATGCTATAAGCTGTTCTTTAGCTAATACACTTAATCCATAAGTAGCAACATGTTCCTTATCAACTTCAAAAAAATTTCTTAAATTTTTTCTAGTGTCACTTCGTCCAAAACCATCTGTTCCTAATGAATAAAAACTTTTATTTATATAGGGTCTAATTTGATCTGAATTCATTCTCATGTAATCTGAAGCGGCCAAAATAGGTCCTTCCGTTTTACCTAAACATTTTTCAACATAAGACTTTTTTGGTTCTTTGTCTGGATTTAAAAGATTATATCTTTCTACTTCTAGACCGTCTCTTCTTAACTCATTAAAACTTGTTACACTCCAAATTTCACTATCTATTTGATATTCTTTTTGTAATATTTCAGCGCCTGCAATCATTTCTCTTAAAATTGTACCAGATCCCAAAAATTGGATTTTAGTTTTTTTATATTTATTAAATTCTTTAATTTTATACATTCCTTTTAAAATTCCTTCTTCACAAGATTTATCTTTGGGCATAGCTGGGTGAGGATAATTTTCATTCATAGTTGTAACGTAGTAGAAAATATTCTCTTTTTTTTCATGCATCCTTTTTAATCCATCTCTAAAAATAACTGCTAATTCATAATGGAAGGTTGGATCATATGATACACAGTTTGGAATTGTTGATGCCATAAGATGACTGTGACCATCTTGATGCTGCAGTCCTTCACCAGCTAAAGTTGTTCTTCCAGCTGTAGCTCCAATTAAAAATCCTCTAGACTGACTATCCGCACCAGCCCATGCAAGGTCTCCAACTCTTTGAAATCCAAACATCGAGTAAAAAAGATAAATAGGTATCATTTCAATATCATGATTTGTGTATGAGGTTCCTGCCGCGATCCAAGAAGACATTGCGCCGGCTTCATTAATTCCTTCCTCTAAAACTTGTCCGCTTTTTTCCTCTCTATAAGAACTTAATTGTGCAGAATCTTCTGGTTCGTATTTTTGGCCTTCGTGAGCATAAATACCAATCTTTTGGAAAAAACCTTCCATACCAAATGTTCTAGCTTCATCGGGGATAATTGGCACCAATCTTGGAGCAACATTTTTATCTCTTAAAAGATTTGTAAGCATTCGAACTAAAGCCATAGTAGTGGACATTTCTTTCTTTCCTGTGGACTCTTTCATGTTGTCAAAAATGTCTTTTGGTGGTGCCTTAATTGGTTTTGCATAGGTAGTTCTCTCTGGAATGAAACCACCTAATTGAAGTCTTTTTTCTTTAAGATACTTAATCTCAGGAGAGTTTTGATCTGGTTTGTAATATTCTATGTTTTTTACTTGTTGATCTGTAAGTGGTACATCAAACCTGTCTCTGTAATACATTAAATCATCTATATCTAGTTTTTTCGTTTGATGCGTAGTGTTGACACTCTCTCCACTTTTTCCCATTCCATAACCTTTGATAGTCTTAGCAATCACAACTGTCGGGCTTCCAATATTTTTAGATGCTTTATCGTATGCGGCAAAAACTTTATGAGGATCATGGCCGCCTCTATTCAATCTCCAAATATCTTTATCTGAAAGACTAGAAACTAATTCATTAGTCTCTGGATATTTTCCAAAAAATTTTTCTCTTACATAAGCTCCATCTCTCGCTTTCATAGCTTGATACTCACCATCGACTGTCTCGTTCATTGTTTTTACTAAATGACCTGTTTTGTCATTTGCTAACAATTGATCCCAATAAGAGCCCCAAATCACCTTGATGACATTCCATCCTGCGCCCCTAAAAATTCCTTCTAACTCTTGAATGATTTTTCCATTACCTCGAACAGGTCCGTCCAATCTTTGAAGATTACAATTAACAACAAATATAAGATTATCTAGTTTTTCCCTTGCTGCTAAACCTATCGCACCTAGTGATTCTGGTTCGTCCATTTCTCCATCACCCAAAAATGCCCAAACCTTTCTGCCCTCATCTTTAATAAGACCCCTATTAATCAAATATTTCATATATCTGGCTTGATAGATGGCTAGCATTGGTCCTAAACCCATTGAAACAGTTGGAAATTGCCAAAAGTTTGGCATTAACCATGGATGAGGGTAAGAAGACAAACCGCCTGGATTGACCTCTTGCCTAAAACTATCTAATTGTTTTTCATTTAGTCTTCCTTCAAGAAATGCTCTTGCATACATACCAGGTGCACTGTGTCCTTGAAAATAAACTAGATCTCCACCAAATTTATTATTTTTGGCTCTCCAAAAATGATTCATTCCAACATCGTATAAAGTAGCTGCAGATGCAAAAGTTCCTATATGACCCCCAAGTTCAGGAAATTTTTTATTTGCTCTCACTACCATCGCAGCAGCATTCCACCTTATTAAAGATCTTATCCTTCTTTCAATATTTTGATCACCATTTGATTTTTTTTCCTCACTTACAGGGATCGTATTTATATAAGGAGTATTTTGTGTATATGGAATATTAGCCCCTTCCATGTAGGCTTTATTGATAAGTTCCTTAATTAAATAGTGGGCTCTATGATTTCCATCTTTTTTAATAACATCTGAAAGAGATTCCAACCACTCACTTGTTTCCAATGGATCAATATCTCCCTCATTCACAACCTGTGTTATTACAGAATTTTCTTTTTCTGTTTTTTGAATTAGTTTTTTTTGCTCTTGGTTTTTTTTTAAGGAATCTTCAGCTTCTTGAATTAAATTCTCTGTGTTTTTTGGGACATCTTCTGGTTTTAAAGATATTTGATCAGAACTTGTAAAATGGAGGAGTAAATCACCTTTAGAAACTTTATCTCCTACTTTTACATCAATTGACTTTATTTTACCTGAAAAAGTTGACGGAATTTCTACACTAGATTTGTCACTTTCAATTGTAACAACAGGATCGTTTTTTTTTATTTCTTGTCCTTCTCTTACGAGTAATTCAATTACCTCAACATTTTCAAATTCACCGATATCAGGAACCAACAATTTTTCAGTCATATTTTTACGTTTTATACACCATTAAAAAATAGATACTCTAATTTTAACACATTCTGCTCAATTTTTTGACACTCTTTACATAGATGCTTCAAAAATGATAAAAAAGTTATTAAAAACACTTATTCAACCCAAAGTTAGCACTTATATTGATGCTAAAATATGGATTCAAAAAATTTTATTAGAAGATAAGTACGGAAAAATTAATTCTTAATTCTCTCAATACAGAGAGCAATGCCCATGCCTCCCCCTATACATAAGGCTGCGCAACCTTTATCTTTCTTTTGTTTTTTCATTTCATGTATTAAAGTTACAAGTATTCTTGCTCCTGAGGCGCCAATTGGATGTCCAAGAGCAATGGCTCCACCGTTTACATTTACTTTCTTTTGATCAATACCTAATTCACGAATTACTGCGATACTTTGGGAAGCAAAAGCTTCGTTAATTTCAAATAAATTGATTTCTTCCAAACTCCATTTTGCTTTTTTTACTGCCTCGCGAATAGCTTTTATTGGACCTAGGCCCATAAGAGCAGGATCAACTCCGATAGAAGCCCAAGATACTATTTTTGCTAGGGGTCTGATTGATTTTTTTTCTGCTAGATCTAAAGATGATAATAACAAAGCAGCAGCACCATCATTTATTCCAGATGAGTTACCTGCTGTAACACTTCCATTTTCTTGGAATACTGTTTTTAATTTTTTTAAATCTGAGATTTTTAAATTAATTCTTGGATGTTCATCTTTGTCTAAAATATTTCCATCATGATTAATCTTTATTAACTCATCATAAAATCTATTATTATTAAGTGCTATCTCTGTTTTTTTTTGAGAATTTAAAGCAAATTCATCTTGCTCTTGTCTCGTTATATTAAATTTTTTTGCAACATTTTCTGCAGTTACTCCCATGTGGTAATTATTAAATGCATCAATTAATCCATCATTGATCATTGTATCTGACAATCTATCTTCTGAAATTATTTTTTCATCTCTATAAAAAATAGAATGAGGAGCAATTGACATATTTTCTTGCCCACCAGAAATAACACTTAAAGACTCTCCTAATTTAATTGATTGATAGCCTGATATTACCGCCCTTAGACCAGAACCACAAACTTGATTAACTATATGAGCTGGTTTTGAAATTGGTATACCTGCATTTATTGCAGCTTGCCTTGCTGGGTTCTGTCCAGCGCCTGCAGTTAATACTTGTCCCATTATTACCTCGTCTATCTCATCCTCCTTAAATTTAGATCTTTTTAAAACTTCTCTTATGACTATTGATCCAAGTTGATCAGATCTTATTTTCTTTAATGAGCCTTTATATGAACCTATTGGTGTTCTAATTGCTTCTAAAATAACAACGTCAGTCAATTTAATACCTATTAAAATTTAAATTTGTCTTATAATTAAAATACACTAAGAATTAATATACTATAATTAAATAAAATTATAAACGCGCCTGTAGCTCAACTGGATAGAGCGCTTGGCTACGGACCAGGAGGTTCTGGGTTCGACTCCTAGCAGGCGCACCATAATGATGGATTTATTATGTTTAAATGGTTATTAAAAGCCTCTCTACAAATGTCTGTTATATATTTCTTTATAATTATTTTTATAATTTTATTAATTTTAACTTTTGTATTATAAAAATGTATGTCCGAGAAATTTGAGCAAATTAGTTTAAAACCAGGTTTTATGAAACACAACGGTGGTGTTATGTTTAGGAATATTTCAAATACAGAATACGAATTTAAATCTAAGATTAATGAAAATCATTTAAATGCTGCTGGTATAACGCATGGTGGATACTTATCAGCACTAGTAGATGCAGGAGCGGGAACAGCAGCGCATCGATCGGTAGATAATGCTCCATGTGTAACTATTTCTTTAGATCTAAAATTTATTGGAGTATCTAAAATCGGGGACGAGATAGTTGGTCATGTAAAAATTCTAAAAAAAACAAAAACATTAGTTTTTTTATTTTGTGAGCTAAAGTCTAATGATAAAATTATAACATCAGCTTCTGGTGTTTGGAAAATTTTAAAAATTAAACCTTAAAACTTAATACATAAATTAATCTTTTTTATTAAATTGCAAGAATAGCATAGGTAAAATTATTAAAAATCCAACAATCATAGAGCCTGTTCCTGGAGCAACAAAAAATAAAGATCCTATACCTATGATAATCTGTTCATAACTTTTTAAATTTCTAAACCAATAACCTGAAAATGCGATTCCTATTAAAGCTATACCAATTAAAGTTCCAGCTAAAGTAATTAATAATTGATCTGTTTGAAACTCACCAGTTATCAACAACAATGAGGGTGAATAAACAAAAACAAAAGGCACTAATGCTTTGGCAATACCCAATCTAAATGCTGTATTCCCTGTTTTAAATGGATTTGATTTTGCTATACCAGAGGCTGCGTATGCAGCTAAAGCAACTGGAGGAGTAATATCAGCTAAAACTCCATAATAAAAAACAAAAAAATGTGCAACTAGTGGTTCAATACCTAGTTGGGCTAAAGCAGGCGCTGCGACCGCAACAAGAATAATATAGGTGGCTGTCGTTGGAATTCCAGCACCCATTATAATACAAGAAATAGCTATTAAAACTAATGAAAAAAATAATCTTAAATCTTCAAATGAAAAAAAAAGAAATTGGCCAAATATTCGAAAAAAAGTTACTTATATCTCCTGCGGTCTGAATAACAACAAATCCGAGTCTAAATCCCACGCCGGTTAGAGTAACTACACCAACAATTATACCTACACAAACAGCAGCAGCACCAACTGCTAAAGTATTTTTAGCTCCTGCAGCTAAACAGAGCCATAGATCTTTTATATTAAGTCGATTATTTGGTTTAATAAAACCAATTACAATACATGAAATTATTCCATAGATAGCGGCAAAATCAGGCGTTCTTCCACTCAAAATAAAATAAACTAAAATGAACAAAGGTAAGAGAGATAACCAATTATCTTTAACCACTCCTAAAAAATTAGGCATCTCTTCTTGTGATAAACCTCTTAGCCCAAGTTTTTTTGCTTCTAAATGAACCATAATAAAAATTCCAAAATAATGAAGCAATGCTGGTATTAAAGCAGCTGCCAAAATATCTTTCAAAGGAATTTCTAAATACTCAACCATTATAAAAGCGGCAGCGCCTAAAATTGGCGGAGTAATCTGACCACCAGTGGAAGACGCGGCTTCGACAGCGCCGGAAAAATGAGAGGGATAACCAACTTTTTTCATAGCTGGAATAGTTAACGAACCTGTTGTTACTGTGTTTGCAATAGATGATCCAGATATAGTTCCCATAAATGCCGATGAAAAAATAGCAACTTTTGCAGGACCTCCTGAAAATTTACCTGCTATCAGCATTGATAAATCTATAAATAATTTTCCTAAACCAACTCTTGTTGCTAAAACTCCAAAAAGTATGAATAAAAAGACATATTGAGCCATTACTCCAACAGCAACTCCGTAGACACCTTGATTTGTTATATAAATATGGTTTACAAAACCTAACCACGAGGTTCCCCCATGTTTAAGTGCACCAGGAGCATATGGACCAAATATGGCAAATAAAATAAAGATTATACTTATTAAAGGAAGTGTTGGCCCTACTGACCTACGAGCAGCTTCAAGTGTTAATATAATAAGTATGGAACCCATAAATACATCGATTGCCTGAGGATTGCCAACTCTCTGAGCTAAAATTTCAGGTGGAAGTAAAGGTAAATATAAAGCAGAAGATACAGCTAGGAATGCTAATGTATAATCTAGTAGACTGACATTTTGAAAATAAAAAAAATTAAATCTATTTTTTTCATTATAGACGTTGTTCCTTCTCCAACCAAAAAGTATAAAAACTAAACCAATGACATATGAAATATGAATACCTCTATGTAAAACTTCACGGACTAATCCAAAACCTGAAGCCCAAAAATGGTACAACGACATCGAAACTAACAAAGTTATTATTACTAGGTCAAGTTTAGGACCTACTTTTCTAAATGATAATTGAGGATCATATTTTTTTTCTAACTCCTCAAAATTAATATTTTCTTTTAAATTTTCCATAAAAAACCCTGGATTAAAATCCAGGGTTTTATTTATTAGTTTCTATTTGATTAGACCTGCTTCTTTATAAAATTTCTCAGCACCAGGATGTAAAGGAACACCAACTCCTGATAGAGCAGTATCTGGTGTGATAGTTTTTCCTTTAGCGTGACCAACATCCATTAATTTACGTGACTCTTTATTCCAAAGAGCTTTAGTAATATTATAGATTAATTGTTCATCTTCTTTTGCAGATGTAAACCACTGCGCACCAACTGCTACTGTACTAGTAGTTTTTACATTCTCATAAGTTCCCGAAGGAATATCACTTTGTGAGAAAAAACCATACTTGTCAGTTAATTTTTTTGCTCCAGCACCATCGATTGGAACAAGTTTTATTGGCACTGATGAAGCTAATTCAACAATAGCTCCCGTTGGATATCCAGCAACAACAAAAATTGCATCAACTTTTTTATTTCTAAGAGCATCAGTTGCAGCATTACCTTTGAGAGCTTCTGCTTTTACATCTTTTTCTGACAAACCATTAGCTTCTAAGATTAATAGAGCGTCAACATATGTTCCTGATCCAGGTTCATCTAAAGAAACTCTTTTACCTTTTAAATCCTTAACAGAATTTATTTTACTATTTTTTAGAGTCACCAAATGAATATGCTCTTCGAACAATGCAGCAATAGTTCTTAGATCTTTAGCTGGTTCTTTGCCCTCCATTGTTCCTGTGCCAGTGTAAGCCCAGTATGCTACATCTGATTGAGCAAAACCAGAATTTCTTAATCCAGATAAAATAGCATTAACGTTATCTACTGAGCCTCTTGAAGATACAGCCGAAGCTATAAGCCCATCTACTCCACAACTGCCGCCTTTTCCACATTCTCTAGATCCTGGAGGTTTTGAGATTGCATTAGCGATCATTCCTCCTACAGGATAATAAGTATATGCAGTTCCACCAGTACCAATTGTGAAAAAAGTAAGTTCTGACGAAATTGCTTTACCGACAAAACTAGCCGATAAAATTAAAACAATTGCGAAAGTTTGAAATAATTTTTTAAACATTTCTTCTCCTCCTATTTTGTTAAATTAAAAAACTAAGGTAACATTATTAAAGTAAATATTTCAAATAAAGTTTAAGAGATTTTAATCTTATGCTAAAATGAAAATTATTTATTAAATGAGAACTTTTTGTCCTACGATTCGGTCATGTTTTAGTCTATTTTTGTTCTTTAACACCAACTATATCTGGTAGGTACAAAAAAGAGTATACTAAAGATAGATATGAGTAAAAATAAAATTACGGCAGTTTTAGGTCCAACAAATACTGGAAAAACTCACCTTGCCATTGAGACAATGCTGTCATTCGAAAGTGGTATGATCGGTTTTCCACTTAGATTATTAGCTAGAGAAGTTTATGACAAAGTAATAAAAAAAGTTGGAACTGATAAGGTTGCATTAGTTACTGGTGAGGAAAAAATAATACCTGTAAATGCTAAATATTTTTTATGCACCGTAGAGTCTATGCCCATTGATAGACAGTTAGAATTCGTCGGTGTTGATGAGATTCAAATGTGTTCAGATCATGAACGAGGACATATATTTACTGATCGCTTACTTAATATGAGGGGAGAGAAATTAACTATGTTTATGGGGTCAAATACCATCAAATATATTATTTCAAAATTAGATGATGATGTGGAGTTTATAAATAGAAATAGATTATCAAAACTTTCATATGCAGGTCATAAAAAAATTTCTAGAATTAACAGAAAAACAGCAATAATAGCATTTTCAGCTGAGGAAGTTTACGCAATAGCAGAATTAATTCGGAGACAAAAAGGTGGTGCAGCAATAGTAATGGGATCCTTAAGTCCAAAAACAAGAAATGCACAGGTTGAACTTTATCAATCAGGAGATGTAGACTTTTTGGTTGCTACTGATGCAATTGGAATGGGAATAAATATGGATCTTGACCATGTTTATTTTTCAAATTTAAAAAAATTTGATGGACGAAAATTAAGAAAACTTAATTTATCTGAAATAGGTCAAATTGCGGGTAGAGCAGGTAGGTATTTAAATGATGGAAGTTTTGGTATTACTGGAGAGTGTAAAGAAATTAATGCTGAAGAGGTGAGTCTCATTGAAAATCATAATTTTGAAGAAATTAAATCATTATTTTGGAGAAACTCCAATTTAAATTTTCAAAACGCTACTTCATTGATAAAATCTTTGGACGAAAAACCAAATAAAAACTGGTTACGAAAAATATACGAATGCGAGGACGAAAAAGCTCTTAAGTTTTTTTTAAGAGATAAAAATTCCCAAAATATAGAATTTAATCCAGAAAAATTAGGTATCTTATGGGAGTGTTGTCAAATACCTGATTTTGTTAAAAAAACTTATGGTCATCATTACGAAGTGATTAAAAATGTTTTTAAATATTTAACCACTAAAAAAGGTAAAATTACTAGTGATTATATGCGTCTACAACTGATAAAATTAGATAAATTAGATGGAAATGTAGATTCTTTATCAAATAGAATTGCAAATGTGAGAACTTGGTCTTATGTTTCAAATAAAAATAATTGGGTAGAAAATCAAGACTATTGGATTGAAAAGACAAAATTACTAGAAGACAAACTTTCAGATAGACTTCATAATGAGCTTACAAGAACATTTATCGATAAAAGAGCAAGTGTACTTGCTAGAGGACTAAAACAAGATATGGAATTTAAAACAAAAATTTTAGAAAATAATGACGTTATTATTGATGATCAATTTATTGGAAAAATTAATGGCCTTAAACTTATATTAGATTTAAAAAAGGGTGCTCCTGAAACTGATATTAAATCTTTAAAAAAAGCTGCCAGACAAACAATTGGGCCCGAACTTGAAAAAAGAGTTCAAATTATTATTGATACTGGTTTAATAAATTTAGAAAATGATTTCAAAATTTATTGGAACAAATTTCCTATTTCAAAATTAACTCCTGGAAGAGACTATTTGAATCCAAATTTTGAGTTAATAATTGATGATGTTTTGGAAAAAAATTATAAAGATAAATTAGCTTCTTTCTTAGAAAAATGGATAAAAATTAAAATTGATACTGTTTTAAAAAATCTTGTTGATTTAAAAAATCTTAAAGAAAAAAACTCTTCTATTAAAGCTTTAGCATATCAACTTTACGAAAATAATGGTGTTCTAAAAAGAGATCAGGTTTCAGAGTATCTTAAAGAATTAGGACAAAATGAAAGAAAGATTTTACGAGATCTTGGAGTAAAATTTGGAAGATATCATGTATTTCTTTACAAATTAATCAAACCTGAAGCTGTTTCTTTAAGAACATTGTTGTGGAAAAATTTCAATCAAAAATATTTCGATCTTAAACCTCCAACCTTTGGTTTAAATTTCCTTGAAGACAGTAAAATTCAAAATAAAAATTTTATGTTACTTTGCGGATTTGAAAAATTTAATAACTTTTATATAAGAATTGATATTTTGGAAAGATTATTTATGCAAATAATAAATTCAAAAGACGAAAAAGAAATTAAAGTCAAACCTGAAATGTTAAATTTATTAGGGTGTAATCAAGATAATTTTAAAAAACTTTTAAAAAATATGAACTATAGAGTATCAGAAAAAAACAATGAAATTTTTTTTAGGTATCTACCTAAAAAAAATGTCCAAAAAAATCTAAGTAAAAAAACAAGAAAAGAAAGTCCTTTTGGTATCTTAAAAAATTTAAATTTTAGTTAAAAGCATGTTTTTTAGTAATAAAAATAAAAAAGGAAATTTTGAAAAAATTGCAGCTTTGTTAATTCATGCTGCAAGAATTGACCAGGACTTTTCCAAAGATGAAGAAGAAATAATTGAAAAAACTCTCTTACAAATTGGTGTCAAAAAGGAAAACATCGAAGAAGTATTGCAAGAAGGAAAAAAAATAGAGTCAGATTCAAATCAAATATTAGAATTTACAAAAGAAATAAAAAGAATGAAAGATTCCGATAAATTAGAAATTATTAAATCATTATGGAAAATCATTTACTCAAATAATGAAGCCGATATATATGAAACAGGTTTAATGAGAAGACTAGCGGGACTATTATACATTGACAGCAAAACTATGGGCGATATCAAAGAAGCTATCAAAAAAGAAAATATTTAATGACTTACTTGGTAAATGAAAAATGTATTAAGTGCAAATTAATGGATTGTGTTGAGGTATGTCCAGTTGACTGTTTTTATGAAGGTAAAAATATGCTTGTAATTAAACCTGATGAGTGTATAGATTGTGGCGTTTGTGAACCAGAATGTCCTGTTGATGCAATTGTTGCTGATACTGAGTCTGGAAGTGAGAAATGGTTAGAAATTAATAAAAAATATTCTGAAATCTGGCCAAACATAAACGAAAAAAAAGATCCACCGAAGGATCACAAAAAGTTTGAAAATGAGCAAAATAAGTTTGAAAAATATTTTAAAGAAAACATTTAAAAAAAAATCAAATAAAATAAAAAAGAAAAAAAATACAAAAAAAAGTACAAAAATAAAAAAGAAGATCATAAAAAAGAATCCTAGATTAAAAACAAAAAAAACCACCACATCAAAGACCTCTAAGGTATCAAACAAAGCTACAGAAAAAAAAAATGATAGCTTAAGAATATCTAAAATAAATGAGGTAAAACCTGAGATTATCAAAATCAAAAAACAAGCAACTGAAAAGAGAGAATATAAAATTAAAGATTTCGTTGTATATCCGAAACATGGAGTAGGGCAAATCACAGAATTCAAAAAAATAAATATTGGTGGAATTGATGTTGAAACTTATGTAATAAAATTCGAGAAAGACAAAGCTAATGGGATGGTCCCAGTTAATAAACAGTCTCATTTGAGGCCATTATCTACTATAAACCAAGTTAATAAATGTATCTCAATACTAAAAAGTAAACCAAAGATAAAAAGGTCAATGTGGAGTAGAAGGGCACAAGAATATGAAGCAAAAATTTCTTCGGGAAAAGTGTATGAACTAGCAGAAGTTGTGAGAGATTTGAATAAAGGCGATGACTTAATGGTTGATCAGTCTTACAGTGAACGTCAATTATTTGAAAAAGCATATGAAAGAATTTTGTCTGAATTTCAAATAGTGCTTAACATTTCCTTAGAAGATACACAGAAAAAATTGGATAAAGCCTTAAAAAGAAATTTAGAGAGTCAATCCAAAAACCCTACACCCCCACAAGGATCACCAAAAACACAATCCTCAGAATTGTCTGAAGAAGAACCAATTTCAGATGCAGATGAAAATATAGAGGAATAAAAAACGCCTCTCACACGTAAATCGTTATGAGAAGCGTTTTAAATAAAGAATACTAAGTTATTATCTTCTTCTTCTTTTCTTAGCTTTTTTCTTAGCTTTTTTCTTAGCCTTCTTTGCTTTTTTTCTTCTCTTAGGCATCTTTAGCTCCCTTTTTTTAGTTAAACGAATCAATTTGATTCGTTATTAGTTTATTTTTATTTTTTTATGCAAGTTATGTCAATTCTTTAATTAAAGTTAAAAATTTGAAACAAAGTTAAAAAAAAATAAAAATTTTTATATTTTAAAGTGCAAAAAAGTTAATATTTATGCGCATTATAATCAAATAATTATTTAAATTAATAAAGTTTTTCTAAATCTTCTTTGTATTTTTCTAAAATTTTTTTTCTTTTTAGTTTTAAAGTTGGTGTTAACATACCATTTTCAATTGTAAATTCTTCATTAATTAGTTTAAATTTTTTAACTTTCTCTACTAAAGCTAAACTTTTATTTAAATTTTCTAAGTATAACTCAATTTTTTTTTGATTTTCTTTACTCTCGCTTACAATTAGAGCAACCAAATAAGTTTTTTTATCTCCATAAACAAAACTTTGTTTTATATTTTCATTTAAGCATAATAAATTTTCTATTTTTGATGGTGAAATATTATCACCACCAAGATTAACAATTATTTCTTTTTTTCTATCAGTAATTTTTAAATTGCCGTCTTGAGTAATTTCACCAATGTCACCAGTATGCAACCAGCCATTTTTGATAATTTCATCTGTTTCTTTTTTCATATTCCAATAACCCAGCATAACATTTTCACCCTTTACCAATATTTCACCGTCATCTGCAATTTTTACTTCATTTGTTTTAAAAGGTGGACCTACTGTCTCAATTTTTATTTTGCCAGGAATATTACAACTGACAACAGGAGATGTTTCTGTTAACCCGTATCCTTGTAGAGTTGGTAAACCTATAGAATTCAAAAATTCACCTATTTTTTGATCTAAAGCACCACCACCAGAAACAAAGGCTTTTAATCTGCCTCCAAACTGATTTTTGATTTTTTTTCTAACTAACCCCTCACACAAAAAATTGACCATTTTTTCCTTAAAATTTAATTTTTCTTTATTCAAATTTTTAGTTCCGAGTAGAATAGTGTTATCAATCAATTTTTTCTTAAAACCTTTTTGTTTTGAAAAATTAAGAGAAATCTTGTTGTATAAATTTTGATAAAATCTTGGGACAGCTGTCATAATAGTAGGTTTTGCAACAGCTATATTTGGTAATAATTTTTCTAAACTTTCCGCATAGTAAATTTTTGCCCCAAGAGATATTTGCACGTATTGAACAGTATGTTCATATGAGTGAGATAACGGAAGCCAAGTTAAAAAAACTGGTTTTTCATTTTTAACTAAAGTATATAAAATTTCTTGTGCTCCTTCGCAATTTGATAAAATGCCCCCATGACTAAGCATAACTCCTTTTGGGTTACCTGTCGTACCTGATGTATATATTATACAAGCAATGTCATTTCTCTGAATTTCTTTATTGTATTGATTGTTAAATTTGACAATATCTTTTGCATCCAACAAAACCTTAGTAAAAATTTCTTCAAAAGATTTTATATTTTTATCAAATCTATCAATTGAAATTAATGTTGTATCTTTTTTAATAAACTTTTTAATTTTTTCGAAATGAGTATTGTTCGAAACAATACACACTTTGGGATTACAATCATTAAATATATATTTATAGTCTTCCTCAGAATAAGTTGTAAAAAGTGGAACTGTCACACCACCAGCGTCCATAATTGTTAAGTCAGAAATTAACCATTCGGGTCTATTTTCAGACAACAAAACACATCTATCACCTTTGGAAATAATTTTTTTAAGATAATTCGATAAAATTCTTACTCTGATATTAATCATACCCCAAGAGTAAGATGAAGGACCAGGTAATATCTTATCGTCTTGTTTTTTTTGTTTTAAAGAAATTAAAAAAACTTCTTTCATTTTTTCAAAATCATTTGAAGTAATTTGTTCAAATTTTTTAAAAAAAAGTTCGACCAAGCTATTTATTTGTCTTAATTCCATAAAATGGTGGGCGAAGAGAGAATCGAACTCTCACTTCTTGCGAAACACGATTTTGAGTCGTGCGCGTCTACCAGTTCCGCCATTCGCCCTTATTTGTTTAATATTTTATTAAATAGTATAAGAACTAAAATTATATTAAAACCAAAAAATGTTTAATACCCTTTACAAAAAATGTTTACATTTTGCAGCACATAAAAGTTCTAAGTATTACTTGGCTTTAGTTTCATTTATTGAAAGTTCATTTTTTCCTATCCCTCCAGATGTAATGTTAATACCGATGGTTATTTCAAAACGAAATAATTTCATCGAGATTTTTCTTATAGCTACAGTATTTTCCGTACTAGGTGGAATAATTGGTTATTATATCGGAGTATTCTTTTTTGAACTGGCAATACAAATAATGAGTTTTTACGGTTACGAGAATGAGCTTGATCAAATCAAAAAAAATTTATTAAATAATGATGGATTTTATGCTTGGCTTGGCGTCCTTTTTTTAGCCGGCTTTACTCCTCTGCCATATAAAGTTTTTACTATTGCTAGCGGTTTAATAGAATTTAATATTGTTATTTTTATCTTAATAAGTTTCATTTCAAGAGGTTTACGTTTTTTTATTGTATCATACTTATTCTACAAATTTGGAAATCTCTTCACACAGTTTATGGAAAAAAATGGATCAAAGTGGTTTACTACAATAGGTATTTTGATTGTGGTAATTTGTTTAATAATTTATTTTATACTAAAATAAAATGTTAAATCTTAAAATAGAAAGTTATCTAAAAATAATTTTTCTTATAAGTTTATTTTCCCTTATATCAGCATTCTTTATTGAGTATATTTTAGGTCATCAGCCATGTAACCTTTGTCTAATAGAAAGAATACCTTATTCATTAGCTATAATTCTGATAATCCTAAATTATATTTTCAAAAAAAATGAGCAATTTATAATTTTGTTGCTAGTTCTAATTTTTTCTTTTTCATCAATAATTTCATTTTATCATTTTGGTATTGAAGAAGGTTTTTTTAACGAATCTGCTGTTTGTAGCCTAAAAAACTCGTCTGATATCATTTCCAAAGAAGAAATTTTAAAACAGCTGCAGGAAAAAGCTATAAGTTGTAAAGATGTGACATTTAGAATTTTTGGATTATCACTAACAACATTTAATATTGTAGTAAGTTTATGTTTAACTATTTTATTAATTAAAGTTTATAAAAATTATGGAAAGCTCAAAAAAAAAAGTAGAGGAATTTATTAGAGTTGATCATGCTGGTGAGCGAGGAGCTGTCAAAATATACGAAGGTCAATTATTAGCATTAAACACTTTAGTCAAAAATGAAAGTTTGAAAAAAACTATCGAAGAAATGAAGATTCATGAAAAAGAACATTGTGAATTTTTTGAGAAAGAAATACAGAAAAGAAATATTGAACCAACAAAATTTTTACCATTGTGGGATTTGTTAGGTGTTGGTCTTGGATTTGGTTCGACACTTCTTGGTAAAAAAGCAGCTATGCTTTGTACAGCTTCTGTTGAAGAAGTAATTGATGAACACTATCAAAATCAGATAAATCAATTAGGATCAAATGAAAAAAATTTAAAAAAAAAGATTATAAAATTTAGAAAGGACGAATTGCACCATAAAGACATAGCTTATGAAAAGGGTGCTACCAAAAAAGGTTTATACTCAATAATGGATAAAATTATTAAAACTGGATCTAAATTAGCAATTAATATTTCTGAAAAAATTTGAGTTTTAAGCTTCTAACTCAACATCCCAATATAAGTAATCCATCCAACTTTTATGCAAATAGTTAGGAGGAAAATTTTTTCCATTACGATGAAGATCTTCAGTAGATGGTTGAAAAGGATATTGATTTAACTTCATTCCAGACAATTTAAGTAATTTTCCACCTTTCTTAACATTGCATGCAGAGCATGCTGTGACTACGTTGTCCCAGTTTGTTTCGCCACCCTTAGACCTTGGCAGCAGATGATCAAATGTTAACTCTTCGCTACTTCCGCAATATTGACAAGAAAATTTATCTCTTAAAAAAACATTAAATCTAGTAAAACTTGGTTTTGATTGGGGAACTATGTAATCTTTTAAAGCTATAACGCTTGGTAATTGCATACTAAATGAAGGACTCCTTACAACTCGTTCATAACTACTTACTATAATTACCCTATCTAAAAAAACTGATTTAACAGTATCTTGCCATGACCAAAGAGAAAGAGGGTAATAACTTAAAGGTCTATAGTCAGCATTAAGAACTAAAGCTGGACATTTTTCTAGAGATACATTTTGTTCAATAAAGCTATTCATAAATTAATTCTAACTTAAAAAAAAAACTATTTCAACGCTTAGAAATTATTTAATTTTTTTTTTATATAGTTTAATGCAATACTTGATGCTTCGATAGGAATATGATGGTCGCAGTTTTTAATTAAATAAGTTTGAATTTTAATATTGTTTCTTATAAAAAAGTCTTTAGCTTCTAATAAAAAATTAGGTGAAACAACTTGATCAGAGTCACCATGAATTAGTAAAATATCTGTAAAAACTTTTTTTCTAGAACTCAAATCTTCTTGACTTATAATTTTTCCAGAAAAACCCACAACACAATTAAATTTTTCCTCAGATGTAAGACCAATGTTAATACTCATCATACAGCCCTGACTAAAGCCAGATAAACAAATATTATCATTACTTAACTTATAGTTTTCTTTAATTTCATCAATAAATTTATTCAGCTTATGTTCTGCTTTCATTGATTGTTCTAAAATATATTTTGGGTCATCATTAGTTAAATCAAACCACTGGAACCCTGATGGATTAATAGAACAAGTTTCATGACCATTTGGACAAATAAATATTGTATTTGGTAAATGTCTTTTCCAATTTAATGACAACATGCTTATATCTTTTCCATCTCCGCCATATCCATGGAGAAGAATAATAGCATTTTTTATTTCTTTATCATCTGCTGGTTTAATGATAGTTGTATCTAGACAAAATGTCATAGTTTATGATTTATGTTTTTTTATTTTTAAAACACCCTACAATATAATTATGATATCTGGAATATTAGTAAAAATACTATCTGTAATTTTGTTAATTACAGTAGGGGTGGTTCTTATTCTTGGTATTGGGACTTTATTTAAAGGTGGAGAAACTAGTAAAAAATATTCTAACAAATTAATGCAATTGAGAGTTTTATTACAATTTATTGCTATAGTTGCCTTGGTAAGTTTTGCTTATTTTTTTAAAAATTAATTATAATTACTTAACCACTCAATAAAATTTTTATTTTTAAAATCAGTAGAACCAATGATCCTGGCAAATTCTAATCCATTTTTATTCAACAAAATTGAAGTTGGTATTCCTCTTAATCCAAATTTTTTAGATATTGTTATTGGGGAGCCAAAAAATAAGTCTAAGTTATTTATTTCTAAATCTTTAAAAAATTCTGAAGCTTTTTTCAAATCTTCTTGACCAATATTAATTGGAAAAATTTTAAGATTGTCTAAATTTTCATGAACTTGTAATGAGTCTAGAGATGGCATTTCTTCTCTACATGGAGCACACCATGTTGCCCAAAAATTCAACAGAACCAAATTTCCCTTAAAATCTCCCAAATTGAATTGTTTATTTTTAACGTCCGTAAACGTTAAATCATCATATTTTTTTAACTCTTTGTTGATAACAAGATTTTTTATGTCAATTTCTTCAGCAAAAGAATTAGATATTATAAAAATAAATATTATTAAAAATCTCATATTAAATAGGTATAATTAATTATCATGACTAAAAATAAAAACAATAAGACAATATGGAGAACAAGGATTAAAAAAAATACTTCTTCTATATTTCAAAAAGTTGGGAGTTCTATCGATATTGATAAAAGACTTTATAAAGAGGATATTCATGGATCTATCGTGCATGTTGAGATGCTTTTCAAACAAAAAATTATAACTTTTAAAATAAAGAATAAAATAATTTATGGATTAAAAAAAATAGAAAAAGAAATTTTAAATAAAAAATTTGAATTTAATAAAGCATACGAAGATATTCATATGAATATTGAAAAGAGACTTTTTGAAATAATTGGAGAAGAAGCTGGTTATATTCACACTGCTAGATCAAGAAACGATCAAGTAATCACTGATTTTAAAATTTGGATTAAATCTGCAACAAGAGAGATTGATATCATCTTAAATAAGGTAATTAATAGCACTATAAAATTAGCAGAAAAAAATATTTATACTGTAATGCCAGGCTTTACACACTTAAAAAACGCACAGGCCATTTCTTTTGCACATTATCTTATGGCCTATATTGAGATGTTTTCTAGAGATAAAAAAAGATTCTATAATAATCTTAATAGCTTAAATGAAAATCCTCTTGGTGTTGCTGCACTAGCAGGAACCACTTTTAATATTGATAGAAACTACACCACAAAAAAACTTGGTTTTAAACAACCTACAAATAATTCAATAGATACAATTTCAGACAGAGATTTTGTTTTAGATTTTTTATATTCTGTAGCAGTGTGCTCAACACATATTTCGAGAATAACAGAAGAGCTAATCATTTGGAACTCTGAGGGTTTTAATCTAATAACTTTGTCTGACAAAATTGTTACTGGATCATCAATGATGCCACAAAAAAAAAATCCTGATTTATTAGAATATTTGAGAGGAAAAACTGGTAATGTGTATGGAAATTTATTCTCTATGCTAACAATATTAAAAGGATTGCCTTTATCATATTTCAAAGATCTTCAAGATGATAAAGAAATAGTTTTCAAATCTTATGATACTTTATTGAATTGTTTAAAAATATTAGATGAGATACTTAAAAATATTTACGCAAATAAAAAACAAATGTTAGAGCTGGCAAATATTGGTTACATAACTGCAACTGATCTTGCTGATTATTTAGTTAAATATCACTCGATGTCTTTTAGAAGTGCTTATCAAAAAACTGCTGAAATAGTAAATTTAGCAGAAAAAAAGAAAAAAAGACTTAATGAACTTAACATTAATGAACTAAAAAAAATTGAGCCCAAACTAACAAATGATGTTTTAAAAGTCTTTGATTTAGAGAATTCTGTGAATTCTAAGAGATCATTTGGAGGAACATCTTTTGATAATATTAAAAAAATGATAATGAAATATAAAAAACATAAATGATAAAAAATATTTTTTTTATACTTGCAATAATTTTAATAATTTTTTCTTGTGGGAAAAAAGGTGATCCCAAATATAAAGACTCAAATAATAATGTTTCAATTGAGATTATTCTTTTAAGTAAAGTTTAATGCAATATATAAAAAAAAAACTTAAAATAGAGAATATTTATGTAGAAAATATTGCAAAAAAATACAGTACTCCTACTTATTGCTATTCATACAAACTTTTGAAAGAAAATATAAATAGATTTAAAAGAAACTTTAAATCATTTTCACCTCTAATTTGTTTTTCAGTTAAATCTAACAATAATTTAAGTTTATTAAGAGAAATAAAAAAATTTGGTTTTGGTGCTGATGTGGTATCGATTGGAGAGCTAATGATAGCTTTAAAAGCTGGAATTAATCCAAAAAAAATAGTTTTTTCTGGAGTAGGTAAAACACCAGAGGAAATAAAACATGCTATTAACAAAAAAATACTTTTAATAAATGCAGAGTCTAAAAGTGAAATTAAGGAAATTGATAAAATTGCAAAATCCGTTAATAAAAAAGTTCAAATTGGGGTCAGATTAAATCCTGACACTAACGCAAAAACTTTAAATCAAATTTCTACTGGCAAAAAAGACGATAAATTTGGTGTAAATAAAAAAACATTAATTGACATAATAAATTTTTGTAATAATTCAGAAAATCTTAAATTAAAATGTCTTAGTGTTCATATAGGAAGTCAAATTCTGGATTATAAACCTTATGAAAAAATGCTTGCAGTTCTCAATAAAATTTTGAATGAAAGCAAACATAAATTTGATTTTATTGACTTGGGTGGTGGTATGGGAATTTCTTATGACAAAAAAAGTAAGAAACTTGATTACAAAAAATATAATAATGCTATCAAAAAATTTTTAAAAAAACATAAAAGTAAGATAATTTTTGAACCTGGAAGATCAATAGTAGGAAACATAGGTTTTTTAGTTTCTAAAGTAATCTATATAAAGAAAAGTGAAAAAAAGGATTTTATCATCCTGGATACAGCTATGAATGATCTTATGCGTCCTGCTTTGTATGGTGCTGAACATAAAATTCTACCATCAATTAAAAGCAACCAAAAATCAGTGAAGATTTATGAATTTGTTGGGCCAATATGTGAAAGCACTGATAAGTTTTCTGTCATTAAAAATTATCAAATTCTAAAAGAAAAAGATTTAATCATAATATGTGATGTTGGTGCTTATGGGATGTCTTTAAGTTCTAACTATAACTTAAGACCAAAACCTATTGAATTATTAATTAAAGGATCAAAAATAAAAGTAATCAAAAAAAGACAAAAGGTTAAAGACTTACTTTAAATTTGAAAAGTAATGATTAAAAACTTTGTATTCTCAATTTTCTTTTTTAGTGGAATAATTCTAATATCAATTATTTTTTTACCTTCTTTTTTTTTACCTCAAAAGATTGTCTTATTTGGTGGTAAATTAATGGGGTATTGGACAGGTTTTTGTCTAAAAATTTTTCTATCAACAAAAATTGTGATTAAAGGTGAGAATAGTATAGTCAAAGATAAGAATTTTTTTATCGCCGCATCTCATCAATCAATGTTTGAAACATTTTACCTACAAACCATTTTTAACTCCCCTGTATTCATTCTCAAAAATGAGTTACTACTTATACCTATATTTGGTTGGTATCTAAAAAAAATTGGGTCTATATCAATAAAAAGAAATAAGGTTACCAAAGATAATTTAAGTTTTTTTAGTGATATTCTCAATATAACTCAAAATTCAAAACGGCCATTAATAATCTTTCCACAGGGGACCAGAGTGTTACCAAATGAAAGACCACCATTTAAAAAAGGAGTGTCAAGAATTTACGAAGAATTAAAAATTCATTGTCAACCAGTAGCAATTAACTCTGGTTTTGTTTGGCCAAAAAAAGGATTAAAACAAAGCCAAAAAACAATAACTATTACAATTCTTAAACCAATACCTCCTGGCCTTGCTAAGGATGAATTTTTAAAAACTTTAGAAATTGAGATTTATAGAGAACTTGATTCTTTAAACTAACCTTTCATCGGCATGACCACATATATACTGTCAAAATCACTAGGATCTTTTATTAAAGCTGGTGAACCAGTATCATTAAAAAAAATTTCAATACTATCTCCATCTAGTTGTGAGGCAACATCTATCAAATATCTAGAATTAAAACTTATTTCTAGATCATGATCAAAATTAACTACAAGTGTTTCTTTTCCATCTCCACTATTAGTGTTATTTACAGACAGGTTTAAAGTTTCTTTTTTTAAATTAAATTTTACTCCATCTTTTTTATCGAGCGACACTGAAGCAACTCTATCCACTGAACTTAAAAAAGGTTTAAGATCTACCTGTAATTTTTTTTGATTATTTTTTGGAATAACTTGAATATAATTTGGGAATTTACCATCTATCAATTTTGAAATCAAAATACTATTACTCAGCTCAAACTTAATTTTAGATTTGATATTTGAAATTTTAACATCACCATCATAGTTATCTAAAAGTGAACATAATTGAAATATTGTTTTTTTTGGCAAGATTATAGGCTCAAATTCAATTTTTTCTTCTAATCTTATTTTTGATATTGACATCCTATGGCTATCCGTAGCAACCGCAGTTAAATATATTTTGTCTTCAATTTCGTTTTGGTGAATATATATTCCACTTAAATAATGTCTTGTTTCATCATTTGAAATAGAAAATTTACATTTATTAAGGAGCTTCAAAAATTGTTTTGATTTTATCGAAAATTCATTTTTACTAAAATTTTCATCAGTCAATGGAAACTCTGAGGCATTAATACAATTTAGATTAAAAATAGATTTTTCAGATTCTAGATGAAGTTTATTTGATTCATTTAATTTAACATTAATTTTTTTACCTGAGGAAAATTTCCTTACAATATCATACATAATTGATGAGGTTGTTGTAGTTTTTCCTTCTTCTAAAACTTCAATATTATTAAGTTTATGAATAAATATAAGATCTAAATCTGTGGCTGTTATAGTTAAAGATGAATTCTCAGCTTGAAGTAAAATATTAGATAAAATAGGAAGTGTGCTTCTTTTTTCTATAACGCCTTGACAATAATTTAATGCTTGTTGTAAATCCTGTTGGTTAACGTTAAATTTCATTTTCTTTATTATTATACAAAATCTGATTTTTAAGCTTATTTATATTATCAACCATTTCCGGATCCTTTTCTTTAAGTTTCTCAATAGTTTTAACAGAATGTATTATCGTCGTATGATCTCTATTTGAAAATTCACGTCCTATTTCTGGTAAAGATTTAGAAGTTAAAATTTTTGATAAGTATATTGCAGTTTGTCTTGGTCGCACTAAGTATCTAGATCTTCTTGAAGATAGCATTTCATTTTTACTAATTTTGAAAAATCTACATACTAATGTTTGAATTAAATCTATCGTAATTTTATTTTCGACAATGTTTAACAAGTCTTTTAATACCACTTTTGTTTCAGCTAAATTTGGTAATTTATTGTAAATACGAGAAAATGAAATTATTCTATTAATGGCACCAACTAACTCTCGTATACTAGCAGATATTTCTGTACTTATAAATTCCTCAAGTTCTTTAGAAATTTTTACCTGATCAGGATATAGTTGACTCAAATCCTCTACTTTTTTTTTTACAATTTTTTTTCTTAATTCGTAATCTGGTTTTTGGATATCCACAACCAAACCACCAGAAAACCTAGATTTTATTCTTTCTTGTATTCTTGACAATTTATTTGGTGCTCTATCTGCAGATACAATAATCTTAGAACCTTTTTCTAATAATGAATTAAAGGTATGGAAAAACTCTTCTTGCATAGCCTCTTTACCAGTCATAAATTGTATATCATCAATCAATAGAACATCTGTATTTCTGAAATGTTCTTTGAATTTCACCATATCATTTGCTTTAATTGATTTCACAAATTGATACATAAATCTTTCAGCAGAAATGAACATTATCTTATTACCTTTTTTTAATTCATGACCAATGCTATTTAAGAGATGGGTTTTTCCCATACCTACCCCTCCATAAATGTAGAGAGGATTATAATTCGAAACATTTTCTGACACTTTTAATGATGCCTCATAAGCAAGTTTGTTACTAACACCCGTTATAAAATTTTCGAATCTTTTGTTTGGATCAATCCGATTGTATTGAAGATATGAGTCTTTTATAAAAGAAATATTCTCTTTATTCTCAGAGTTTTTTAAGCTTTTATTACTTTGATCATCTTTTAGATTTTGATCGATTATTTTAAATTCAATCCTTATGATCTCTTTTTTGTGATTTCTTATAGTTTGTAAAATTTGATCTAAATATCTTGAAGTAATCCAATCTCTAATAAATCTTGTAGGAACTGATAACAAAAGATAATTATTAAATTCCTCAACCAAACCAATTTTCTTTAACCAGCTTTCGTAAATCTCTAAACCTAGCTTATTTTTCATTTCAGATTGAATTAAATTCCAATCAAATTTTTCAGAATTCGTATTGTTTATGTTTTTATTTTTATAAGAATTGTTCATTTTTAAGAGGAACTTCAGTTAGAACCATAATACATTTATTGCAACAAATAATTTTAATTTGATGAAAAAAAATAAAATCTACGATTGTGTAAAAAATTTTTTATACGAAAGAAAAAAAATTTTAAAAAAAAATTATTTCCTAATAAATAAAATTTATAATTGAATATTAAATTAAAAAAAATTTACTAAATCTAAATATTGTAATTTGTAGATACTGTGTCATATATAATGCGTATGCTTTCAGTTGAATCAACTCAAAGTATAACAAAATTAGATAGATGATATTCTCTTTGTAATTCTTGAAACGTTTCGTGAAGCGTTTTGTTTTTTAATTATGCCTGTTTTAGCAACTTTCATTAGTTCAGAATTCAACTTGGGTAAGAATTTAAGTGCTTCCGATTTCTTTTTATCCATAATAAGTAAATTCATTTTTTTTAACGCATTCTTATATCTACTTTTACGTGCTTTATTGACATGAGTTTGTTTTGAAATTCTTCTAATTCTCTTGATTGCAGATTTTGTATTTGCCATATGCGCAGGGGTATAACTTGAGAATGAATATTGGTCAATCAAATAATCAATCATTTTTGACAAATATTGCAAAAAAAAGTTGATCTATTCGAAAAAAATTTTTTTTCAATAATGCCCTTACACTTAACTCTCCTACAATTAAGACCTTCTCTTTCATAAACTCTAAAATGTTTTTGGAAATTACCTTTATGCCCATTAATATTTTTAAAATCTCTTATACTAGATCCACCTTTCTTAATTGCATTTAGAAGAACTTTACGTGAATTTACAATAATTTTCTTTAACTCTTTTTTTTTTAATAAATTTACTTTTACTGATGGATTTATTTTACAATAAAATAGAATCTCACTAGCATAAATATTTCCTATCCCTGAAACAAAATTTTGATCAAGCAATAAGTCTTTAATGCTTTTAATTCTATTTTTGCAATAAAGATAAATATATTCTTCATTAAATTGTGAGTCAAAAGGCTCTGGACCCAAATTAAAAAATCTTTTTTTTAATAAATCATTGTTCCTAATTATTTGAAAGAAACCAAACCTTCTTGGATCATTATAGATAAGTTTTAAATTTCTAAATGAAATTTCTACATGATTATGTTTGTGAGGTAATTGAGGCGAACTATAGAAACTTGTGTTAGTTAAAAAATTTTTATCCTTGTTTTTAATTAAATGTATCGTACCAGACATTCCAAGATGTAATAAAATATTACTGTTGTCAGATAATTTAAAAATTAAGTATTTTGCAAATCTTTTAATTCTAATTATTTTCTTTTCTCTTAGAAAAATTTCAAAATTAGGAGGGATTTTAAATCTTAAATTTCTGTTTCTAACTAATACTTTTTTTACCTTTTTTTCTAAAATCTTTTTATTTAAGGATTGTCTAACAATTTCTACTTCTGGTAATTCTGGCATTTAATACTATATTCATCATATAATTTATTTTATGCAACAGAATCTACAAAATAAAAAAAACCTTGTACAAGATGTTTTTGATCAAGTTTACAACCAATATGATTTAATGAATGATTTTATGTCTATGGGTATTCATAGGTTGTGGAAAAAAAATTTAATTAACATAATGAACCCATCAAAAAATCAAAAACTAATTGATGTTGCATGTGGCACAGGGGATATAGCAAATCTTTTTTTAAAATATATTGGAGAATCATCAGATATAACTTGTGTTGATCCTAATAAAAGCATGATTTTAAAGGGAAAAAAAAAACTAAGTAAACATAAAAATTTAAATTGGATTGAGGCACCAGCTGAAAATTTACCACTATCTAATAATCTATTTGATTTTTATACTATAAGTTTTGGTTTAAGAAATACAAAAAACTTAGATAAAGCTTTAAAGGAAGCCCATCGAGTTCTCAAACCAGGTGGTAGATACTTATGTCTAGAATTTTCAAAAATACAAAACTCCAATTTAAATTTTCTTTACAAAAATTATTCAAAGTTCATTCCTTACATTGGAAAACTTATTGTTGGAAAAAAAGAACCTTATGAGTATTTAGTAAAAAGTATAGAAAATTTCGTTAATCAAGATGAATTAATAGATTTAATGAAAAAAAATAACTTTAAAAAATGTTCTTACAGAAATTTATCTGGTGGAATAGTCTCAATACATAGTGGGTGGAAAATTTAATGATAAAAAAATTTATTACATTATTCAAACTTGGGAGAAAAGTTTCTAAATCGGACATTCTTAGTATTTTATCAAAATTTAAAAAACCTCCATTAGCTGTGAAAGTATTATTTAAGATTTTATCATTTTCTTTTTCTTCAGATCGACAAATTGATCTAAATAAAAATGTCGGGGAAAGGTTATCAAGCTCTTTAGAACAAATGGGAACAACTTTTATAAAACTTGGTCAATTTTTGGCTACAAGGCCAGATATAATTGGAGAGGAACTTTCACAAAAACTTGAAAACCTTCAAGATAAATTGCCACCGTTTTCACTAACTGAAGCAAAAGAAATAATTAAAAATGATTTGGGTCAAAATACTTATAATTCTATAATCAATTTAAGTGAACCTGTTGCAGCTGCTTCCATAGCTCAAGTACATAAAGCACAAATTAATGATAATGGAACTATCAAAGATGTAGCTATCAAAATTTTAAGACCTAATATCAAAAAAATTTTTAATGAAGAAATAGACGCAATGATGCTTTTTGCTTTTTTAGTAGAGTCATCCATAAAAAAAACAAAAAGACTTAAGCTAGTTGAGGTAGTTTTTTTGTTAAAAGAAATTACAAACCTCGAAATGGATTTAAGATTCGAAGCAGCTGCTGCCAATGAGTATGCTGAGAATACTAAAAATGATATTGGTTTTAGAGTTCCTCAAATCTATTGGAATTTCACCAGTGAAAATGTAATGACTTTAGATTGGGTCGATGGAGTATCTATAAGGGAAACTGAAGAATTAAAAAATAAAAATTTTAATACAAAAAAAATTGCGGAAGATATAATTCAGAATTTTTTAAGACACGCTGTAAGAGATGGATTTTTTCATGCCGATATGCACCAAGGAAATATATTTATAGATAATAATGGACATATTGTGCCTATTGATTTTGGAATAATGGGAAGATTGGACAAAATGAGTAAAAGATTTCTTGCTGAGATATTATTTGGTTTTATTCAAAGAGATTACCGTAAAGTTGCTGAAGTACATTTAATAGCAGGCCTTGTACCTAAAGAAGTACCTATTGACGATCTTGCTCAAGCTTTACGATCTATTGGTGAACCAATTTTTGGACAAGCAGTAAAAGATATCTCTGGTGGCAAATTATTAAAACAATTATTTGATGTGACTGAAAAATTTAATATGCAAACCCAACCTCAACTTTTAATGTTACAGAAAACGATGGTTGTTGTTGAGGGTGTAGCAAGAAAATTGAATCCTGAAACAAACATTTGGACTACATCAAAACCTGTTCTCGAAAATTGGCTTAAGGAAACAAAAGACCCTATGACAAAAATAAACGAAACACTACAAACTACATCTGAAGTAATTAAAAGATTACCAGAATTTCCTGAAATTATGGATAAAGCAAATCAAGCTCTCACTTATCTCGCAAGTGGACAAATACCACAAAACTCTAACTCATACACTGCTTTAAATACACAAAAATCTGAAATGATTGCTTTTAGAAATCAGTCAATAATTGGTATAATAATACTTGTAATTTTCGGTCTAATAATATTTTAATTTATAAAATGAATAATTTAAACAACAAAAAAATTTTACTAATAATTTGTGGAGGAATAGCTGCTTATAAAAGTCTTGAGGTAATAAGACTTTTAAAAAGAAATGGTGTAATTATAAAAACAATTCTTACTAAGCGCGGTGCTGAATTTGTAACTCCTCTTTCAATTACTTCATTATCTAATTCAAAAGTTTATCAAGATCTTTTTAGTATGGAAAATGAATTAGAGATGGATCATATAAATCTTTCAAGATGGGCTGATGTTATCTTAATTGCACCTGCAACTGCTAATACTATTTCAAAGCTTGCAAATGGAAATTCTGATGATTTAGCATCTACAGTTGCTCTTGCCTCAAACAAAAAAATTTTTATTGCTCCAGCAATGAATGTAAGAATGTGGGAACACGAATCTACAAAACAAAATATAACTAAACTAAAATCTTATAATTATGAATTAATTGGCCCAGAAATTGGAGATATGGCATGTGGTGAATACGGCGAAGGAAAAATGTCTGAACCAATAAGAATAGTAGATGAATTAGAAAACTATTTTAAAAGTTTAAAAAAAAACAATAAGTTAAAAGCAATTGTAACTGCAGGACCTACTCGTGAATACATTGATCCAGTAAGATTTATTACTAATAAATCAAGTGGAAAACAAGGATATAAGATTGCAAAATCATTATCAAACAAAGGATTTGATACAACCCTGATTTCTGGACCAACAAATTTGGAAATAAGTGATAATATTAATTTAATTAAGGTTGAAACTGCTGAAGAAATGTTTCAGTCAACACTTAATAACTTGCCTGCTGATGTTGCAGTATTTTCTGCGGCAGTTGGTGATTACAAGTTAAAAAATACTTTTAAAGAAAAAATTAAAAAAAAAGATAATCTAAATTTAGAGTTAGAGAAAAATATAGATATTCTAAATTACATTTCTAATCATAATTCTTTGAGACCTAAGCTTGTAATTGGATTTGCTGCAGAAACAAATAATTTAGAGAAATATGCTAATGAAAAACTAAATGAAAAAAATTGTGATTGGATAATTGCAAATGATGTATCTAATAAGAAAATTGGATTTGATTCAGATTTTAATGAAGTGTCAATTTTTTATAAAAATAAAGATTCAGAAAAACTTAAATATAAAACTAAATCTGAAATTTCAGATGAAGTCGCAGAAAAAATTATTAATCATTTAAATTAATGATTAAAGTTTTAATCAAAAAATTAAGTCCCGCTGTTCAATTACCCGCATATAAAACTAGTGGTGCATCTGGTATGGATTTGATGGCTTTTATAGAAAAACCAATTAATTTAGAACCAGGCAAATCTTGCCTTATTTCAACCGGCTTATCGGTTGCATTTCCCAAAGAATATGAAATTCAAATTAGACCAAGATCTGGCTTAGCAGCAAAAAATAATATTAGTGTTTTGAATACACCCGGAACTATTGATAGTGATTATAGAGGAGAGATTAAAATTATTTTATTTAATCACGGTAGTGAAAATTTTATAATTAACAACAAAGATAGAGTTGCTCAAATGATATTAACTCCAATTATTAAAATGGAATTGGAAGAAACAAAAGAACTTCCAGAGTCTATAAGAGATGATGGAGGTTTTGGATCAACTGGTAAATGAAAAATAGTTTAAATAAGTCTCAAGTAGAAAGATTTTCAAGACAATTAATTTTAAAAAATATTGGTGCTAAAGGACAAAAAAAAATTATGTCCTCCAAAGTTTTAATTGTTGGAGTCGGTGGTTTAGGGTGTCCTGCGGCAGAAAATTTAGTAAGAGCTGGTATTGGTACTATAGGTTTAATAGACAATGATATTGTTAATCTATCAAATATTCATAGACAAACTTTATTTAATTCTAAAGATATTAAAAAAACAAAAGTTAGTGTAGCAGCAAATAAACTAAGAAAAATAAATCCACTAACAAAAATTAAAACTTACAAATCAAGACTCAACGAAAAAAATATTGATAAGATAATTAAAGATTATGAAATCATAATTGATGGTTCTGACAATTTTAAAACTAAATTCTTAATTAATGATTACTGTATGAAATTTAGAAAAAAATTAGTGACTGGTGCTATAAGTAAGTTTGATGGTCACATATTTACATTTGATTTTAGAAATAAAAAAACAGCATCGCTGAAAAATTTTTATCAAGAAAAAGAGATTTCTGATGACATTTTAAATTGTGAATTTGAAGGTGTGCTTGGTACGACTGCATCGATAGTAGGAATTACCCAAGCAAATGAAGCTTTAAAAATGATAATGGAAATTGGTCAAAACTTAAAAAACCAAATATTGATTATAGATTTATTGAACCTAAATTTTAGAAAAGTTAAATTTAAAAAAAAATAATGAAAAAATTTTTTTTTTTTATATTTATTTGGCTTTTATTTCCTTCTTATGTTGTTTCAGAAGAAATTTTTCTTTCTTTAAAAAAAGATAAAGTAAACGTAAGATATGGTCCAAGTTTTGAGTCACCAGTTAAGTATATATATAAAAAAATTAATTTACCATTAAAGCAAATTGATAAAAAAGAAAATTGGAGAAGAATTATAGATTCTAAAAATAATAGTGGATGGATACATTGGTCCCAATTAAAAAAAAATAATTCAATAATTCTTTTAGAAGACAAAATTTTATTTAAAAATTCCTCCAATTTTTCAAAACCAATAGCAAAAATTAAAGAAGGTAGACTTCTAATAGTCCAAAAATGTGACGGTGAATGGTGTAAAGTCAAAACCCAAAAAATCAAAGGTTGGGTTAAAATAGATAAAGTTTGGGGTTTAATTAATTAAAATCTGCTGACAGTGATTTCACTGTTGCTTCATTTAATTTTGTTGAATGTGAATATTCATTATGATTAATTCCAATTTCAATTAGTGATGAATTCGATTTAAAGTTTTTTATTTGTTCATCATTGAATTTAAAGTGTATAAATTGAACCGATGAAGCTTTTCCTTCTGCTGAGGTTCTGTCAACGTCTTCCTCTGGAACAGCATTAATTAAATCTCCCTCAACTTTCATATAAACTTTTTCTTCTATTCCACCTACTTTGCTTAAAAAAGCTGCTCTAGAAACGGGATTGTCAATTTCAAACATAAGTGTTGCTGTAAGTTCTTTTCCATTTGGTACTAAAGGATTGTAAGCTGATAGCTCATCTTTTAATTGTTCATCGCCACCTTTTTCAATATAAAGCATCTCTTGAACTTGAGCTAACATTGTTTCATAGCTCTCAAAATAAAACGTTGCGTAAGGCCCTAAAGGAATTCTTCTATCTTTTTTGAATTCAACAATACTTTTTCTTAATTCTTTTCTTTGTTTTGTATAGACATCTAGAGGCATGATGTCTTCTTTTTGTATTAATCTTTTTTCTTTTGACATATTTTACAAATTATAACTTTTAGCCATTAATTCGATAGGATGTAGTGCCTCATCATTTGAGATATTTGTATCTGCTTCTAATTGTTTTAAATGTTTGCCTGCTAACGGACAATCTGAAGCCATATATTTATTATTTTTAGTCTTTATTTGTCTAGCTGTAGGTCTTCCAACTTTAATTGCTAAATCGTGTGTTTCTTTCATAACACCAAAAGTTCCTCCGTGACCAGCACACCTTTCAACTACGTCAATTTTTATATTAGGAATTAATTTTAACATGTCTCTGGCCTTAATACCCATATTTTGAGCTCGTGCATGGCACGCATGATGAACAGTAACCCCACCATCTATTTCTTGTAAACCATCAGCTAATCCCTCATTGCTAGATATATCAACTACGTATTCATCAATATCCATTACATTAGCTGACAATTTCTTTATATTTTCATCGTTAGGGAGCAAAAGCGGCCATTCAAATTTTAACATTAAACCACAACTAGCTGTTAGAGTGACCACTTTGTAACCTTTGTCTATCCATTCTATTAAATTTTTTGAAACTTTTTTGGCTTGTTCAACTACTTTTGGTAAATCTGCTTGTTCTAGGAACGGCATTCCACAACATCCAGGATATGACTCTTGAACCTCAACTCCATTTTTCTTCAATACTTTTAGTGCCGCAACACCTGTATTTTTTTTATTGAAATTTACAAAACAAGTTGAATAAATCACAACTTTTCTGTCACTTTTCTGACTTTCGAGATTTATTTTGTTAATATTTTTTTTAAAAAAATTAGAAAAAGTTTCTGAATTATATTTTGGAAGTTGAACTCTAATATCTATACCTGCAATTATTTCTAATACTTTTCTGAAGAATTTATTTTTAATATTAGACAACCAATTAATTAAACCTGAAAACATCACACCGATTTTAGAATTTCTATCTATTTCTGCTAATTGTTTAGGAACATTAGGTAATGTACCTTTCTTCTTTTGTGCCACTCTATATCTCAGCATTAAGTGAGGAAAATCTAGATTAAAATCATGTGGAGGTACGTAGGGACATTTGGTCATAAAACACATGTCACATAATGTACATGCGTCTACAACTGGAGCAAATTGATCACTCGATAAGCTTTCTACGTCTTCGTTTTTTGACTCATCAATCATGTCAAAAAGTTTTGGAAACGAGTCACAAAGATTAAAGCATCTTCTGCAACCATGGCAAATATCAAACACTCTTCTCATCTCAGAGTCTAATTTTTCTGGATTCGAAAAATCTGGACTCTCAAAATCTATTGGATGTCTTATAGGGGCTTCTGTACTTCCTTCTTTACTCATATAACTAAATACATTATAAAACTAAAACAATTGAAACCGTAATTACAGTTTCGTTACACCAATCCTTAATTGTTTTCACAACTTGCTTCACTAATTTTAGTAAATTTAAAAAATTTTTTAGTGGGCGATAAACGCCCACTAATAAAATATATTAGCTAATAGATTCTAAAGTTTTTTGGAATTTACCAGCGTGAGATTTTTCAGCTTTTGCTAATGTTTCAAACCAATCAGCAATCTCCTCAAATCCTTCTTCTCTAGCAGTTTTTGCCATACCTGGATACATGTCTGTATACTCATGTGTTTCACCAGCTACAGCAGACTCTAAATTCGCTTTTGTTTCGCCTATAGGTTTGCCAGTTGCAGGGTCACCTACTTGCTCCAAATACTCAAGATGTCCATGTGCATGACCTGTTTCACCCTCAGCAGTTGATCTAAATACTGTAGCTACATCATTGTAACCTTCAATATCAGCTTTTTGAGCGAAATATAGATATCTTCTATTTGCTTGACTCTCACCTGCAAATGCAGCTTTTAAGTTTTCTTCTGTTTTAGTTCCTTTTAATGACATTGTGATCTCCTTATTATTCTAAAAATATAATGATTCTAAACTATAAGTCAATAGTTTAGAATAATTATAATAAAGATCTTAAATAATTGATATTAAATGATTAATTTTGATTTTGATTATCACTCGCAACTTTAATTAAAACTTCGACTGAATTAATTTTCTTACCAGTGATATTTTTTTTTATATTAACCTCTTCAATTAAATCATTATGACAATCAATCAGCTCGTTTGTATCTTCATCAAAGAAATGATGGTGATTGGTAATATTGGTATCAAAATAACTTTTGTCACTATTAATTGAGATTTCTTTCAAGTAACCCTTATTTTTAAAAGCATGAACTGTATTATAGACAGTAGCTAAGGAAATTTTTTCATTTAATGACTTTGAAATAATATTTGAAAGATCATTAATGGTAAAATGAAAGGTTTCGTCTCTATCAAACAACACTTCACAAATTTTAAGTCTTTGTTTTGTGGGTCTCAATCCCGATGCTCTCAATTTGTCAATAAATTCGATGTTTTTTGCCATTGTTAATTATAATAATTCTAAACTTTATGTATATTATAATTGACTAAAATCAAGTATTAAGGTGGTCAAATTCTATGAAAAAAAACTCCTATTCTTATGATGAGCTAATAAATTGTGGAAATGGGGATCTTTTTGGACCTGGAAATGCGAAATTACCACTTCCTCCAATGCTTATGTTTGATAGAATTACAGATATTAATGATGGCAATGGTGCTTTTAATA
>CACNVR010000008.1 GCA_902623975.1 uncultured Pelagibacteraceae bacterium
TATATAATGGTTTGTTTGTTTAGATATTTCTTTTATCATTATAGAATATCCAGCCATCGTAAGTTGGGGAACATATTTATAATTTTTGGTAGAGACGTCCTGAACAATTTGCCAATTATTCTTTTTTGAAAGTCTTTTGCATTCTTCTAATGAATTTTCATAATTCCCCTTAACTCTTATTACCTCAGCACCAAATTTCTCAATTTCACGAACTCTTGTTTGGCTTACATATTGACTTACAAAAATTTTACATTTTAAATTTAATCTTTTTGCTCCCCATGCAACAGACCTACCATGATTGCCAGCTGTTGCTGATGAAATAACAATATTTTTTTTTAATTGTTTTAACGATTGGTCTAACTCATCAGGAAGTTTTGGAAGATTTGGATATTTTGCAAAATCTTCGTACATGTTACAATCAAGAGGCTTTCCAGGATTAATTTTATTTTTAATACCATTAATTCCAGCCGCAAGAATACTTGCTTGAAGTAAATATGGGTTAGCTGATCCATCCATTAATCTTAATTCAAACCTTCCTGGATCAGGAATTCTAATCATATGAGTTCTGTTATTACCAGTATAAGATATACTACTTGGTGACCATGATGCACCTGACTTTGTTGGAGGTGCATTAATTCTTCTATAACTATTAATTGTAGGATTAAAAAAAGCAGATAAAGATGAGGCATGCTTTATCACACCACCTAAAAAATTATATGCCATTTTACTTAAACCTAAATCATTAGACTTGTCTAAAAATTTATTTTTCTTTCCATCCCAAACTGAAATATGAGCATGACAACCATTTCCAGTTAAATTCTCAAATGGTTTAGGCATAAACGTAGCTCTTAAACCATGTTTTTCAGCAATAGTTTTTACCATATACTTAAAAAATGTATGTCTGTCTGCTGTCCTCAAACAATCTGAGTAATCCCAATTCATTTCAAATTGACCGTTTGCATCCTCGTGATCATTTTGATATGGACCCCATCCCATCTCAATCATACAGTCACAAATTTCTTTAATTAAATCATATCTTCTCATCAAAGCTGATTGATCATAACAAGGTTTTGATTGGGTATCTCTTGAATCTGCAATAGAGTTTCCATCTGGAGATATCAAAAAATATTCACATTCTACCCCAGATTTCATCGTCAGTCCCTGTTTTGAGAGTTTTTTAATTTGTTTTTTTAACATTACTCTTGGAGAGGCATCTACAGGCTTTCCATTCATCCAAAGATCTGATGCAAGCCATCCGACCTCTTTATTCCAAGGTAGTTGAATTAAACTATCTGGATCTGGAATACCAAACATGTCTGAGTCTGCTGGCGACATATCCAACCAAGCAGCAAACCCTGCAAACCCTGCACCAGTTTCTTGCATTTCTTTTATTGCGTGTGCTGGCACTAGTTTTGATCTTAGAACTCCAAATAAATCAACAAAGCTTATTAAGAAATATTTAATTTTTTTTTCCTTAGCAATTTTGAACAAATTTTTTGGCATAATTTAAGTTAACATAATTATTTAAAAAAAGATAAAATTGTTTCTTTATAAAAAATCAAATTCACAACAATAATTATAATTACTGCTAGTATTGCACCGTACTTTGCTTTAGGAAAAGCAACACCTCTCATTTTACTTGGTCTAAGTTCTTCGTTATCTTTATTTTCTTTTGACATACATATAAAAAAAGGGCGCCACTTAATCAGTAGCGCCCAAATTTTTTGATTTAATTACCAATCAGTAATATTGCTTTTATGGTCATTTGGACCATGTCTTTTTCTTGCTAATCTTCCAAGTTCATCACTTTCAGATTTAGAAGTTAAGACGTGCCAACCTACCCATATAATGATAGCAAGTATTACCAATAAGCCTTCACTAGATCCAGCACCAGGATAAATAGCACCTGCAACTTGATCTGCAGGTTTATTTAGGTGATCAATCCAGTTTGTAACTGTTGCCATATTTTCCTCCTTTACCTGGTTGCGGACGCAACTGCTTTTTCATCTGATTTTGCAGTTTCCATTATTTCATAATCTAGTCCAGCTATTTCAACTTCACGCGGTATCCTTAATTTACCCATTCCGTGCAAAATCTTAGCTATGACGTAGCCTGGTATTAATCCAAGAACAACAAACATGATTATTGCTCCTATGAACATTCCAAGTGGATTTATAGCTGCATAAGTTGTTCCATCCCACATAGCTCCAACACTGTAACCAGATGATGGATAACCATTTAAGACAAAACCACAAATTACTAAGCCTATAAAACCAGCATAACCGTGAACTGCTACCGCACCAACTGCATCATCTATTTTGAACTTACGTTCAACCCAATAGTGAAGTTTGTACGAAAGTACAACTCCGATCATACCTATGATCATTGATTGAATTGGATGATATAAATCATTACCTGCTGAAGCACATATGATTCCTGCTAATCCACTTGAATAAGTCCAGAAAGGATCACCTTTTGCAATCCAATATCCGGCTAATAAACCTCCTGATAATGACATTAAGAAGTTAAAAGTAATACCACTAAGTGTAGTAGGGGTTACATATATGTTTGTAGCTGTCCAGTATGATATACCTTCCATGCCGTACTCAGGTCCCAAATTAAATATTGGAATATTACATGCCGCATAGAAACCCCAGAAGCCAGTATAAATTAAAAATAATCCAATTGTAACTAGCCAAGGATTTCTTGGTCCAATATTTCTTGGTTCACCACTTGATGAAAATTTACCAATTCTTGGTCCTAAAACCATCAAAACTCCTAAAGCAAATCCACCCGCAATAGCATGAATTACCCCTGATGCATAAGCATCATGATATCCTAAAAGTTTTAGCATCCATCCATCAAAGTGCCATCCCCAAGCAGCATCAATTACCCAAAAAACAGATCCTATTGCAATTGCTAAAATTCCAAATGCAAAAGTAGTAATTCTCTCAATGATAGCTCCTGAAACGATGGAAGCAGCAGTCCATGAAAATAACAAGAATGCAGCCCAGAAGACACCAGAAATGTGGTCACCTAAGTTAACAGCCATTAATTGACTAGTGGCTGTATAAAATTTAGCACTGAATGCCGAGTCATCGGTAATTAATGCAGTACTTTCATTCATTATTGACGGAGCTAATCCCGGTCCTGTTGGGAAAGCCCAGTAAATCCACCAACCAAATAAAAACCAAGTTACTGTTACTAAAGGTATCAGCATCGTGTTTTTCATAAGAGTATGTTGGTGATGTTTGTATCTAGAAGCTCCAACCTCATACATACAGAATCCAACGTGAATTAAAAACATCAATACCACTGTTACCCAGTAGTAGAATTCCGTAAATATAGTAGTAAGAGCCGCTAACTGATCAGTCATATCCTCTCTCCATATTAGTTTTTAAAACCCTATAAAATTTCGTTACGTGTGACAAATGAAACAATCAAATAAAACCTAATATTGACAACAGGTTTTAAAAAATAATCAACTTAAGATTGTGTAATTAAAATTTGATGTATGCTTTTTTTAGATCAACAAGAGGATGTTTAGGAGACATTTGAAATTTCACTAAAAGTTCTCTAGCTATCATATCTCTATCTTGTTGATTATTAGGTAGTTTGATTGACTTTGGAATAGTTACCCAACCATTTGCATTCCTACAAAATACTGCTGGTCTACCTTCCTCATATCCCATATGCACATCTTCTAACCAATTTAAATCATCCCATCCCATTGCTTCAACATATTTTTTAAGAAAAGGAGTCATTTTAGAATAGTCTGGAAGAAGATTTACGTCATATCTATAACCAATTGATTGTCCAATCATTTTTTCTCTAGCGGTTTCTTTCTTTTTACCTAGCTGTTGGTCTTTTACTGCAATTGATTTTGATATTTTTTTTTTATTTTTCTTTTTAACCATAATCACCTTTAAATTTTATGGAAGTTATCAACTCCGACTGTATAATTTGTACCTGCTAAAGGAACTTTTGCTAAAGCTGATGCTTCAGACGTTAACGCTGCTAAATCCTCTGGCTCAAGTGAATGAATGTTTGTTTTTCCACATGCTCTTGCTAATAACTGAGCTTCTAAAGTCATTGAATGAAGATAATTGTAAACTCTTAAAGCTGCATCATCAGGATTTAATCTAGCTCTTAGTTTAGGATCTTGAGTTGCAACACCTACGGGACATCTTCCTGTATGGCAATGATAACACTCACCTGCTTTAACGCCCATTTCTTTTTCAAAATTTGCCTCTGGTATATCTTTATTGCAATTAAGTGCAATCATAGAACCTGTACCTATTGCAATCGCATCAGCACCCAAGGCCAAAGCTTTAGCCATGTCAGCCCCATCTCTTACACCACCTGCATAAATCAAAGTTACCTTTCCCGTTTTACCAACATCATCCAAAGCTCTTCTTGCTTCTCTGATAGCAGCGATACCTGGAATCCCGGTATTAGCTGCAGCAATGTGTGGGCCAGCTCCAGTCGATCCTTCCATACCATCTAAATAGATGGAGTCAGGATCACATTTTGCTGCCATACGAACATCATCGTAAACCTTTGATGCACCTAATTTTAATTGAATTGGTACTTTATTTTTAGTTAGCTGTCTTAATTCCTCTACTTTTAATGCTAAATCATCAGGACCTAACCAGTCAGGGTGTCTTGCAGGAGATCTTTGATCAATACCAGATGGTAAAGATCTCATTTCAGCTACTTGATCAGTTACTTTTTGACCCATTAAGTGACCACCCATACCAACTTTTTGTCCTTGTCCAATGAAAACTTCTATTCCATCTGCTAATTGTGCGTGATGCGGGTTAAATCCATATCTTGATTGAATACATTGATAAAACCATTTCTCTGAATATCTTCTTTCATCAGGTATCATTCCACCTTCGCCTGAACATGTCGCGCTACCTGCCATTGTAGCTCCTCTTGCAAGTGCAGTTTTAGCCTCATAAGATAATGCACCAAAACTCATACCAGTAATATAGACAGGAATATCTAACTCTATTGGGTTTTCACATCTTGGCCCAATTACTGTTTTTGTTTCACATTTTTCTCTATAACCTTCAATTACAAATCTTGTAAGTGTTCCTGGTAAGAAAACCAAATCATCAAATGTCGGAATTTTCTTCATTAATGCCATACCACGCATTCTGTATCTACCTAACTGAGATTTTATATGAATGTCATCAATTACTTCAGGTGTAAAAATAGCATTATGACCTAATAAACTTTTATTTCTTCCACCGTTAGAACTTAAGTGAACATCTGCTTTTCCACCTACGTTACCATTGGATTTTAACTTGCCATTTTTTTTCTTTTTCTTTTTCGCCATTAAATTGCTCCTTTTTTTTCAGTAGGTTCTAAATTATCATAATTCCAAAGCTTTTTACCTGCTACAATTTTTTTCATTTTACTAACGTCAAAATTTTCACCAATCTCAGCAACCTTTAATTTTCTTCTCAGCCAATCTTGGTCACTTTTGGTTAATTCTGAGTCTACAGCATCACTACCATATGACCCAATATCTCCACCTACGAAAATTGTCCCATCATACATAGAATCACCCAAATTAATTCCTACATCACCTAAGATTATTATTCTTCCTCTTTGCATCATAAAACCTGTAAAAGCACCAGCATCTCCTCCAATAATTATGGTCCCACCTTTCATATCTATCCCAGTTCTAGCACCAACGCTGCCTTTACATATTAAATCTCCACCTCTAATAGCTGCACCAAAACATGATCCTGCGTTTTTTTCAATAACAACCTTACCAGCCATTAAATTTTCTGCACAAGACCATCCAACTCTTCCATTGATTCTCACGATGGGACCATCACAAGAACCCATACCAAAATATCCTAAACTTCCCTCAAAAATTAAATTCAATTTATTTAAGATTCCGACACCAAGACTATGTTTACCTTGAGGATTTTTTATAACAATAGTTCCAAAACCTTGGCTCATTAAATTATCAATTTCTTTATTAGCCTCTGCAGCTGACATATTCTTGACATCTAAATCTGTTCTTTTATTAAAATCCACATCATAAGTTCCGAAATAGTAAAAATTTTCAGCCTCATCAGGATTAAAAAACTTCTGTTGCGTTCTCCCAGTTAGAATCTCTGAGTGCATACCCATTGCTTGGGCTTTAGTTTTTTTTGTTACATTTTTTAAATTTGCCATACTTTTACCTCACCATCGAATGGATCATAAGTATCAATCTCTTGTGGTAAAATTGATCTAATCGCTATCTCCTCTGAACCCATGGCTACCAAGTCATCAGACTCATACAAAACTAAGGGTTTTGCAGCCATTGTATCTTTTGCCATTCCCAGGGAGTCTTTAGTGGCAACGAAATAAGTAAATACACCATCTAAACCGGTTAACGACTCTTTCATTCCTTCCTCTAACGATGCACCGTCTCTCATTTTCTCTGCTAAATAAACTGCGATAAGTTCCGAGTCACATTCAGACATAAATCTCATCCCTTTATTTTCTAAAGCTCTTCTGTTATTCCAATAATTGGTAAGCTGACCATTATGAACAACAGATACATCACTAAAAGGGTACCCCCAAAATGGGTGAGCCGATTTAATGTCCACACCAGATTCAGTTGCCATCCTTGCATGTCCAATTGCATGTGTTCCAACAAGTTTATCTAAATTGTATCTATCACAAACCATTTTAGCATTTCCAAGATCTTTAATTACCTCTAAAGACTTCCCCATAGAAAGTATTTCAACTCCAGGAATACTTTCTATTTTTTGCGAAAATTCTAATAAGTCCTTTTTGTTATATTCAATCTCATATCTTAGTGAGTATGGGAGTATTCTTTCTTCTTTAACAATTTTTGCTCCCATTTCTGAAAGGTAGCTATCAACAATTTTTTTTCTTTCATCATATACTGATACATCTTCAGCTACAGATGTACTTCCTTCACCTACATTTTCTCCAACTTTAAAACGCATGATGAAATTCTTTCCATCTGTTTCTCCATATAATGCGTAACCAGTAGAATCTTCTCCTCTATGTTTAAGAGCTTGCAACATTCCTTGCAGTTCATGACCTACTTTTGATGATTTTCCTCTATGAATTAATCCTGCTATTCCGCACATATATTTTCCATTTCCCTAAATTTACTATGGCAAACAATCCAGATAAGTATCAAGATCCCATTGTGTTGTTGCACCCAAGAATCTCTCCCATTCATCATTCTTATACCAATGAAAAACTTTGTACATTTCATCAGGCATAGCTGATTTAATAACTTCATCTTCTGATAATCTCTCTAATGCTTCACCCAAACTCAAAGGAAGTTTTTTCACATCTTTCCCTGCTTTTTGAGCCTCATAAATATTTCTAGATTCAGGGTCTGCAGGTTTCATTTTATTACTTATTCCATGATCACAAGCTTTTAATAATGCTGCGCCTAATAAGTAAGGGTTATGCATTGAGTCTACTGACCTATATTCAAATCTACCTGGTGCAGACACTCTTAATCCACATGTTCTGTTTTGGTAACCCCAGTCAGCATAAACTGGTGCCCAAAAACCCTGGTCCCATAATCTTCTATAAGAATTTACTGTTGAGGAACCTAGTGCTGTTAAAGCGGGCAGATGTTCCATAATACCAGCGATAGACTGTAAACCAATTTTACCTGGTAATTGCATGTCTTTGGTGTCTGGCATAAAGGTGTTTGTTCCACCTTCGACATAACCAAAAACTTCTTCAACAGCTGGTAAAGACTTATGTCCAAGTTTATTTGTTTTAACTTTACCACCTTTCCACAAAGACATATTAGTATGACATCCACTTGCAGATACACCCATAAAAGGTTTTGTCATAAAGCAAGCAATTAAATTATGTTCTCTTGCAACTTGTGCACAAATTTGTCTGTAAGTTGATAATCTATCAGCATTTCTAAGTACATTATCGTAAGTCCAATTTAGCTCCAATTGACCTGGAGCATCTTCATGATCTCCTTGAATCATATCCAATCCCATTGCTTTAGCATATTCAATAACTTTCATGAATACTGGTCTTAAAGACTCAAATTGATCTATATGGTAGCAAAATGGTTTTGAAAATCCTTTCCCTGTTGGGGTGCCGTCTTCATTTCTTGTAAGCCACATCATCTCCGGTTCAGTTCCAACTCTTAATTCTAAACCGTGTTTTTTTTCAAATTCTTCCATGAAAATTCTTAAATTTCCTCTGCAATCAGAAGTTAAATGACCGCCTGGATTATTTCTTTCTTCTCTGTTTCTGAAACAAGTTACAAAAACTCTTCCAACTCTTTTATCCCATGGTAACTGACAAAAAGTTTCAGGATCAGGAATTCCAACTAATTCCATTGCCTCTGGTCCATAACCAATATAGTTATTGTGTCGATCTAAAAACAAGTTTGCAGTTGCTCCGTAAACTAATTGGAAACCTTTTTCAGCTGTTCTTTCCCAATGATCAGCGGGTATTCCTTTTCCAACCACTCTTCCTGTTACAGAAATAAATTGATAATAAATATAAGTTATTCCTAATTCGTTTATTTTTTCTCTGACTTTCTTAACTTGCTTATCTCTACCTGGTCGGTTTACGTGTTTTTCTAGATCCGTCATTTTCCCCTCAATGAATTATAAATTTATTCAAGCGTAACTGAAAAATTTATTAGTGTCTAGGCTTGAAGTTTAGCTCCAAGGAAACGGACTGTTCGAAGTAGGGTGCAATTCTCCCTTCTCGTAACGGTTGAATCTAAATGGTTTTAATAAATCACTTTCAGTACCAAGAATTTCTTTTGCCACCAGTTCGCCAACACCAATCATTTTATATCCATGGTTAGCATCAGCAATCATATAAACATTTTCAAAAAATCTATCGAAGATCGGAAAAGAGTCAGGGGTCATACATCCAAGTCCACCTGAAGGACCTTTTCTATATAAATTTGATTTTCCTTCAAATCTTTTTTGACAATGAGCTAAAGCTGAGCACCACATTTCACTAAAAGCATCAGTTGTTTGATATTCTGGTGACTCAATCCCATAAGGATCAACATTAACTTTATCAAAATGTTTTTTCACAATATAAGGAGAAGTTCCTCCTTGAACACCTAACCCTTCAATATCAGGCTTATAATAAATTCCCCAAATTTTATCTGTAATTAATTTTTTTGTTTTATCTGAATACAATGGCGCAGTAGAGTCGACATGGACCACAGGCGGTTGTTTACCATCATTTGTTTTCAAGAAATCTGGTTCTACTCCAATAACACCCTCTTGAAGCATCCAGTAAGTCCACATGTCAGTAACATGCATCTTACCATCTTTACCTTTGATGTTTGCAGTTTTGGGTAGCTCTAACATGTTCCAAAAATCTCTTGCCCAAGGTCCCGCTCCAATTACGACTTGTTCACAATCAATTATCCCTTTGTCTGTTTCTACTCCAGTTACAGCTTTACTATTACTTCCTCTTTTAAAACCTGTAACTCTGACACCCTTCATCACTTGAACACCATTTGAGGTAGACTTATTTTCAAGTGCTTTAATTGAATCTTTATTGAAAGCATATCCACCTTTTTTTTCATGCAGAATTGACGTAATTCCTTGAGCTTGCCAATCATCAAAGAGGCCTTTCATATAATTCATACAATCTTTTTCACCTTCTATAAATTCAGACTCATAACCAATAGCTTTTTGCTGTTCATAAATACTCGCGACATCCTTATGCATTACTTCAGGTGATATTTGTAAATATCCAACTGGATTATATTTAAATGCTTTTGGATCACTCTCCCACACTGAAACCGAATGGGCCATTAATTCTCTCATTGCTGGTTGAAAATAATTATTTCTAACAACACCACAAGCTATGCCACTCGCACCTGCAGCAGTATCTTTCTTTTCTAAAACAACAATATCTCCTGGATTTTTATATGTCTCTGATAGTTTCCAAGCAGTGCTTAATCCGTGGATCCCCCCACCGATAATTACTACTTTTGCTTTTGTCGGTAATGACATACTCACATCTTTATTTTTCATGCGACGTAAATATATAATTTTTTATATATATAAAAAATATAAGTAAAAATAATAAAGCTTTAAAAACTTAGATGTTTGAGGGTTTCAATGTATTTATTAAACTCCTCAATAAATGATACACTTGGCTTTATGTGCTTTTTTCGCTGGTCTCCAGAAGTTTTTTCCAAGAAAAAAAACCCTTTTTCACATGCCTCATTAATCATTAAAGCTGACTTAGGACGTGAAGTTTTAAACAATTTAGTCTTTAATTCTTCAACTGTTAAGTCCTCTTTATACTTATAAGCGTGCATAACTAAAAGCATCATATGATAATGGGAAGGTGATTTTCTAAAAAAATAGTTACTAGACGTATGAGAAAGTTTCATCTGATCTTCCCAAAATTCTAATAAATCTTTTGCTGTTTTGGGCATTAAGATCTAACTCTAGTTTTCTTAGGATCAAAGTGTGGGAAAGCAACTACTTTTGCAGAAATTCTTTTTTGATGACCATCAATTTTACCTACTTCTACCTCGGTGCCTATTTCAGAATATTGATTATCAATTCTACATAAAGCTATATTTTTGTTTAGAGTAGTAGATAAACAACCACTTGTAATTACACCTACTTGAGATCTTCCGACATGTACACAGTCACCATGACTTGAAGGTTCTTTACCAATTAACTCAAGACCAACAAGTTTTTTTTGTGGATTTGCTTTTCTTTCTTTCAAAACACTTCTCCCGATAAAGTCTTCTTCCTTTGATTTGAGAGGTACTGCAAAACCAATTCCAGCTTCAAACGGATCCTGTTGACCATCAAATTCGTTTCCAAACAAAATTAAACCTGCTTCAATTCTTAATTTATCTAAAGCAGCAAATCCAGCAGGTATTAAATTATCATCTTTCCCATACTCCATAAGTTTATCCCATACTTTTGGTGCATCCTTTGGATGGCACCATATCTCATAACCAAGTTCACCGGTGTAACCAGTTCTAGAGACAATTAATGGTATTCCTTGGAGTTCTTCAACTCTGCAAATTGAAAATCTAAACCATTCTAACTCATCGATTGCAGGCTGTGTTGGAGGTGCAAAAATCATTTTTTTTAAAATTTCTCTACTTTTCGGCCCTTGAATGGAAACATTGCTAATTTGATCTGTTGAGTTTTTTATATTTACTTTGAACTTTTTCTTTTGAGCAACTTCTTTAAGCCACTCTCCTGCATACTCGTCTCCACAAATCCATCTAAATCCAGTTTCACTTAATCTAAATAAAGTGCCATCATCGAACATCATTCCATTTTCATAGCACATTGCTGCATAAACAATTTGCCCAACAGAAAGTTTTTTAATATTTCTAGTTAAAGTATAATTCATTAATTCTTCAGCATCTGGACCTATAATTTCAAATTTTCTCAATGACGACAAATCGATTAAAACAGCATTCTCTCTGCACGCATTATATTCTTCTACCACACCATGTTTTGTGTAATCATTTGGAAGCCAAAAACCTCTAGCATCAATAAAATTTCTAGTTAATTTTGATGTTCTTTCATAAAACCCAGAATTTCTAGTAAGTTTTTTTTCAGAGTCTGTTTTCATTCTAAAAGCAAATGATTTTGAAAATTCTTTTTTTTTGTCATATGTTCTAACAAAAATATCTGTTGGATTCCATGAATTACATGCATCAATATCACTTGGACATGCTGTCGTTCCAATAGTTAAATCTTTTAATGCTCTAAACATTACATAATCTCCAGGTCTTGCAAATGACTCATCAGAAATGAGAGAATTTAAACCACTTGCTGAGGTGTTAAAAAATAAATTGATGGCTTGCCAACCTTTTTGTTTTTCAACTCCATATTCAGCCATTGCATTATTTAGATTATCCGAACAATTTGGATGACCAAAATAACCTGCATCCTCGTAATATTTTGATGTGCAAGCTAAATTAAATGTATCATGTTTACCAACTGTATCTCTAATCACCTCAACTAAAGGTTCATGATCTGTGTCATAAAATTTAGAGAACAATCCTGGCCCAGGAAAAGTATTACCCATGAAGGTTCGTGTGGTCTGCCAATCAAGTCCTTTTTCAATTTTTTTATCAAGTTTTCTTGTATCAAATGCAACAAAGTCAGAGCATTGTCTACCTGCTGGACTAATAATTTGGATGTAATCACCTTCTTTTACCTGAAAGGAAATAGCAGTTTGTCTATCAATATTTTTTTCGTAATGTGGCTCAAAAACGGGGTCAGGAATTATTGATAATTCTTTATCATTCGTAATTTTAGCTCTTTTTACAAATAATATTAAATCACCAGATGGATTTTGTTCACTTACCAACATATCATTTTGTGGTGCAGAGAAAATAACATAGCACTTATCTTTAGATTTTAATTTAATTTTTTCACCACAAGGTGTTTTTTCATCAAATAAAATTGAAGAATGTGATTTATTTAAATCTAGATTTCTTTTTTTTAATTGAAAATTTGTAGCTAAAGAACTTTCATCCTTCTTTTTTAAAATCTCTTTAATAAAACTTTTGTTGCTATTTTCTTTCAAATTCAAAATTGCGAGTTCAGATTTTCCATCTTTGTCGAAACAAATTATTTCACAAACTTGATTTCCCTCATCATTAATGATTTCTATTTCGTCATCTGGAAAAATTTGTAAACCAGTTAGCCCACCAGCGTTTACAACGTGTCTTTCAACTCCAGGTGGTAGTATATTTAGACCAGGTTCTTTTATATCTAATGTAGTCAGCGACATTTTTTATATCAATTATTATATTATATAAATATCTATTAGTTGACTATCATTTTACTTAGGCACATACTATTCACACTTAATATTAAGAAAGGGGAATAAATGCGAAAAATAATATCATTTGTATCTGCAATGATAATCTCAGCGGTAAGTTTCGCTGGTATAGCAAATGCAGATAGTAAAAAACCCATCGTTATTCCGACACATAACTGGTCAAGTCAAATTGTAATGGCCTATGTTATTGGTGGAATGTTCGAAAGTATGGGTAACAACGTAAAATACGTTAATGCTGACTCTCAAGCAGTATACGAGTCAATTAGAATTGGTGATGTAACTATATCTCATGAGGTATGGGAATCTGCTTTTGGTAAATCATTCACAACTGCTTTAGATAAAGGTGGTTTGTTAGATTGGGGAGATCATGAGGCAAGAACTCTAGAGGATATGGGTTATCCTAATTGGGTTGCTGAAAAAGGATTATGTCCTGGTTTACCAGATTGGACAGCATTAAAAAATCCAGATTGTGCAAAAAACTTTACAACACCTGACTCTCCAAATGGAAAAGGAAGAATGTTGGAAGGTCCACAAACATGGCATGGTGATTTAATTCCGCAAAGAGTTGACGCTTTAGGTTTAGGCGATCTTTGGTGGGTTAAATTTGCTGGAAGTGCAGATGCTTTATGGGCAGAGTTAGCTGCAGCTGAAAAAGAAGGAAGAGGAACAATCATCTTTAACTGGACACCAAACTTTACTGATGGTGCTGGTTTTACATTTATCGACTTTCCTCCATACACAGCTGGCTGTAGACCAGAAGATGGTGGTGATGGAAAATGTGGTTCGCCAGATGGTTATTTGAAAAAAGCAGTTAATGCTGACTTTCCAAAAACTCATCCAAAAGCAGCAGCGGCATTTAAAAAACTTTCGTTCTCAACAAGTCAAATTGGTGCAATGGCAGCTTTAGTTGACGTTGACAAAATGACTCATGAGGATGCAGCTAAAAAATGGTTAGCAGATAATAAGAAAGTTTGGCAAGCTTTTACTAAATAAGGTTTAGAGCTATTAAATCTTTAAATCTCTCCCAACAACGTTGGGGGAGATTTTTTTTTAGATAAAATTTATGATTAAAATATTACTTTTTATATTTGTTAATTTCTTTTTTTTTAATGGAGTTTTAGCAAAAGACATAAATATTAATGAAGACATTAACCTTGAGTTCAAGTGTTCACTAGAAAAAAAAATCATTAAAAATTCTGAATATAATTATCAAACTTTTCTGGCAAAAGATTTAAAAGAAAAAGATTTAGACAAATTTAAAATTCAATCAAAAAAACCACAAACTCTTTTAATAACAGGATTAACATTATTTCTTTCCGAGTCTGCATCATTAAATGTAAAAGTTGTAAATAAAGATGTGGTTTTATTCAAATCTATCGATAAAGAAAAAAATTATTCTGAGTCAGGTATTATTACGAGGAAAACAGGGGAATTAATTCACGAAATTACCAAAAATATAAAAAGTGAAAATTCTGAAAAATATATTTCTATTTATTCTTGCACTGAAAATGACAAAAAAGTCTAATTTTTTTTTAATTGTTTTTGTGTAAACTATGCTAATGAAAAAATTTCTTCTCACCATAATTTTAAGTTTCTTAATTTCATCGGTTGCTTTAGCTAGAAGCACCGGATGTAAGGAGGGTAATTGTGAAAATGGTTTTGGTAAGTGGGTTTACACTGACAAAACAACTTACGAAGGAGAGTGGGTAGAAACAAAAAAAAATGGTCAAGGTGTTGAGACTTGGCCAAATGGATATATTTACAAAGGCGAATTCAAGAATAGTGAATGGAGTGGAATTGGTATTTTGACTTTTCCCGATGGGTCAACCTATGAAGGTGAATGGGCCAAAGGATTTATGAATGGTAAAGGAACTTTTACTTGGGCTGATGGATCAGTGAAATCTGGAATTTGGAAAAATGGTAAATTACAAGATTAAATGTCAAAAGAAAGTAACTTAGATAAGATTAAAAATTTACCTGAATTCACTAAACAATTTGGTGGGTTAGTAATTATTATCCTAGTAGTCATATCATCTTTTTTTGTTTTAAATATTATGTTTGGTGGAGGTGATGAATTGATTAGAAAAATGAAACTTGAGGAGGAAAGAATTGCTCAAGAGAAAAAACTAAGTGAGCTTATTTCAAAACTTCCTTCTGGCATATTAGTTACATTTGATGGTACTGATCATTTTAAACTAAGTGAAGAAGTATATGAACAAGTTTGTAAGGCAACAAAGTTGATTCCACAACGTGCGATAATGGGTGCAAATTTTTTAAATTTTAGAGCTCATGAAATTTATACAATTAACGGAAATAAAATTGATGAGACGTTTGTAAAATGGGATGACACAAAAAATAGGTGTTTTGCAGGTTTTACAGTAAGTGGAGACAATGTAGGAGTTAATGAGTCGATAACTGTTAGTGGTGAAGCCCTAAGTTTCTTAAGTACTGGAATCGATACTAGAGTTTATTTTATTAAAAATTTTTAAGGAGAAATGGTTACAATATTATGGATTTAATTTTACCTTATTTTCATATAACTTAATTAGGATTTATGGCTGAGACAGTTATTAAATGTGAAAATGTCTACAAAATTTTTGGATCAAATGCCAAAAAAATGCTTCAAGAGTCAAATGGAAATGTTGATGCCAAAACTTTTCAAAAAAATGGATGTATCGTAGGTGTAAATAATGCATCATTTGAAGTCTCAAAAGGTGAGATGTTAGTTGTGATGGGTTTATCTGGTTCAGGTAAATCAACATTATTAAGATGTATATCTAGATTAACAGATGCAACAGGCGGTAAAATTTTCATTGAAGGACAAGATCTATTACAACTAAACAATAAAGAGCTTATTGAGCTAAGAAGAAATAAAATGGGTATGGTTTTCCAAAGCTTTGCTTTACTACCTCATAAAACAGTTGTGGAGAACATCGCTTTTCCACTTCAGATTAAAGGTGTCAAAACTGAGGACAGTATTAGTAAGGCAATGGATATGGTCAAGCTAGTTGGACTTGATGGAAGAGAAAACTATTTTCCAAGAGAATTGTCTGGAGGACAGCAACAACGAGTTGGAATCGCTAGATCTCTAGCAGTCGAACCAGATATTTGGTTTTTAGATGAACCATTTTCAGCTTTAGATCCTTTAATTAGAAAAGAAATGCAAGATGAATTTTTAAGACTTCAAGAAAAATTACAAAAAACAATTATGTTTATTACTCATGATTTTGATGAAGCTTTAAAACTTGCTGATCGTATTGCAATTATGAAAGATGGTATAATTGAGCAATTAGATACTCCCGCTAATATTGTTTTAAATCCAGCCACAGAGTACGTACGTAAGTTTACAGAAGAGGTCCCAAGAGAAAAAGTTTTATTAATTGAAGATGTAATGGATGCATCTAAAAATGATTTAGGTGATTTAAAAGTCTTCAAGGATGAAATAATCGAAAATGTTGCAGAAAAAATTCTTACTCAAGAAAAAGCAGTAGCTGTGATAGATAGTAAAAATGAAATTGTGGGCTCTATAAACCCAACTAAAATTATTAATACAGTTTTTGGAGGAAGAAAAAATAATAATTAATTATGGAATTTTTAAAAAAATACCCCAAAACATTTCAATGGTTATTTTTATTAATCGTATTTTTTGCTTTATGTTTTGCTATTGAAGTTCCAGAAACATATAAATTTATTCGTGGCCAAGCAGAATTTGTAAAAGATCCAAATCAGAGTAGTTATGTGTTTTTAGGGAAAGAGGTGAGATATTATGCCTTTGATGTTTTTTGGCGTTTACCTCCGTTGCTAGGCTGGCTACCTATTTGGATAAACGACTCTTTATTTTTTTTAATGAATGAATGGATGCCAATTGAGGTTTGGAATGAAGATACACAAGAGTTTAAAAGTCGTCCTATAGTTTTACAAATAAGTAGAAATTTAACAGCGTTTATGACTTTCTTAATACAGCTAATAAGAGAGGTTTTATTAGGTGGTCTTGAAACTATAGTGGCATTTAGTAGTTGGGATTGGATCGATAAAAATCCTTGGGCTGAACTTCCAGGATTACCATGGACTATAGTAGCAGCAGGTGCAGCAATCCTTTCATATAAGGTGAGCGGGAAAGGTCTAGCATTGTTTGCTGGTTTAACGATGATTTATATTTCAATATTTGGTCAATGGAAACCATCTATGCAAACTCTTTCATTTATACTAGTCGCAGCACCCTTGTCATTTATTTTTGGACTAGGCCTAGGAATAGCAGCATTTAAAAGTAAACGTGTTGAGAAAGCTCTTTATCCAATATTATTAGTGATGCAGACTATGCCACAATATGCGGTGTTGGTTCCCGCTTTAGTTCTTTTTGGAGTTGGTGATCATGCTGCAGTTATAATAACTATGGTTGTAGCTATACCACCAATGATATTACTAACCATATTAGGCTTAAGAGCAGTGCCTCCAGAAGTTATTGAAGCTGGTAGAATGAGTGGATGTAATAATTGGCAATTAATGTTTAAAGTTTTAATTCCAACTGCAAGAAGAGATATTTTAATTGGTGTTAACCAAGTCATTATGGTGTGTTTTTCCATGGCAGTAATTTCAGCTTTTATTGGTGCAAAAGGTTTAGGATTTAATCTGTTATTAGCGCTAAATCAGTTAAATATAGGATTAGCACTAGAAGCGGGCTTGTGTATTAGCTTAATTGCGATTTTATTAGATAAAATGTCATTAGCTTGGGCTAATAAACAAACAGATTATTTTGGTAATCTGACATTCTTTCAAAGAAATAAAAATATCTTATTTTTTGCAGCAACTGTAATTGTTGGAATAGTACTGGCTTATATTGGAACCTTTTTATTTAAAGGTAGTTTTAATTATCTATTTGAAGTTCCACATAATAAAGGAATATCAACTGCTGATTTTTGGAATAAAGGGGTTGATTGGATTTTTGATACTTTTTTTGTTTATATTAAAGCATTTAATACATGGCTCATTCAAGAGGTGCTACAACCGATGAGGGCTTTATATTTAAGGATGCCAGCTGTAGCAACCATAGTTTTAGTTGTTGGTGCGGGATATCTAATTGGTGGAATTCGTTCAGCTTTAGTAGTTTGTGGATTGACACTATTTATTGCCTTAAGTCCTTGGTGGGATAGGGCTTTAGTAACTACTTATATGGCAACATTTGGAGTAATTGTATCTTGTGCTATTGGATTTACAGTTGGAACATTATGTTTTCAAAATAAACGCTCTGCTAATTTCATGTTAGGAGTATGTGATATTTTTCAAACATTCCCATCATTTGTTTATCTAATTCCAGTGATGATGTTATTTGGTATTACGGATACATCTGTTTTAATAGCTGTTATAGTTTATGCAACAATACCTGCAACCAGATATACGATTGAGGGGTTGAGGAGTGTTCCTGCTGGTTTACACGATGCAGCAACCATGTCTGGTGTCAATAAATTTCAAAGATTAACAAAGATAGAATTTCCTCTAGCTTTTCCTCACATGATGCTTGGTATAAATCAAACAATTGTATTTGCTTTATTCATGGTAATTATTGGAGCTTTCATTGGTACTGAAGATTTAGGACAATATATATTAAAAGCATTGTCAGATAAAAAAGGTGCTGGGATTGGGTTAACACTTGGTATTTGTGTAGCTTTTATAGCTCTTATATTTGATAATCTGATAAGATCTTGGGTTGAAAAAAGAAAAAAACACCTAGGTATTGATTAAAACTTAATCATTTATTCAAAAAAGTTTTCAAAGTATCATCCATTGCTTTTGCCCAAGGCGTATGGTGAACCGGTGCAACAGATCCTGTTACCGGGGATGAGAAAGATTTATCTCTGTAGGTTGATATGTCTTCAACTTTATGATGTTCCCATTCTTTAAAATGTTTTCTTATTAATTCAAAATCAATTTTAGGATAATCAGACATTTCATGTAGCTCCTTGGTATACTCCGTTTGAAAATCAATCATTTGATCAGGATTTTCAAGTTTTTCCTCCATTGCAACCCATTTGTTTATGTCATTTTCAATTTCTTTACTATCAGGCATTTTTATTTTACCCATAACTACATCACGAGCATACCAAGCTTGGCAATCGAACATATTAAATGTATGAAATTGGTCCTGCATGCCAAGATACATTAGTTTATGATTATCCTGCCAGACTACACCTTTGTATAATTTAGGTGGATAGAGTCTATTTCTTGTCTTAAGTTGTAAGTTTTCCTCTAAAAATGGAAAATGGTGCAAGTATCCTGTACATAAAATTATAACGTCAGTTTCTTGTTCAGTACCATCTTTAAAGATAGCTTTCTTACCATCTAGTCTATCTAAATAATGAACTTCTTTCATGCCCTTAGGCCATTTGAATCCCATTGGGTTATGTCTGTATCCAATAGTTACACTTTTTGCTCCGTACTTATTACATTGAAGCGCAATATCCTCAGCTGAATAACTGCTGCCTAATACTACAATATTTTTACCTCTAAACTCCTCTGCGTCTCTAAAGTCGTGGGAGTGCATAATTCTTCCTGGGAATGATTTCATTCCATCATATTCAGGAATAAATGGAACAGAAAAATGACCAGTTGAGACAATTACAAAATCGAAATTTTCTTTTAAAATCTTATCATTTACTTTGTCCTGATAGCTGATTTCAAATTTTTCATTTTTAAAGATTGTATTGATGACCCTTGTATTAAATCTAACTTTATTTTTTAAATTTCCACTTTTAGCTCTTCCTATTATATAGTCGTATAACACTTCCCTTGGAGGAAATGATGGAATTGCTTTACCAAAATGTTCATCAAAAGAGTAATCAGCAAACTCCAAACATTCCTTGGGTCCATTAGACCAAAGATATCTATACATACTATTTGGAACTGGATCTCCATACTGATCAGAACCTGTTCTCCAACTATAATTCCAGAGACCACCCCAATCTTCTTGTTTTTCAAAACAAACCACTTCAGGAATTTTTTCACCTTTTTTTTCTGCTTGCTCAAATGCTCTTAACATTGATAAGCCGCATGGACCTGCACCGATAATAGCTACTTTACTCATAAGATTTAATAAAAATTAAGTTTATTTTACTAACAAAATATTAAAATTTAAAATAAAATAATGACTTAATATGAAAATTGACATAAAAAATTTTCACGTATGTGTTGCATTATAAATTTTTGTTTAATTAATATTTTTGAATTTAAATCAATATGAAAAAATTTTTAATAATTGGAGGAGGGGCCATGGGATCTGCTTTCACAATTCCCTGCTTGGAAAATAAGAATGATGTTGTAATTACTGAGCCCTACTCAAAAAAATTTATAAAAGAATTGTCCTCAAAAAGAAAATACCATTTTGCATTAAAAATGAATTTGCCAAAAAAACTTAAATTTCGAAAATATTCTGGTGATTTATTAAAAGAAAAATTTGATTTAATAGTAATTGCTTTAAGTCTACCTGGAATAGACTTTATTGGTAAGGAGTTGAAGAAAAATAAGATTAATACACCTTTGTTGGTTCTTACCAAAGGGTTAAAATATATACCTAGGAGTAAGAAAATTTTTACTATTTCTGAAAAACTTCAAAAAATTTCTGGGATAAAAAATATTTCAGTTTTAAAAGGTCCTTGCTTAGCAAAAGAATTGGCAAGAAAACATCAAACAAGTGTAATAATTGCAAATAAAAACATGAATTTTGCAAAAAAAATAGGAAAAAGAATTTCTACAAAATATTATTTAAATGAATTCTCTAGAGATATTATTGGTGTTGAAGTCTGCTCAGCGATTAAAAATATATATGCAATGATTATAGGTGCTGGTCAAAGTCTAAATACGTCATCAAGTTTATTTCAAAGATCAATTAATGAAATGAAATATTTGACAAAATATTTTAAAGGAAAAGAAACAAGTACACTCGGGCTTGCTGGTGTGGGAGATTTATATGTTAGCGCCGCAGGTGGTCGAAATAGTAGAATGGGCAGTTACTTAGGTAAAGGATATACATTTAAAAATGCAAAAAAAAGATTTATGCCTAATGACACTGTTGAAGGAGAACAGTTAGTTAGAGAAATTGCCCCATATATAATGAGAAAAATTAATAAGAAAAAAATTCCTTTAATGATTAGTTTATTTAAAGCAATATTAAATAATAGAAAACTTACAGTCACTTAAAAAAATATGAAATCTAATTGGAATTATCCAACAACAGTTTGGGTAGGCAAAGATAGGGTTAAAGATTTAGGAGAAGCTTGTCATAGTTTAAAGGTTAACAACCCACTATTTGTTACTGACAAAGATTTAGTAAATCTTCCATTTATTAAGGAGGTAATTAGTGAAATTAAAAAAAAGTTTAAAAAATTAATATTATTTTCAAATTTTACAGGAAATCCATTTGGTGAGAACGTCGATGAGGGTGTGAAAGAATTTAAACAGAATGATTGTGATGGTGTAATTACGATTGGCGGAGGAAGTGCAATTGATGTTGGGAAAGCTATAGCTTTTATGTCAGTTCAAAGTAGACCCATTTGGGATTTTGAGGATGTTGGAGATTATTGGAAAAGAGCTAATGATAAAAATATTTTTCCAATAATTGCGATACCGACTACTGCAGGAACAGGATCTGAAACTGGTCGAGCATCTGCAATCATAAACAAAAAAACGGGTGTTAAAAAAATTATATTTCATCCAAAAATTTTACCTTCAATTGTTATTCTTGACCCAAAATTGACTATTGAGCTTTCTCCAAGGTTAACTGCTGCAACAGGGATGGATGCTTTAGCTCACAATCTTGAGGCATATTGTGCACCAAGCTTTCATCCTATGGCAGATGGTATTGCTTTGGAGGGAATGAAACTTATTAAAAATTCACTTGTTGTTGCATACCAAGATGGAAAAAATATTGAGGCTAGACAAAATCTTTTGGCAGCTTCGTCAATGGGTTCAACAGCTTTTCAAAAGGGATTAGGTGCAATTCATTCATTGAGCCATCCTGTTAATGCTCAATATAATATTCATCATGGATTGAGTAATGCAATTTTTATGCCGTATGTATTAACTTTTAATAAATCTATTATAGAAAAAAAAATTATCTCAATTTGTGATTATTTGGATTTAGATAAAAATTTTGAAAGTTTTTTATTGTGGATTTTGAATTTAAGAAAAGATTTAGCGATTCCCCATAAATTATCTGACATTATGGATTGTTCCAAACTAGATTTAAATAAATTATCTCTAATGGCTTTAGAAGATCCATCTACTAGTGGTAATCCAAAAAAAATTAATCAAGAGGATCTTAAACTGATGTATCAGCATAGCATTTCAGGAGAATTGTTTGAATGATAAAAATATTAATTGTAGAGGGAAACTTAAGAGAAGAAAATGAGAGCTTTTCAGAAAATGGTATCCAAACACATACAGAAAGCTTAAAGGACAGCTTAAGCCATTTTACTGACGAACTTTCATTTGATGTTGTTAACCCCTCTTCAGATCAAAATATTCAATTAATATCAGATCAACTCGAGCAGTATGATGGTCTTATTTGGGGTGGAAGTAGTTTAAATATTTATAATGATACTCCAGAAATTAGAAGGCAAATTGAATTCATGAAAAATTGTCAAAATAAAGTAGGGAAAATTTTGGCAATTTGTTGGGGCATGCAAGTAGCAGTCACAGCAGCAGGTGGCCAAGTCAAAAAGGCTGATAATTCACATATTGGTATAGCAAATGAAATAGAGATAAACAAAAATGGAATAAAACATCCACTTTATAAAAATAAAGATAAAAAATTTAATTCCCCAGCATTTAATTTTGATGAGGTGGTAAAAATACCTGATAAAGGAATTTGTTTAGCCTCGAACAAGATTAATAAAGTTCAAGGTTTATATTTTGAGGTTAATAAGACAAAAATTTGGGGACTACAGTATCATCCAGAAATAACTTATGAAAAAATGATTAATCTTATTGAGTTTAGAAAAGAAAGATTAATTGAAAGTAGAAAAGTATTTAAAGATGACACTGAAGTTCAAAAACATATTGCATTTATCAAAAAAGAAATTTCAGTTTCAAATAAAGAAAAGAGAATGTTAGAGCTTAAAAATTGGCTTAATGAATTAAATTAAAATAACCCTTCGATTTCACCTTTTTTATTAAGTTTAATAGAGTCTGCTGCTGGCACCCTTGGCAATCCAGGCATTGTCATTATTGCTCCACAGACAACAACTATAAATTCAGCTCCAGAGGAAAGCCTTATTTCTCTAATTGGTAATGAGTGACCAGTAGGTGCACCTTTGAGATTAGGATCAGTTGAAAAACTGTACTGAGTTTTAGCTACACAAATTGGTAATTCTCCATAACCTGCTTCCTCAAAACTTTTAAGTTGATCCCTAATTTTTGTATCAGCAATAACTTCATTAGCTCTGTAAATTTCTTTTGCAATTGTCTCAATTTTTTTAAACAATGGTGTTTTACTTTCGTATAAAAATTTAAATTTATTTTCATTTTTTTCACATAAATCAGCAACATGTGAAGCTAATTCTTTTGTACCTTCTCCTCCATTTGCCCAGTGTGTACAAAGACTTGCCTTTATTCCTAATTTATTACAAAAATCAACTAAAGCTTTTACCTCATTGTCAGTATCTTTTATAAAATGATTTACAGCTATCGCTACAGGAAGACCAAATTTTTTTACATTTTCAACATGCCTTTCAAGGTTGACCAAACCTTTTTTTAGTGCTTCAACGTTTTCATTTTTAAGATCATCTTTGACTACACCACCATGCATTTTTAATGCTCTAATTGTAGCAACGATAACTACACAACTTGGTTTTAAATTGGATTTTCTACATTTAATATCTAGAAATTTTTCAGCACCAAGATCTGCACCGAAACCAGCTTCAGTTACAACATAGTCAGCTAATTTAAGTCCAGCTTTAGTTGCGATTACAGAATTACAACCATGTGCAATATTAGCAAAAGGCCCGCCATGAATTATTGCAGGATTATTTTCTAATGTTTGAGTTATGTTTGGTCTTATAGCTTCTTTCAACAGAACAGTCATAGGTCCCTGTGCTTTTAAATCTTTAGCATATATTGGTTTTTTCTCTCTTGTGTAAGCTACAGTGATATTTCCAATTCTATTTTCTAAATCCTCTAAGTTATTAGCCAAGCAAAAGATAGCCATTATTTCTGAGGCAACTGTAATATCAAAACCATCTTCTCTTGGGAATCCATTAGCGACACCACCAAGATTAATATTAATTGATCTTAACGCTCTATCATTCATATCTAAAACTCTTTTCCAAACAATTCTTCTTACATCTATATTAAGTTTATTTCCCCAATAGATGTGATTGTCTATTAATGCAGATAAAAGATTATGTGCAGATGTAATTGCATGAAAGTCACCTGTGAAATGAAGATTAATTTGTTCCATAGGAACTACTTGAGCATAGCCACCACCAGCAGCTCCACCTTTCATTCCAAAAGATGGACCTAAACTTGGTTCTCTTAAACAGACAATAGATTTTTTTCCGATTTTATTGAGACCATCATTTAGACCTACAGAAGTTGTGGTTTTTCCTTCTCCTGCTGGAGTAGGAGTTATGGCAGTCACTAAAATTAATTTTCCCTCTTTTTTGCTCTTGAGACTATCAAGGTACTCTAAATTTATTTTTGCGATGTGACGCCCCATGGGGCTGAAGGCAGAACTTTCATCAGGAACATTTATTTTCGCTAAAATGTCTTTGATTGGTTGCATTTTAGCTTCCCTTGCAATTTGAATGTCCGATTTTATCTCACTCATAATATTCTTTAAATATACAAAAACTGCTCGATTAGTATCTCTTTTTAAGAGCTTTGGAAATATCTAAAAATTATATATAAAAAAAATAGGAACTATTTATATTCATTATTATAAAATTTAAGCATGCAAAAATATTCAGTATTTAGCTTAATCAAGAATGCTTTTTCTAATCATGAAAAATGGGATTTGGCATGGAAAGATCCTACACCTAAAAAAGAATACGATGTTGTAATTATTGGTGGGGGTGGCCATGGGTTAGCTACTGCCTACTATTTAGCTAAAGAGCATCAAATAACTAATGTGGCAGTTATTGAAAAAGGATGGATTGGTGGAGGAAATATAGGAAGAAACACTACAATTATCAGATCAAATTTTATGTATGATGATAATGCTAGGTTCAATGAATTTGGAATGAACCTGTGGAGAAACATGAGTCAGGAGTTAAATTTTAATGTCATGTTTTCACCAAGAGGAATAATAAATTTAGCTCATTCAGATGCACAAATGAATGCTTATGCTCGTCGAGGAAACTCTATGAGATTAAATGGAATTGATGCCGTTTTACTGAATAGAGAAGAAGTTAAAAAGATTATACCTATGGCAGATTTTTCTGAAGATGTAAGGTATCCAATTTTTGGAGGCTTAGCACAACCAAGTGCGGGCACTGCAAGACATGATGCAGTCGCATGGGGTTATGCTAGACAAGCTGACTCAATGGGTGTCGATATAATTCAAAATTGTGAGGTAACAGGCTTTGATATTGAAGCAGGAAAAATAACAGGTTTGAGAACATCTAGAGGAGATATTAAATCAAAAAAAATTGGATTGTGCGTAGCTGGCAGTACAAATGTTCTAGCAGAAAAACTTAATATGACACTCCCTATAGAAACTCATTTATTACAAGCTTGTGTTTCTGAGCCAGTGAAACCAGTTTTAGATGGAGTGGTAACCTTTGGTGCCGGACATTTTTATATTAGTCAATCAGATAAAGGCGAGATGGTAATGGGAGGAGATCTTGATGGATATAATAGTTATGCACAAAAAGGCAATCTTCCAACGATACAACATGTCTTAACCGGAGGTGTTGCTTTGTTTCCATTCTTAAGTCGTTTGAAAATGTTAAGGACTTGGGGAGGGATTATGGATATGTCAATGGATGGCTCACCAATTATTGATAAAACTCATATCGATGGATTATATTTAAATTGTGGTTGGTGTTATGGAGGCTTCAAATCGGTTCCATCTTCTGGGTGGACATTTGCACATACAATCGCACAAGATAGAGTTCATGAATTAAATGAGGGATTTAGTCTAAATAGATTTTCTAAAGGTTACTTGTTAGATGAGAAGGGCCTTGGAACAAAAACTTGGATTTCATAAATGTTAAACATTAAGTGTCCTTACTGTGGGGACAGGTCTCAAAAAGAATTTGCCTACGGAGGTGATGGAACAATTACTAGACCAAAACTGAATCAAGAAATAAGTGATGAGGAATGGGATAATTTTGTTTATCTAAGAAAAAGTCCAAGAGGAAAACATATTGAATTGTGGCATCATATTGCTGGATGTAGACAATGGTTCAAAGTTGAAAGAGATACAGCTACTCACGAAATTTTTAGAACTTTCAAACCAGAGGAAGAATTTTGATGTCACAAAATTTTAGATTAAATACTGGTGGCTTAATTAATAGAGACAAACCTATTGAATTTAAATTTAATGGAAAAAAATATATTGGGTATGAGGGTGATACGCTGGCTTCAGCGTTACTTGCCAATGGCATACATTTAATTGGAAGAAGCTTTAAATATCATCGTCCCAGAGGGTTTTTTGGTGCAGGAGTTGATGAGCCAAATGCAAAAATGCAAGTTGAGATTAATGGTTCTTCAGAACCAAATATTAACGCAACTGAAATAGAACTAGTAAATGGTTTATCAGCATCTAGTCAAAATTGTTGGCCATCAGTAAATTTTGATATTGGTGCAATAAATAATTTCTTAAATCGTTTTTTTCCAGCTGGTTTTTATTACAAAACTTTCATGTGGCCTAAAAGTTTTTGGTACAGAGTGTATGAGCCTTTTATTCGAAAAGCGGCTGGATTAGGGATTGCTTCTCTGGAAAAAGATAAAGAGAGATATGAGCATAAATATGAATATTGTGATTTATTAGTTACCGGCTCTGGACCTGCTGGTTTAGCAAGTGCTTATGCGGCTGCCAAAAACGGAGCAAAAGTAATATTAGCAGAGGATAAACCTAGATATGGAGGAACGCTATTAACAGATGATGTTACGATAGATAATTTATCTGGAAAAGATTGGTCAGAAAAAATTATATCTGAATTAAAAGAGATGCCTAATGTTATTGTTAAAAATAGATCTCAAGTTTTTGGATACTATGATCATAATATGATGGTAATGTTTGAAAGAACAGGAGATCATTTAGAAAAAAAGACTAAGTACACACCAAGGCAAAGACTTTGGTATATAAGAGCTAAAGAAGTATTGCTATCAACAGGATCTATTGAAAGACCAATTGTTTTTGGAAATAATGATACACCGGGAGTTTTTCTCTCAGCTGCTGCAAAAGAATATATGAAAGTTTATGGTGTTCTAATTGGTAAAAAACCAATTATTTTCACTAATAACGATAGCGGCTATGAAACAGCTATTGAGTTTAAAAAAAATGGTATCAATCCAATAGTTTTAGATACTAGAGAGGATCAAAACTCTGAGTTAATTAATGAAGCTAAGGATTTAGATATAAAGATCAAGTTTTCTTATGCAGTGATAGTTGCTCATGGATATAAAAAAGTAAAATCAGCAACAATTGGGAAATTAAATAAAGAGAAAATAGATTTTGAAAATACAGAACAAATAGATTGTGACAGTATTTGTGTATCTGGATTTTGGACACCAACTGTTCATTTAGCATCTCAATCAGGTAATAAACTGAAATTTAACGACTCGATAGATGCTTTTGTACCTGACAAATCAAAACAAAATGAACATTCTATAGGTGCTGCTAATGGAACATTTACATTACAAGATACCTTAAAAAACAGTTTTAATACTGGGTCAGAAGTTTCTAAAAGCATAACTAAAAAAGATGAAAAAATACAAATTCCTAATACGAATGAGCGAAAATATAGTGTTCATGATAAATTTTGGTGTTCTCCACTCCCCAAAGGTAAAAATTATAAACGATTTGTAGATTTTCAGAATGATGTAGCAGTTTCTGATATAGAGATTGCTTTAAGAGAAGGTTATAGATCAATTGAACATGTTAAAAGATATACAACATTGGGAATGGCAACGGATCAAGGAAGAACAAGTAATTTAAACGGATTACAGTTAGTTGCAAATGTTGAAAAAAAAATTGTTCCTCAAGTAGGTCATACTACCTTTAGACCACCTTTTACACCAGTGACTATCGGTACAATAGTTGGAAGAGAGATAGGAAAGGAATATATGCCTACAAGAAAAACACCGATGCACTATTGGCATGAAAATAACAATGCAGTCTGGGTAGATGCTGGTGCTTGGAAAAGACCAAGATATTATAAAAAAGGAAACGAAAATTTATTTGAGGCATCAAAAAGAGAGGCAAAAAATGTTAGAGATCATGTTGGTGTTTGCGATGTAACTACTCTTGGAAAAATTGATATTAAAGGCCCAGATTCTGCAGAGTTTTTAAATAGAGTTTACACTAACGCATGGTTAAAACTTCCAGTAGGTAAAGCAAGATATGGAGTAATGCTTAGAGAAGACGGGATTGTGATGGATGATGGGACAACAACCAGAATTTCAGAAAATCATTATCATATGACAACCACAACTGCACAAGCCGCAAACGTATTATCGCATTTAGAATATTATCTACAAATTGTTTGGCCAGAATTAAATGTTAATCTGGTTTCAACAACTGAGCAATGGGCTGGTGCGGCTATTGCAGGACCTAAATCAAGAGATCTGTTAGCAAAGCTTTTTCCTAAAATAGATGTAACTAATGAGGCACTCCCTTTTATGGGATATGTTGAGGGAGATTTTTTTGGTATCAAAGCGAGAATTTTTAGAATTTCCTTTTCAGGTGAACTTGCTTACGAAATAAATGTTGAGTCTGATTTTGGATTATTTATGTGGGAAAAAATAATTGAAATTGGTGAGGAATTTAAAATTCAACCTTATGGTACAGAAGCATTATCGACACTAAGAATTGAAATGGGTCACGTAGCTGGACCAGAACTTGATGGAAGAACTATTCCTTATGATGTTTCGTTAGAAGGTTTGGTATCAAAGAAAAAAGATTTTATTGGAAAGAGATCTTTAACCAAAGAAGCATTTAATAAAGCTGATAGACAAAAAATTGTTGGTTTAGTCCCTCTGGACAGAAAATCAAGTATTCCAGAAGGATCACATTTGGTAGAAAATAAAAATGCAAAGCTTCCTAACCCAAAATTAGGTCACGTTTCTTCATCATGTTGGAGTGTTGAGAATAATAATCCTTTTTCTCTTGCAATATTAAAAGATGGAAAAAATATGATAGGAAAAAAGCTTTTTGCGGTTTCTCCACTAAAAAACACTTCTATTGAGGTGGAGGTTATGTCTTCACATTATGTTGACCATGAAGGAAAGAGAGTAAGGTCATGAAACAAATTTCCCCTTTAAATAATGTAAATCAAAATGGAAAATTTGGTGATTTTGAAAATAAAAATGAGAATGACTTATTAAAAATTTCAGAATTGAAAAATATATTAATATTTCAAATAGTTCAGTTTAAAAATTCAAGTTCAGATATCTTAAATATAAAAATTGATAATTTAAAATTGCCTTCCACTTTAAAATCTTCTTCAAATTCCGATACTAGAATTTTATGGATGGGCCCAAAGAATTGGATAGTTGTATCTTCTAAAATGAATTTACTTTTAAACGATGTAAAACAATTTGATGAAACTAATTTTGCAATTACAGATTTGTCACATTCAAGAACAATAATTGAAATTCAAGGTGATCATGTTAATGAAGTTTTAAAAAAGGGATGTCCTATCAATATTGAAAAATTCAATGAGGGTGATTGCACTAATTCTATTTATAATGGTATATCAATTACGATTGATTTTATTTCTAACAATCCAAAAAAAGTAAGAATTTTTGGATTAAGAAGCTTTGGAGAATCTTTACACCATTCAATAACAGATGGTTCATTAGAATTTGGTTATCAAAGTAATTGATTATTAATTCCTTGTTGCAATATAAACACCAACTGATGCTATTAAAAAACCAATAACATCTATATTTGTAAGAGATTCATTTAAAAAAAGCCAAGCCATAATTGCAGAGGTTGCTGGTATTAGAAAAAAAACTGAGACTGTTTTACTAGCTGAATTTTTTTTTATTAAAAACATCAGTATCGTAAACGCACCAAAGGAAACTAAAAAAATTTGATGGCTCATCGCAATTATAAATGTTTTAGTAAAATAGATGTATGGCTTTACAAAAAAAATAATTATAATCACATGAAATAAACAACCACCCAACGCTTGATAAAAATTACTAACGGATAAAGGTAAATTATTACTCAATTTTTTCTGCCAAATAGTAGAAAACGTTATAGATAACAATGCAATTAAGGTTGCAATCAAACCTAGTAGAGGAATACCTGAACCAACATCTATCCCTAGTACCAAAGAAGCGCCAGTGAAACCCAATAAAACACCCACCCATTGCTGAAATGTAACTTTTTCATTTAAAAGAGGCCCACTCAAAATATTTGTTAAAATTGGTTGAAGTGTCACGATTAAAGCAGCTAAGCTAGTTGGCATTCCAATTGAGATTGAGTAAAAAACTCCTCCTAAGTACAATCCATGAAATAAGATACCACTGAACATTGATTCAATCAGATATCTTTTTTTAATTAATATTGATTGTCTTAAATAAATTGAAAAAAATAAAAAACCTACAGCAACAAAAAAAAATCTGAAGGCTAGTGCTGCAAAAGGATCACTATTATCAATGATTGGTTTTGTTGTAATAAAGGCAGAAGACCAAAGTAAAACAAATATAAGCGGAAATATTCTGACCATTTCAGGTCTTATAAATTATTTAATCTATAATATTAAGTATTATTAATTTGTTTTGTTTTGTCTCTTTACACCATAATTCATAACTTTCACACATTCTCCACAAATGATCGAAAGCTCTTTGAGAAATTTCAAGAGGATAATGGCTTTTTGCATAATATAATTCTGGATATTGAATTAACTGCTTAACTGATAAATCTTTTTGAATATGAAGTAATTTTAGAGTTTCTTCAGACACCTTTTTTTTTGATACCTTGTCAATTAATTCATCATGGAATTTTCCACTACTTATTTCATTGTAGGTTGTAGATCCAATAAAGTTTTCAATTGCGTTGATCGTTGTCAACTCAGGATTTTTTTTCTTTATTTCACAAACTTTTGAGTAGATTGCTTCTGCCACCAATAACACATAAGGCTTTTCTTTAGATGCCATTATCTAGTCTTATACTTTTTCATTGAAGAATTAGCCAATATAAGATTTGGATCTAAAAAGGTCTTGGATGTTTTAATATTTTTAAAAGATTTGAAAGCAAATATTGCAATTGGTAATTCTGTGCAACCAAGAATAATTTTTTTACACTTTCTGTTTAATAGATTGTTTATTGCATGCTTAATAATTTTATTTGCTTCTTTCACTTTACCCATTTTAACAAGCTTAATGGCTTTATTTACAGAATTTTTTTGAATAGAGCTATTAGGTGAGATTAATCTAAATTCTTTATCAAAAAATTTATTATAAATCCCAGTTTTTAAAGTTCCCTCAGTTGCTAAGAGTCCAATTAGAGAATTTTTTTTACAATTTTTTTTTGTATGAATAAAAACTTCTTTTGGCATATTGATAATAGGTATATTGATTTTTTTTTGTAAATCCTCATACCAATAATGAGCAGTATTGCATGGAATGACAATAAATTTACAATTACTTTTCTTTAATAACTGACAACCTTTTAGTAAACTTTTTAAAACTTTATAATATTTTTTATTTTTAAATTTTTTTGATATTTTTCCAGTTTGAACACCAATTGACTCAGGTCTTCCGGGTATGTTTGACTTATTATAAAGTAAAAATAAGGGATATTCTTGATCAATTTTTCCTCTATTCAAAATCGCAAGCTTATTACAAAAATCCAAACCTGCTTGAGTACCCATACCACCTAAAATACCAATCATTGTCTTACCGTTATTTTTTTATTTCTCGTAGAATAGTCCATTGGCTATAAAAATAAATTAATACTTAATTTGAATTAATTAATTTATAGCCAATTTAGGATTGTATGAAAATTATGCAGATTTTAAATTAACTGCTGAAGGACCTTTGGGACCATCTTCAACATCGAAAGTCAAAGCTTGACCCTCATTTAAACCGTTCATACCAGCGTCTCTAACAGCTGAAACATGTACGAACACATCTTTTTCTTTATCTTCTCTTTCAATAAAACCAAAACCTTTGGTTGGATTGAACCATTTTACTTTACCTTGTAGACTCATATTTTTCTTCTTACTTATTGTTATTTAAATTTATTACTTATAATTAAGTAATTCCGACTTTCTTTAGAATTTGAAGGGTTTTGTCAACTAAATTGATTATCAAAGTCTATTTTTATCCTAATTGTTGTTAATTAGTTTTGATAAATATATTGAATTAACATCTTTTTTATAGTGAGCAAAGGGTTCACAGGGTACAAATTTACATTTTTGAAATAATTTTCTTGCAGGAATAAAAAATTTTCCAGCGCCAGTCTCGAGACTAATTCTTTTGATATTTAATTTTTTTGCCTCTTCGATTAAGTGTTCAATTACTTTAGTACCATTTCCTTTTTTTCTAAATCTATCATGTATTCTTATCGATTTAAACTCACCATGATCTGTGTCAAGAAGCTTTAAAGCACCACAGCCAAATAATTTTTCATTTTCCCAAAGGCTCCAGAACTTTATAGATGGAATTTTTAAACCAGGTATATCCAAAACATGTGCGCTTCCTTCAGGAGAAGCAGCTCTTAGCTCTTTAAAATGTTTCGTTAAAAGCTCGTTTACCTCTGGATGGTTAAAATTTCCTTCTATAGATTTAAGCATTTATCAAAGTTGTTATATGACCCATTTTTCTTTTCTCTTTTATCTCTTTTTTTAAATAATCGTAAAAAAATTCTTTATCACTTAATTTGATATTTTTTCTATAAGGTTCTATTTGATTTCCAATTAAATTAATCATTTTTGCATTATGAATCTTTTTTAACGGGATCTTTTCCAAAGAACATACTGCTCTTATGTGGTTTTCAAATTGACTTACATTGTAAGCATTCAGGGTTAGATGACCAGAATTATGAACTCTCGGAGCTATTTCATTCACATATAAATTTTCATTTCTATCTATAAAAAATTCTACGCAAAGAGTTCCTATGTATTTTAATTCCTCAGCAATTTGGGTTGCCCATTCCTTTGATTGATCATGTATTTTTTTACTTATTTTTGCAGGTATTACAGAATATTTTAGAATTTGATCTTGATGAGTGTTTTCTATTGGCTCATAAATCTCATAACTATTTATTCCAAATCTTGTAATTATAACAGAAATCTCTTTTTTAAGTTTCACAAGTTTTTCAAGAATGTAGCCTTTTGAAAAATCAATATTAAGAGCATTAATATCCTTGACACCTTTAATAGGATATTGACCTTTTCCGTCGTAACCCATGGTTGTTGTTTTCATTATTCCAGGAAGGAAATCTTCCAAAGTTTCTATATCTGATTTTTTGTCGATGCTAACATATCTTGTTGTTCTTATATTTAATTTATTTACAAAATCTTTCTCTGCTATCCGGTGTTGGATTAATCTATTAACGGAAGGTTTAGGAATCACAGGTTTTGATTTATTCATTTCATTTAATGTTTCGTATGGGATATTTTCAAACTCAAAAGTTATCAGATCAACTTTTTGAATGAATTCTTGGATCTTTTGATTATCATTATATTTTCCATATATAAACTCATTACAAAAATTTTGCGCTGGAGCATTAGTGTCGTCACAAAAAATTGTAGTTTTTATATTTAATTTATTAGCAGCAACGCATAATAGGCTACCTAATTGACCTCCACCGATAATACCCAGATTTTTTTCTGACATTTTATTTATTTAGGTTTTTTTTTGACAGATTTAGTTTGTGATAATCGCCAATTACTTAGTTTTTTTTTCACCAGAGGATTATTATTTCCTATAATTGCAGCTGCTAATAAAGCCGCGTTTATTGCTCCATCTTCACCGATAGCTAAAGTTCCAACTGGAATACCTTTAGGCATTTGAGCTATAGATAATAGGCTATCTAATCCTTTGAGTTTTTTACTTTCTATTGGAACCCCTAAAACTGGAACATGAGTCATTGCAGCAATCATTCCTGGCAGATGAGCAGATCCACCTGCGCCAGCTATGATGACTCCAGTATTATCTTTCTCAGTTTTTTTAGCAAACTCATACATTCTTTTTGGAGTACGATGAGCTGAAACTATTTTAGTTTCAAATTTTATGCCTAAATTTTTTAAGATTTTAGCAGCTAATTTCATGGTTTTATTGTCAGATTGACTACCCATTACAATTGCAACCTTAAGATTTTTATTATTTTTCATGATTTTGTAAGCACAATATTTATTTCAAAATTAGATTAAAATTTCAATAAAATAAATAGTATTTAAAAAAACATATTGGTATGGTTTCTAATAATTTATCAAAATGAAATTTAGAATAGACAACCTTCAGTATTGTAATTGGACAAGAAAAGTTTTTGAAATTAACAAACAGGCTGGTTTAGACGCTGTTCATGTTACTATCGTTTATCATGAGGACTTTGATGAACTTTTGAATGAAATTAAAAAGTGGGAAAAATTATTCAAAGAAAACTCTGATTTAATATTTTTGGGTAAAAATTTTAAGGATATTGAAAAAGCAAAAAAAGAAAATAAGACGGCTATTTTTTTTGGTTTTCAAAACTGCTCTCCAATAGAAGATGATATAAATTTAGTGGAAAAAATTCATGAGCTTGGATGTAGATTCATGCAACTAACTTATAATAATCAGTCCTTATTAGCCACTGGTTGCTATGAAAAAATAGATAGCGGAGTAACAAATTTTGGTCGTGAGGTGATAAAAGAAATGAATAGAGTTGGAGTTGTAGTAGACATGTCACACTCAGCAGAAAAAAGTACTTTTGATGCAATAGAAATGAGTGAGAAACCTATCGCGATCACACATGCCAATCCATCATTCTGGCATGCTGCAAAAAGAAATAAATCTTCCGATCTTCTAAAGACTTTAAGTGATAGTGGAGGTATTTTGGGACTGTCACTTTACCCTCATCATTTGAAAGATAATTCAAATTGTACTATTGATAGCTTTTGTGAGATGGTAGCAAGAACTGCTGAAATTATGAACGTAAATAATATTGGTATTGGTTCAGACCTTTGTCTAAATCAACCTGACGAAGTTGTTGAGTGGATGAGAAATGGCACATGGTCAAAAAGTAAGAATTATGGTGAGGGTTCCCAAAGTAGACCTGGTTTTCCAAAACAACCAAAATGGTTTGAAGATGCAAGAGGATTTAAAAATTTAGAAAAAGGATTTAAAAAGATTGGTTTTTCCGATACTGAGACAGATGGGATACTTGGTAATAATTGGTATAATTTTTATAAGACAATTTAGTTATGAAGATAAAATTAAGAGATCCAAATACTATAATGAAGTTATCAAGATTGGGTTCCTTCCATCAATCAAGATTATCTTTCTTGAGAAGTTTTTTGAGTGAATTCCAAGACTGGGAATTCAAAAGAGATTTATTTGAATTAGATAAAAATGGTTATGGTATTGTAGTTTATTCCTTAGAAAAAAAAGGCAGAGTTTATTCTTTAGTTTGTTTTGCAAATAAGATTAAAAATAACGAAAGATCAGATAGAGTGATAGCTACTAAATGGGATGCAGCATTCGCTCTTCACGATGGTGTGCCCAGTAAAAAAGATATCGAAAGATTAAGAAATGAAGTTCCAAAACAAGAAGTTGGCAGATTATCTTATAAAGAATTAGCTTTATCAAGAGCAAATAAATCAATCAGAATTTTCGATCATGTAGTGGAGTGTTTGAGCAAAGGAGTCCAACCTAGTTTAGAGTTAATAGAAAAAGTTGGATATCTTTATAGAACTACTGCTGTTTATGGATCGGGAAAATTTGGATTAGCTGATCGATTTAGAATTAAAAATAGAGATGAAATTAATGGTCCATTTAGATTGGAAATGATGCTTGTTTATTTAGTAAGACAATTTACCTTTGACCAAGTTAACCACATTGCAAAAAATATAAATCCAAAGTCTTCAACTAGTTTAGATCCAAAAATTTGTAAGAAACTTGGAATAGGAAATTCTACAGGTTTAGGTATGGCACCTTTTATTGTGAATCATCCAACCTTGTTAAATAATTGGATACTTTGTAGAGAAACAGCTTTAAAAAAAGTTAGAGAGCTAAAAAAGGTTAGTATAAAAGATATCGAGCTATTTAAAGATTGTGTAAGAAATTCTATTAAGAATATCACTAGCTGGAATACAGATAGCACTTATCAACTCCATAAAATCAAATTTTTGTTAAAAGATGTTAGAAAGTTACTAAATTTTTTAGAAAATGAGTTTAATTTTCATAATGATTTCCCTTTTAATCGTCTTTATTTGTGGTTGGAAAAAGAAACTTGTGAAGAATGCATAGAATACATTGTATCCATGATGATGGAACCATTTAGTAAAATTGTAAAACCGCTTGTTAAAAAGATGAGTTCAGATGAGGAAAGATATTTTGATATTCCCACTGAACGTAAAACAAAAGATTTAATTGCTATTTTGGAGAAAAATTATTCTTATATTTTGACTTTAGATTATAAAAAAAAAGAACACCAAAAAAAATTTTGGTTCATTTCAAAAAATAAAGAAGAACCTAGACTTGCTGACCGTTTTGAGGAGAAAGGCTCAGATTTAGAGCAGCCACTTGCAATAGCTAGAGATATTAAAAGACTTTATGAAAAATTGATATTGTTAAGAAAATCAATGAAAATAAGTGAGTTTTTAAATAAAAATTCAGATTTGAGACATGTAGTAAGAAGGGCTTTTATTATTGAAAAATTTCCCTATTCTGAAATTCAAGATAATACTATAGGAGAAAATTTAGTTCCTATTGATATGTTAAGATTAAAATTATCTTTTTTCGGCGCGATTAAATTTGATCCAAGATCCGATAAATGGCTAAGAATTTGCATGTTTCAAGGCGCTCCACTTCCAAATGAGTTAAAGAATTTTGATGAACAATGGATTTATAAATCTCAAAATTAATTATGAAATCTTTGAGTGAAATTGAGACAACATCGAAAAGAGCAAGTAGGGCAGTTGGTTTTTCTTGGGGAATTGCTGAGGAAATCGCTAAAGGAATTAGATTACTTGAATTATTTGGTTTACCTGGAATTCAAAATTTAAATCAATATTATAAATTAATTAATAAAAAAAATTTTAAAACTTTATCAGTCATCCATAAAAATAATAAATCAAATGGATCGTCTTTTTGTCCGATAGATTTAGGGGTAAAATTCATAGATCAAGTTAAAACTATAGAAAATTTAAAGAGAGTTTCTATTACTAAAATAGCTTATCCAATTTTATTTTTACCATTTTTAAGCAGAAGTTCAGACATTGTTGGAAAAAAAATATTACTTAAATTTGAAAAAAATACTTTTTTGTTAAATTTTAACGTTAGCATTTTAGCCAATTATTCAAAAAAAAAAATTCCATTATTAGCAAGTAAAGCCGAGATAAGTTTTATTGAAAACAAAGATATCTTTTCTGAAAAAGAATGGAAAAATCTTTATAAATTATCCGAAAATACTTTTGTTGAGGAAACTGAAAGTTTAAAACAGGGTGCTGCTGGGGCGGGATTAACAGATAATGATTGAAGATAACGACATCTTAGAGGAAGATTTAAAAGATTTAGATAATATTTGTGATGAATGTAAGAATGAGGATGAAAGTGTTTCTCAAAATTTAATTCTCACTGGTTTTAAAATTTGTAAATCTTGTAGAGTATCAAAAACTATATTTCCTATTTAGATGTTATTGATAGGTAAAGCATTCATCCTACTCATTACAAAAGAAATAGATAAAAAGGCTATTGTTAAGAAGGACAAAAAGACTATTCCAAAAGATTTTAAATTTGATTTAAGGCTTAAAATTTGTTTTGTAGATAATATTAATGCAGCGAAAATCCAAAATTGAGTTAAGAAAATTATTGGTATCATTAAATCAGGCGTAATTGCAAAAAATCTTAGCAAACCCGGAGCATGTGCAAAACCAACTCCAGTGAGAACTTTTTTAAAAGGAACTTTGGTGTTTTTTTCAGGAAACAATTTAACTCCGATCACATATATTAATATTGCCCATACAAACCAAGTTAGTATCGCAGTTAATCCTGACATGGCTATTGCTGTTTGCATTATTGTATTAGCTGCTACTGCCCCAGCCATTCCATCTAATATCATTATCAAACCAGCAAAATATATTGATGCTTCTCCAAAATTTTTATTATCAGAATATAGAGATTTATCTAATTTGATAGATTTGAAAATTATATTAAGAAATTCACCGAACATTTATTTTTTTTTATTTTTTTGTTCTTTATAAGAAACTACCAGTGGAAATACTATTAAAGCAATAGTTATTATAATGCAAATTGCAATTAAAAAACTTTTTGTCATATAATGTTTTGGAAAAAAGGGGGCAGTGCCCCCTTTAATAAACTATTTATCCCTTTGAAACTTCTCTTGTGTTTGCGTTGAAAGACTCTTTAAAAGGTATATCAACTATAACAGCATCAACAGGTTTGCCAGGTGTTTCTGAGTATTTTTCTGGTAAATGAACTTTAAATTTTTTTCCAACTTTTCCTTTTGGAAAACCATTTGAATTCAAAGTTCCATCAAAAGGCACATATCCCATTGCAATGTTTGTTTTTTTTTCAGGATGATACCAAGGTGATGTTATAAAACCAACTGGATCTCCTCCACTTTCATTTGATATTAACCAAAAATCTGGAGCGTAATCCTCAATAGGTTTTCCACCTAATTCCATCCCAACTAATTGTAATTTATATGGTTTTTTCCCAGCTTTAATTTCTGCACCCATTTTTTCTAATGCAGTTTTACCAACATAGTCGGTAGTTTTCTTCCATTCACCTTTACCTGATAAAGAGACTTGGTAACCTAAATTACATTGATAGGGATTGTGCTGTTGATCCATATCTTGACCCCAAGAAAGAATTCCAGCTTGAATTCTTCTATGATGTGCAGGTGCAATAACCATCAAGTTATGTTTCTTTCCAGCTTCAAGAACAGCATTCCACATTTCATCAGCATACAAAGTTGCATCTCTTAAATATATTTCGTAACCAGCTTCACCTGAAAATCCTGATTGAGATATAACACAACTTCTTCCAGCAACTTTAACTTCAGCTAAACCATAGAAAGGCATATTTTCTAAATCAACTTGATCACCTAATAAATCTTTCATAAGTGCTTTTGATTTAGGTCCCTGAATTTGAACAGGACACGCATCAATTTCCTCTATTGTACAATTAAATTTTCCATCTGCATTTACACCTTGTAAGTACATTCCAATATCAGAGTCTGATAAAGAAAACCAAAATTCGTCTTTTGCAATTCTTAATAGAATAGGATCATTTAAAACTCCACCATATGCGTTACATAAAATTACATATCTAGCTCTCATGGGTGAAATCTTTGTTGCGTCTCTTGTAATTACATAATCAACAAATTTTTCAGCATCTGGTCCCTTAACTTGAATTTGTCTTTCAACAGCAACGTTCCACATTGTTACATGATTTACAATTGCATCATATTCAACCATTGCGCCGCCATCCTCTGGTTTTACATATCCTCTTGGATGGTAAATACGATTATATACAGTTGCTCTCCAACAGCCCGCTTGCATTGATAAATGCCAATAAGGTGATTTTCTTACTCTTGTTGAAATCAACATTTCAACTTTAGTTGGTCCACTTTGTCTTAAATTATATGGTACTTTTCGATCTGATTGATCAACAGAAGTAACATGTTTTAGTTTAGTATAGTCAAATTCTTTAGACATAACTATTCTCCTTCAACCACTTGTTAGTTTCCTTCAAGCCGCCGAATGTATAAATGTGGAAGAAATCAGTATGTGATTTAACTTTCCCAATTAAATCATTAGGGTCTTTAGGTTTCAATAAATCTAACGCCTTAGTAAAATTAGATTTAAGAAAGTTAATGGAATTTTTCGCTCCAACAATATTTGCAAATTTTATTAAGCTTGATATTTTTAGAGGTCCAGTAATTCCCACATGCACTGGTACGCTTTGTTTAGATATAAAATCTATGATAGGCTGAGGTTCGAGTAACCATTGTGTTACAATATAATCAGCATAAGGCTTTTTATCTATCATAGCTTTTTCTAAATCTGAATCGGATATATCAGGACTCCCCTCCGGGTGTCCAGCGATTCCTATAGTCATCTTCTCAAAATAACCAGTCTCTAAAAGTTGAAAAGAACTATCAAATTTTCCTAATGGTTCTCGTCCACCACCGATTACTAAAACTTGCTTAACCCCTCCATCTTTACATCTAGAAACGTAATCTTTAAGCTCCTTTTCATTTTTCATAGATCTAGCTGGAAAATGTGGAACTGGATTATAGCCCTTTTTTACGAGCTCAACTGCCTGTTGAGCAGTCTCTCTATAATCTCCACCAGGCAACATTGTAATATAAACATCCTTTACCGGGGGCACCGTTGATAAATCGGTTTGAGGACTAATTTCCAAAGAAAATTTCATTTCTTGATCATTATATTTTTTAAAAAAGGTGTCAAAGAAATTCACTACAAAGTGTGGCGAAATTTGTTGCCAAAAAATATGCTCATGATAATTTTTTTTGTGGACCAAAATCTCAAAAATTTACCCTTATCGGAAATACTTGATATCGAGAAAATTTACAATGTTGATAAACCGATAGAGGTGGCAAATGGCTTGCCTAATGAGTGTTACATCAATGATCATTATCTAGCTCACGAGAGAGAAAAGGTCTTTTTTAACAAGTGGACTGTGGTAGGTGTAGCAAGCTCTATCCCAAATCCTGGGGATGCTAGACCACACAATCTTCTCGGAATTCCATTAATCTTAATAAGAGATAAAACCATGAGGATAAGAGTATTTCATAATGTCTGTAGTCACAGGGGCTTTAAACTTTTAGATAAATCTTGTAATTTAAAAAATGTTATTTCCTGCCCATATCATTCTTGGTCTTATAACTTTGAAGGTAAACTTGTTGCAACTCCGCATATAGATGGATTAAACAATCATCAGTCGAAAAATTTTGACAAAACAAAAAGTAACTTAAAAGAGATAAAAACAAGAGTTTGGATGGATATAATTTTTGTTAATATCAATTCAAACCAAATTGAATTCGAAGAATATATTAAACCTTTAGAAAATAGATGGTCAAAATTTATTAATAAGGAAGATCATAAATTATTAGTTAATTCAATGGATTATGGTTACTTTAACTTGGATGTCAAAAGTAACTGGAAGTTTGCTATAGAAAATTATTGTGAGAGTTATCATTTGCCTACAATTCACCCAGAGTTAAATAAAGTTTCAAATATAAATGATCATTATCATATTCAAGGATTGCCTAATAGATTTGCTGGTCAAGGGAGCAAGAAATATGAACAACCTGTGAAAGGAAATAAAAAGTTTGATACTTTTTCTAATTGGAATAAAGAAATGTTAAAAAATTCAGAGTATATAGCTTTGTTTCCAAACGTGATGATAGGCTTACATATAGATCACTTTTATGTTTTTTGGCTTGAACCTTTGGCAATGAATAAAACTAAAGAGCACATGCACATGTATTACGTTGGAAATGAGAGTGCAAATGGGCATGAATTAAAAGAATTAAGAAAAGAAAACTCAAGATTTTGGAAAGATGTTATGTTAGAAGATATTAGAGCAATTGAAGGAATGCAGGAGGGTAGAAATTCACCAGCTTATAATGGTGGAAATTTTTCACCTATTATGGATCAACCAACTCACCAATTTCATAAATGGGTAGCAAATAGTTTAATATGAAAATAATTTTAATAATGGGATTACCTGGATCAGGTAAAACAACTTTAGCAAATGAACTTAGCCCTCTGTTAAATGCAAAAAGATTAAATGCAGATGAAGTTAGAAAAGCTGCGAATGATTGGGACTTTTCTGAAGAAGGACGAAAAAGACAAGCAAAAAGAATGGCAGACTTTGCAATAAAACTTAAAAATGAGGGAAATTATGTTGTTGCTGATTTTATATGCCCAACACCTGAAGCAAGAAGTTTATTTCCAGCTGATTATACTATTTGGGTGGATACAATTAAAAAAGGAAGGTTTGATGATACTAATAAGATGTTTGTTAAACCTGATAAGTATGACTTTCATGTTACCACACAAGATGCTAAAAATTGGGCACCAAAAATATTTAAGGAGATAAGTTAATGGCTTACGAGTGGGACAATAAAAAACCAACAGCCCAAATGCTTGGTAGATGGCAACCATTTCATGATGGTCATTATTCTTTATTTAAAGAAATTATTAAAAAAACTGGTCAAGTTTGCATTCAAATTAGAGATGTTCAAGGGGTAGATGACAATCCTTTCGATTTTGAAACAGTAAAAAAGAATATAGAAGATAGATTAAATCCAGAATTTGAAGGAAGATTTAAAATTGTCTTAGTCCCAAATATAACAAATATTTGTTATGGAAGAGGCGTTGGTTACAAAATTGAAGAGATTGTTTTACCTGAAGAAATACAAAAAATTTCAGCCACTAAAATTAGAGCTAAAATGAGAGAAGAAGGAAAACTTAAATAGATTTTTTAATGAATATTAAAGTTAAAAATTTATCTAGTGGAATATCTTTTGTTACTATCAATGAACCAAAGACATATAATGCACTTTCATTTAAAAACCTTAATGACTTAATTCGGGTTTTTCAAAAACTTGATAAAGACAAAAAAATTAAAGTAATAATTTTAGAAGGATCAGGTAAAGGCTTTAGCGCAGGGCATAATTTAAAAGAGGTTAAAAATTTAAAAATTAAAAACAAATATCAAAAACTATTTAATCTTTGTTCGAAATTAATGCTTCAAATTGTAGAGGGCAAAAAACCAGTTATTGCCAAAGTTCATGGAGCAGCTTATGCAGCAGGCTGTCAGTTAGTTGCAAGTTGTGATTTAGCCTACAGTACAAAAGATGCATTGTTTGCAACACCCGGAGTAAATATTGGATTATTTTGCAGTACACCAATGGTAGCAGTCAGCAGAAAAATAAATAAAAAGCCAATGATGAAAATGTTATTAACGGGAGAACCGATTAAAGCGATTTATGCTAAGGAAATTGGCTTAATAAATGATTGTTTTTCCAAATCTAAATTAAATAGAGAAGTTTTGAAAATCGCAAAAAAAATTGCCGACAAATCAAATTATACAATTAAAATTGGCAAACAAACGTTTTACAAACAATTAGAAATGCCGTTAAAAAAAGCTTACGCGTATACAAGTAAAATGATGACAATAAATATGATGGCAATGGATGCAAAAGAGGGAATTTCTGCTTTTTTAGAAAAGAGAAGACCAAAATGGAAAAATAAATAGTGTTCAAAAATATTACTATTACAGTTTTTATAATAATTGGATTAATTATAATTTATAATTTTAGAGATCATAATCAAAAAAGAGCAATAGATGCATGTATTGCCGGAAGTCAAAAATTAGATCAACCTTTGTCAATAAATGAAGCTAAAGCTTTTTGCGAAAAAGAGATCAAGGAAAAACAATGAATGACATTAAAGAAATTCTATCAAAATATAAAACGATTGCTATGATTGGAGTAAGTAACGACCCACAAAAGGCATCAACTATTGTCATGAAGTATATGCAAAAATATGGATTTAAAGTTTATCCAGTAAACCCAAAAGCAAAAGATCAAAAGATCCTAGGTGAAAAAGTTTTTGAAAAAGTAACTGATATAAAGGATACGATTGATATCGTAGATGTTTTTAGACCCTCAAGAGAAGTTTTAGATATTGCAAAAGATACTGTAGCTGTTGGTGCAAAAGTTTTATGGTTACAACTTGGTATAAAAAATGAAGAGGCAAAAAAATTAGTTCTAAAAAATGACATTGAATATGTTGAGGATAAATGCACTAAAATGGAGTACCAAAAATACTTTTTAAAGATAAATCCAGTTTTCCCAGTTTTGCAAGATTAAATTCACTATTATTTTTAGTTACTATATAATTAAAAGATGAAAAAATTTATTAAAAACTTTAAAGCTAGTCAGGATTTTAAGCCTTCATTTTTTGGTATTTTAGTAAACCCATATTTTATTGTGCGGTACAATATTTTTAAAGGTATTAAAAAATTTTCCTCAGATTTTAATAAGGGAAGTTTGTTAGATTTTGGATGTGGTTCAAAACCTTATGAGTCTCTATTTAAAGTTGAAAAGTATATTGGTTTAGATACAAATCAAAGTGGTCATTCACATAAAAATGAAAAAATTGATGTTTTATATGATGGAAAAAAAATCCCTTTTGACGACAATCACTTTGATTATATTTTTTCAAGTGAAGTTTTAGAGCATGTTTTCAATATAGATGAGATTATTTCAGAATTAAATAGAGTTTTAAAAAATGATGGTAAAATACTTATTACTTTACCTTTTGTTTGGGGTGAGCACGAACAACCTTATGATTATGCAAGATATACATCATTTGGACTCAAAAATATTTTAGAAAATAATGGATTTGAAATAATTGATCACATTAAAACAACAAATTTCATAGAAACTATTTTCCAATCATTAACAGCATATTTGTATCATTCTATCATCCCGAAAGGACTTAAAACTTTTTTAACTTTAATTTTAATAGCTCCTATAAATTTATTAGGAATTATACTTGGTAAAATCTTACCTAATGATAAAACATTTTATCTTAATAATATTTTTCTTTGTAAAAAGAAAAAAACTTTAGAAGTTTAATGAAAAAAATATTTCTCATTTATGGACATTATAATAATAAATCTTTCAATGCTGCCATTAAAGATACTTTTACTAAAACTGTGGAAGAAATAGGTCATTCAGTAGATATTGTAGATTTATATAAAGAAAAATTTGACCCAGTTTTTGCTGGTGAGGAACCTGATGGCATAGTTACAGATCATAGGAAAAGAATTGAGAATTCAGATGTGATAGTACTAATCGCTCCAATATGGAATTTTAGAATGCCAGCTATTGTTGAGGGTTGGATTGATAAAGTCCTTGCTCCGCCTTGGGCTTTTAGATTTAAGAAATTATTTGGTAACTATGGTTATCCCATTGGTAATCTTAAAGGTAAAAAAGCTGTGGTGTTCTGTACTTACGGATCTCCACAATTTGCAGTTAGAACTTTCTTTTTAAATATGCCAACTAAACGATTGAGAAGAGGAGTGTTCAATATATGTGGCATAACGGATGTTGTTTATAGAAGATATTTTGCGGTACCATTTGTAGGTGACAAAAAAAGACAAAAATTCCTTAACGATGTTAAAAAAACTGCACTTAACGTTTAATGCAGTAATAGTTTTTCTACTAAGCACTTTTGCATTAAACGCAGAAATGAAAATCCCAAATAATTTAATTTTACCTGCTGATGTGATAAGAATTCAATTAGAAGGACTTATGAATAACGATAAAAATTATAAAGACAGTGGGATAGAACAAACTTGGAATTTTGCTCATCCAAATAATAAAAAGAACACTGGTCCACTGCCTAACTTTAAAATGATGATAAAAGGTAGATCATATAAAATGCTTTTAAATCACATTAGTCATACAATTGAAGAATTAGGGAGTAGTGACAAATGGGCTCAATTTGAGGTCATAATCTTAGATAAAGAAAAAATCTACCACAAATTTAACTGGCAGGTAGAAAAATATACAGGGGAAGGGCCTTTAAAAGACTGTTGGCTTACCACTATCGTTTCCAGTCCTATTCCATTAGGAAGTTCAATTTGATTATTAATATACAATTTTGTTTCGTAATGAATAAAAATTTAGTAGGAATTGTCTAATGAAATCAAAAGCTAAAGTAGTTGTTGTTGGTGGAGGAGTAGTAGGTGTCAGCGCTCTATACCATTTGGCAAAAAAGGGGTGGTCAGATGTTGTTTTAATTGAGAGAAAAGAATTAACATCTGGTTCAACTTGGCATGCAGCAGGGTTATTACCTCTTTTTAATATGAGCTACTCAGTTGGACAATTACACAAATATGCTGTTAATCTTTATAAAACATTAGAGGAAGAAACTGGAAAAAATGTTGGCTTTAGTGTTGTTTCAAATATTCGTTTAGCAAGTACCAAAGATAGAATGGATGAATATCATCAATATGCGGGTGTTGCTAAAACCATTGGAGTGGATGTAAAATTTTTAACACCTCAACAAGTTAAAGAAATTTGGCCACTGTGTCATACAGATGATTTAATAGGGGCAATTCAACATCCAGAAGATGGATATATCCAACCTGCTGATTTAACTCAAGCTTTAGCTGCAGGTGCAAGAAATAAAGGTGCGGAAATTTATAGAAACACAACAGTGTTAGGAATGAAACAAACAAAAGATGGTTGGATTGTTGAAACTGACAAAGGTTCAATTGAATGTGAACATGTTATTTCTTGTTCAGGAAATTTTGCAAGACAAACTGGAGAAATGGTAGGATTAGATATACCAGTTATACCTGTAGAACATCAATATATTGTTACTGAACCTCATCCAGAAATTCAAAAAAGAAAAAAAGCTGGTTTACCAGAAATGGGAGTATTGAGAGACAGCGATAGTAGATGGTATATGAGAGAAGAAGCAGGAGGGTTAATTCTTGGTCCGTATGAGGATGGTGCACCAGCTTGTTATGTTGAGGGCCCCTCAAAAGATTCTGAATATGAATTATTTCAAGAAGATCTTGATAGATTAGCGCCTCATATTGAAGGAGCTATACACAGGGTGCCTGCATTTGGTGAAGTTGGAGTAAAAAAAGTTTATAATGGAGCAATTTGTTATACTCCAGATGGCAATCCAATAGTTGGACCAGCTTGGGGTTTGAAAAATTTTTGGATCAATGAGGGGCATAGTTTTGGTATCACAGCTGCTGGTGGCGCAGGTTGGCAATTAGCTGAGTGGATTATTGATGGAGAGCCTACAATTGATATGCTTGGTGTTGAGCCTAGACGTTATGGAAATTATGCAACAAAATCTTACTTAAAAGCTAAAAATGAGGAAGCATATAGTCATGTTTTCATTGTTCATTATCCTGATGAGGAAAGACCAGCTGCTAGACCATTAAGAACATCTCCATGTTACGAAAGAATGAAAAACTTAGGTGCAGTATTTGGACAAAAGTTTGGTTGGGAAAGACCAAATTTTTTTGCAACAGATGGTATGGAACAAAAGGATGATTGGTCTTTTAGAAGATCCAAATGGTTTGATGCTATTAAGAAAGAATGTCAGAACGTAAGAGAAAATGTTGGATTATTAGACATGACTGCATTTGCAAAATGTAGGATTAAGGGTCCCAAAGCTGAGGAATTTTTAGATTATTTAGTAGCAAACAAACTTCCAAAAAAAATTGGCAGAATAAACTTGTGTCATGCATTAAACACAAAGGGTGGTGTTCACTCAGAGTTTACGATTATGAAAGAAGCTGAAAATAGTTATTATCTCGTGTCTGCTGGAGCAAACTTAAGATTAGATCATGATTGGATACAAAAATGGATGCCAACAGATGGCTCAGTGATATTCGAGGACTTAACAAATAGTACAGGTGTGCTGGTGGTTGCAGGTCCTAAAGCAAGACAACTAATGCAAAAAGTTTCAACGGATGACTTTTCAAATGAAAATTTTAAATGGTTAACTGCAAAAAATGTGAATGTTGGGTATGCTCCTGTAAATGCAATGCGAGTAAACTTTGTTGGTGAGCTCGGTTGGGAATTACATCATCCAATTGAATATCAAAACCATATTTTTGATAAGTTGATGGAAGCGGGTAAAGGTCTAGGATTAAAGCCTTTCGGAATAAGAGCAATGAATAGTTTAAGAATAGAAAAATCATATAAGTTAGTAGGCACAGAACTGTCAATTGAATATTCTCCATATGAATCTGGTTTAGATAGATTTGTTCATCCAAATAAGGGAAATTTTATTGGTCTGGAGGCTTTAAACAAATGGAGAGAAAAGGGTTTTGATAATAAATTAGTTACGCTTGAAGTTCATAACACCACTGACTCTGATGTATTGGGAAATAATCCAATATATAAAGATGACAAAGTGGTTGGAAGAGCTACTGGTGGAGAATATGGGTTTAGACTTGATAAATCAATTGCTCTTGCAATGGTAAAACCTGATTTAGCAAATGTTGGAGAAAAACTTAAGGTTGATATTTTAGGAAAGATGTATGAAGCTACAATATTGGATGAAAGTCCCTATGATACTGAAAATAAATTATTGAGAGCTTAATGAAAATTTTAGTCGCAGTAAAAAGAGTAATAGATTACAACGTTCAAGTCAGAGTAAAAGAGGATAACACAGGGGTGGTTACAGAAAATGTTAAAATGTCTACCAATCCTCCTGATGATAATGCAATTGAAGAAGCTGTAAAAATTAAAGAAGCTGGTAAAGCAACTGAAGTTATTGCTGTCAGTATTGGTGAAGAGAAAGCTCAAGAGACAGTTCGTAAAGCACTGGCAGTAGGTGCAGATAGAGGAATACTTGTAAAAACAGATGGTATTGTAGAGCCTTTGGCAGTTTCTAAATTATTACAGAAAATAGTAGAAAAAGAAAAACCAGATTTAGTTTTTATGGGCAAACAAGCAATTGATGATGACTGTAACCAAACTGGTCAGATGTTAAGTGCTTTATTAAATTGGCCTCAAGCAACATTTGCATCTAAAATTGAAATAAAAGATGGTAAATTAGAGGTTACAAGAGAAATAGACGAAGGTCTTGAAACAATTGAGATTAATGTACCTGCTATAGTTACCTGTGATTTAAGATTAAACGAACCGAGATATGCTTCATTACCCAATATAATGAAAGCCAAAAAAAAACCTATTGAACAAATAAATGCGTCAGATTTAGGGGTAGATATATCCTTAAGAATCGAGCAAATTAAAGTTGAAGAGCCACCAAAAAGAAAAGCAGGAATAAAAGTTTCAAGTGTGGCTGAATTAGTTCAAAAATTAAAAAATGAGGCAAAAGTAATATAATGTCAGTTTTATTAGTAGCAGAACACGATAATAAAGAATTAAAACCTTTCACTCTTAATGCTACAACAGCAGCATCGCAAATTGATAATGAAGTCCATGCTGTTATCATTGGTCATAATTGCGATCAAGCTGCTAAGAAATTATCTGAACTGCCATTAGTAAAAAAAGTTATTCAGGTAGAAGCTGCTTACTATGAAAATTTTGTTGCTGAAAATTTTGCTCCAGTAATTATTAAA
>CACNVR010000009.1 GCA_902623975.1 uncultured Pelagibacteraceae bacterium
TAATAATAATGAATTTATTTGCCCAAATAATAAGACATAAGTTTGAGAAAAAATGGAGTTAAAATGATAAAGATTAAAGCAAAAGATGTTGATGTTTTTTATGGAAAAAAACAAGCGCTCTTTAATATAAGTTTAGATATTGAGGAAAATCAAGTAACGGCATTAATTGGTCCATCTGGTTGTGGTAAATCAACTTTCCTAAGATGTCTTAATAGAATGAATGATGTAATTGATATCTGTAGTGTTAAAGGAGAAATTTTAATTAATGATTTTAATATCAATGATAAAAGTTGTGATGTCGTAAGACTAAGAGAAAAAATTGGTATGGTTTTTCAAAAACCCAATCCTTTCCCAAAAACTTTATATGAAAATGTATCTTACGGTCCAACAATTCATGGTATGGCTCAATCAAAACAAGAAATGGATGAAATTGTTGAAACTAGTTTGAAAAAGGCTGCACTATGGGAAGAGGTAAAAGATAGGTTGCATGAACCTGGAACTGGATTATCTGGAGGACAACAGCAAAGACTTTGTATTGCTAGAGCGATTTCTGTAAGACCTGAAGTTATATTAATGGATGAACCTTGTTCAGCATTAGATCCAATAGCAACAGCACAAATTGAAGAATTGATTGATGAGTTAAAAAAAGAGCACACAATAATAATTGTAACTCATTCTATGGCTCAAGCAGCACGTGTTTCTCAAAATACAGGTTTTTTTCATTTAGGACAATTGATTGAACATGGATCTACTGATAAAATATTTAAGAATCCTGATAATAAAAAAACGCAAGATTATATAACAGGGAGGTTCGGATAATGTCTGAAGCACCACATACAGTCAAATCTTACGAAGAAGAACTAAAAAATCTTAATGCTAATATAATTAAAATGGGAAGTGCATGTGAAGATTCTTTAGGTAAAGCAATTCAAGCCATTACAACAAGAGATACCAATATTGCAGAAGCTGTTATTCAAGAAGATGAAAAAATAGATAAATATGAGACTTTAATTGAACAGCAAGTTGTGAATTTAATTGCTTTAAGACAACCTATGGCAATTGATTTAAGAGAGACAGTAACGGCTTTGAAAATGTCTTCAGATTTAGAAAGAATAGGTGATTTAGCAAAAAATATATCCAAGAGAACACTTTTGCTTAACGAAAATCTTCCAAAGAACTTGGTAGACTCATTGAATAGAGTATCTACCAATGTTCAAAAACAATTAAAATCAACATTAGATGCTTATCTAGAAAGATCTGCGCCAATGGCAGTAAATGTTTGGGAAGGTGATGAGCAAATAGATGATCTAACAAATCTTTGTATGCAAGAAGTTATAAAATATCTTAAAGAAAATGAAAAAAATTTAGAAGATGGAACCCATTTATTGTTTGTAACTAAAAACATAGAGCGTATTGGTGATCATACTACAAATGTTGCAGAACAAGTTTATTATTTAGTTAAAGGCGAATATTTAGAAGGTGATAGACCCAAGGGAACAGAGCCAATTGTAACCGGAGAAAAATGATTTATGTCAGCTCATGTTTTCATAGCTGAAGATGAAGCATCAATTGTTAGTTTGTTAAAGTACAATCTTGAAAAAGAAGGTTATAAAGTCAGTCATTCAGAAAATGGAGAAGATGCTCTTAAACAAATAAAATTAAAACAGCCAGATTTAATATTAATGGATTGGATGTTACCAGAATTATCTGGTGTTGAAATTTGTAAAAACTTAAAAAAAGATAATAAGTTTAATGATATTCCTGTCATTATGTTAACTGCAAAAGGGGAGGAAGAAGACAAATTAAAAGCATTTGATACAGGTGCAGATGATTATGTAACTAAACCTTTTAGTCAAAAAGAATTGAATGCTAGAATTAAATCTTTATTGAGAAGATCTAAACCTCAATCATCATCAGACATTGTAGAATTTACTGATTTAAAAATAGATCGGATTACAAAAAGAGTTTATAGAAAAGATAAAGAAATTACTTTGGGTCCAACTGAATTTAAACTCTTAGATTTTTTTATCAAAAATCCAAAAAGAGTTTATTCAAGAGAACAACTCTTAAACAATGTTTGGGGAGAAAATATATATGTTGAGTCTAGAACAGTTGATGTTCATATTAGAAGATTAAGACAAGCAATTAACATACAAAATACAAAACCTTTAATTAGAACAGTAAGATCAGCTGGTTATTCTTTAGAATCTTGAAGATCTTTGGGTCTTATAAATTTTTTTAATACTCCCTTTTTCTCAACTTCATTCCAGGATTTAATATCAAACTCAATTTTTGCAAATGCTGCTGTTGGGAATTTATAATTCATTAGTTTAAAATTATTCGTATTATGATTTTTTGTAAGATTTCGTACTAAATTTTTCACTGATGGTTCATGGTTTATAATCAAAATTGATTTATATTCACTGGATATTTCTTTAATTTTTTTTACAATTGCATTCTCATCAACTAAATATAAATCTTTTGAAAAATTAACTTTTTTTGGCTTATTAATTTTCTTCGATAAAATTTGAAAAGTTTTTTTTGTTCTTTTTGATGATGAAATTAATGCATAATCAAATTCAAATTTTTTTTTAACAAAAAATTCACAAATCATTTTTGCATTTTTCTTGCCTCTTTTAGTAAGTGGTCTATCAAAATCATTAATACTTAAATCATCCCAACTAGATTTTGCGTGTCTCATGACGTATAATTGATACATAAAATCTAAATATATGACTGCTTTAAAAAAACAACATAAAGAAGAGTTGAAATCTAAATATATAAATAGAGAGCTTTCTTGGTTAAAATTCAACGATAGAGTACTTTTAGAGGCGCAAAATATCGAAAATCCTCTTTATGAAAGAGTAAAGTTTTTATCAATTGCTGGGTCTAATCTAGATGAATTTTTTATGGTCCGTGTAGCTGGGTTATATAGTCAAATAAAACAAGAAGTTGACTCACTAAGCTCTGATGGTTTGACACCTGAAGAGCAAATGGATGAGGTAGTGCTTGAAACTAAGAATCTATTAAAAAAACAGAACAAAATTTTTATTCAACTGATTATGGAATTAAAAAAAAATAATATCAATTTAGTTAAACCAGTTAATTTAAATACTAAGGATAAAAAAAAACTTTTAGAAATATTTAAAGAAGAGATTTACCCTTTATTAACACCATCAGCAATTGATCCTGCACATCCATTTCCATTTATAATCAATCAAGGAAGAGCAATTGTAATGAAGTTAAGAAAAAAAAATAAAAAAAGGATTTTAAACTCAATAATAGTAATACCAAAAGCATTATCTAGATTTATTGAAATTGAGTCTTCAAAAAATCATAAGAAATTTGTGATTCTAGATGATGTAATAAGTTTTTTTGCTAATGAAATTTTTCCAGATCATGATTTAGAAAAGAAAATGATTTTTAGAGTAATAAGAGACAGCGATGTAGAGATTCAAGAGGAAGCAGAAGATTTGGTTAGATCTTTTGAATTGGCTTTAAAAAGACGTAGAACGGGTGATATTGTTCGTTTAGAGGTTCTTGAAAATAGTGATAACGAATTGATAAGATTTATAACTAATAAATTAGATATAAATCCTGACTATATTTATGATGTTGCTGGCCTTGTTGGAATTCAAGATATAGATCAAATATGTAAAGTAAAAAATCCAAAATTAAGATTTAAACATTTTACACCTAGAGAAGTTGAAAGATTAAAAGAATATAATGATAATTTTTTTGAAACTATTAAAAAGAAAGATTTAGTTGTTCATCATCCTTTTGAAACATTTGACTCAGTAATTGAATTTTTAAACCAAGCAGCAAATGATAAAAAAGTTATAGCTATAAAACAAACTCTATATAGAACAACTCTAGACTCACCTATTGTTAAAGCTTTAATAACAGCTGCAGAAAACGGAAAAACAGTTACCGCTTTAATTGAAATTAAAGCTAGATTTGATGAGGAAGCTAATATTCAACTATCAAGAAGTTTAGAAAAAGTAGGTGTTCAAATTGTTTATGGTTTTGCTAAATATAAAACTCATGCAAAATCATCATTAGTTTTAAGAAGAGAACAGGGTAAAATACAAACTTATTTTCATTTAGGAACTGGCAATTATCATCCAGTAAATGCTAAAATTTATACTGATTTGTCTTTATTTAGTTGTGATAAGAAAATGGCATCAGATGTTGAAAAGTTTTTCAATTATGTAACAGGATACGCAAAACCAAAAAATTTAAATAAAATTTCTATTTCGCCAGTAAATATGAGACAAACCCTAAACGAAAATATTGATGCTGAAATTAAAAATTCTAAAAATGGAAAATTTGCAGCTATTTGGGCAAAAATGAACTCTTTAGTAGATCCAGAAATTATTGATAAATTTTATGAAGCTTCGAATGCTGGTGTAAAAGTTCATTTATTTGTAAGGGGTGTTTGTTGTTTAAGACCAGGAGTAAAAGATAGATCAGAAAACATATTTGTAAAAAGTATCATAGGAAGATTTTTAGAGCATTCTAGAATTTACTGCTTTAGTAATGGTACAAAAAAAATGCCTAATAGAAATGCAAAAGTATATATTTCGTCAGCTGATTTAATGCCGAGAAATTTAAATCGAAGGGTAGAACTTCTAGTCCCAATTGAAAATGAGACTGTTCATGAACAGATCTTAGATCAAATAATGTTGGCAAATTATCTTGATACTAATCAGAGCTGGGAACTTGAAGCTGATGGTAATTATAAAAAAATTAAATATAGTAAGAGCGATTCCTTTTCAGCTCATGAATATTTTATGAATAATCCGAGCTTATCTGGAAGAGGTAAAGCTAAACTAAGAATGCAGCCTAAACAACTGCACTTAAGATTGATTAAAAGTGGAAGTAATTAAAAGTAAAAATAGTTTAAAATTAAATCAGGCAAAATTAGCTATAATAGACATTGGATCAAACTCTATAAGAATGCTAATTTATGAAGATTTCAGTTCTTCTCGTGTGCCTTTTTTTAATGAAAAAGCAGTTTGTGAACTTGGAAAAAATTTAGATAAATCCAAAAAACTTCACAGATCTGGTACCGAATATGCTTTAAAAGTTTTAAAAAGATTCTCTGAAATTTTAAATGTTTCAAAAATCACAAATCTTAAAATCATTGCAACAGCAGTTTTAAGAGAAGCAACTGATACAAAACCATTTATTAATGAAGTTGAAAAACTTTTTAAAACTAAGATTAATATATTATCTGGTGAAGAAGAAGCTGAATGCTCAGCTGAGGGAGTAAAAATAGGCTTTGAAAATGTCAATGGATTAGTTGCTGATCTTGGAGGTGGAAGTTTAGAATTAGCTCGAGTTGAAAATAATATAGTTACTAATAAAACCTCATTACCTGTTGGAGTTTTAAGATTATTAAATAATCCTATAGTTAAAAAAAGAAATTTAGCAAAATATATCAAAAAATTATTAAGAGAAGAAAAATGGCTTTCAAAAAAGAAATTTAATAATCTATATTTAGTTGGAGGTACCTGGCGAGCATTATTTAAATTACATCTTTTTCAAAATAATCATCCGGTACATATAATTCATCAATATAGTATTGATAACAATGTTTTATCTAAGTTTGTTGAAAAAATTTCATCTTTTAATAAATCTAAACTTAAAACAGTTGAGTATATTTCAAAATCTAGAACAGCGTATTTACCTTATAGTTGCATTATACTTGATGAAATTATGAGAGTTACAAATCCAAGAAATATAATTTGTTCTATAAGCGGTTTGCGTGAAGGTTCTTTATCAATTGACTATTTTAAAGATGTAAAAGAATCAGAAATTTTTCATAAAGCACTTGAGAATATTGCAAAAAAAAGAGGTGATCTAGGATCAAACTATAAAAAATATTATGATTTTATTCAGCCAGTTTTTGAAGGCAATGAACATTTTAATAAGAAATTATTATATCTGGCATGTGTATTAAGTCATATGGATTGGGGATTAGGAGCATTTCAAAAAGCTGAATTGGTATTTCAAGAAACAATAAATACTCCTTTACTTAGATTGACTCATAAAGAAAGAATACAATTAGCTTTGTCATGTTATTGGCGGTACTGTAGTATCAAGTATAATCCAAAGATGGAGTATCTAACTTTTTTAAATAATAATGAAATTTTTTCAAGCAAACAAGTTGGAGCAGCATTGAGATTTTCACAATCATTGACCTCGATATCTACGATATTTCTTGAAGAGTTTAAATTGTATAAAAGAGGTAATGCTGTATTTTTAAAAATTCCATCACAACATCAAGAAATAATCTCAAAACAAGTTACTAAAAGATTTAAAGCTCTTGCTAGAGAATTATTTTTAGAACCAAGAGTAATTTACTCAAATAATTCAAGATAAATTAAATTTAATTCTATTTTTAATTGAGTGTTATTTTTTTGTAACATTATTTTAATTTAAATTAAATAATTAGTTAAATTTTCTGTCATATGTTTAAATTTTGTTGATTAACTACTTTCTTCCTTCTCTTAAATGAGAAGGGAGAAAGACGATTTGGAATTAATTATTTATAGATGCAGGAGACTGCTCTGCATTTTTCTTAGCAAGCTTTTTTGCTTTTTTTTCTGCAACCTTTTTTTCTAGACCAGCAATTTTAATATTAAGGCTTGATAATTTTTTTTCTTTTGCTGTAATTTTATTTTTAAGTTTGTCTATTGATTTTAATATCTTTGTTTTTTTCTTTTCATTTTTTTTTAGTTTTTTTCTCATTACTGCCTCCGAATTATTTAATATTTGATTTAATCATATAATCCTTAAATAAAAAAGATATTTTGATACAACCTTTAGTTTAAATTTTTTTAAGAACTGTTATTAAATAAAAAAACATTGCTATATGAGAACTATTATTGAATTTTTGATTTAATATTAATTTAAATATCTCTCTTTGATTAAAAAGATGAATTCTAATACCTTGTTCTGGTTTCGAAATTTTAATTAAGTCTTCTGTGTAATAACCAGTAATTTTAGTAGTTAGTCTTCCAGGTTCATTATAAAAAGTTATTATTTTAGTCAATTTTGATCTTGATCTATATCCTGTTTCTTCTCTTAATTCCTTATATGCTGATTGGAGAGTTGTTTCCTTTTTTTCCACTATGCCAGAAGGAAACTCGTAATTAATTTTATTAATTGGAACTCTTTTTTGGGAAACTACTACATATTTGTCTTTAATCTTAGGTATTACTAATGAAAGATTAGAAGTTTTAAGATAATGATAAAACTCTTTTTTTTTAAATTTTTTGTTAATTAAACTTATTCGATTGGTAAGTTTTATATTTTTCAATTTTTTTCTAAAAATAACTTTTTAACAATAAGTACAGCAATTAACATTCCAATAAGCTCAGCTAAAATATAATAAGGAGTATTTAAATAACTAATACCAGTAAAAGATTCTGTAAATGTTCTAGCAATAGCAACCGCAGGATTTGCAAAAGAAGTTGAAGAAGTAAACCAATAACCAGCAGTAATATAAAGACCAACACTAGCAGCAACAGCAATTTTGCCTGACTTCATAGACCCAAAAATTATCACTATAAGTCCTAATGTTGCTATTACCTCAGATGTGAATATGTAAATTCCATCTCTTGATTTAGTAGACAATTCATAAATTTCATGTTCAAAAAAGAAATTAGCTAAACCAACACCAATCAAGCAACCAACCAATTGAGCAATGATATAGTAGGGTAATAGTTTCCTTTTTAATTTGCCTGTTATTGCCATTGCGATACTTACAAATGGATTAAAGTGAGCTCCTGATACATCAGCAAAAACTGTAATAAGCACAAATAAACCTGCTCCTGTTGCTATAGTATTAGCTATTAACATCACAGCAACATCATTAGTTAAGTTTTCAGCCATTAAACCTGAACCAACAATAATCATTACTAAAAAACAACTGCCTAATAATTCAGTAAGAAAATAGCGGCTTTTATTTTTCATAAATCAGTTCCTTTATTCTTTTATGAATATTATTGTAAACTTTTTCTATTATTTCATCTTTTTTATTTAAGTCGTTTGTTTCATTAAGTAATTTAACAGGATCCTCTATATCCCAATGAATTATCTGATCTTTATTTGGCCAAATAGGACAGACTTCGTTATTGGCATTATTACAAACTGTAATCACGTAATCCATTTTAATTTGACTATCAATGAACGTATTAAAATTTTTAGATCTATAATTTGAAAGATCATAATGTTTTGATAATAAATAATTCTTCACATCTTCATTAATTTTTCCTGTTGGATTACTCCCAGCACTAAAACCTTTATACATATCGTCATACTCGTTATTTATTATACTTTCAGCAATAATACTTCTTGCTGAATTACCTGTGCAAACAAACAATATATTCTTCATTTAAAAAATAATCTTATAAACTCCAATAACAAATAATGGAATTTGTAATCCAAAGTTAGTAAGTATCGCTTTATCTTTGCTAACAAATCCAGCGATAGTCCATCCAACAACTCCTAATCCATGAAAATATATATTTAATGGATATATATTTAAATTTGTAAGAAGTATTCCTACTAAAACTAAAAAAGTACTAATCCACTTTAGATATTTTTTTAAAAACACAAAATCCCCTTTCGTTGTTATTATTTCAGTTATGTTAAGAATTTATTACAGTTTAAAGGAAAAATAATCTTATTTTTTGTCTTCCCAATCAAATCTTGGAAAAGAGTCAAAAATTTTAAAGATACCATCTGACCATTGATCACAGACCTTAGAATATTCAGTATCGGTAATATTTAAGCATTTTTGTGAGGCAATTTTATATTCATCTTTTTTATAGACAGCAAAATCAATAGGAGGGCCAACGGTTAAATCACTTTTTAATGTTGAGTCCATTGAGATTAGAGCACAACGTGATGCATCACCAATAGATACACTTGGTTTTATAACTCTATCTAAAATAGGTTTGCCGTATTTTACTTCACCAATAACTAGATAAGGTTTACTATCAGCTGGTTTAATATAATTTCCTTGAGAGTACACTAAGTATAACTCTAATGGTTGACCTTTAATTTGACCACCAACTAAAAATGATGAACCTAATAAAACTGTATCTGTGTTTATTCCTTTTGGTGCTGAATGTTTAATGTTTAATGATCCAATATAGGATGCGATCTCATCGAAATCTTTACAAGTATTTAAATTTGTTCCACTGTCACCTTTAAGATCATTTTCTATAGATTTATATACTGCTTGAGATGTACCTAAATTTCCAGAAGTAACTATAATGACACTTCTATCACCAACATCATGAACAAACATTTTTGAATAAATGTTAACATTGTCTAATCCTGCGTTTGTTCTTGAGTCTGAGGCAAATACAATCCCATCTTGAGCTTTAATTCCAACACAGTAAGTCATTTGAACTATTAATAATTAATAATTAAGTAACATATAATTAAATTCAAGCATAGCTGATATAACTAGATCGCAATTGATTGTTTAAGCTTATTATTAAAAAATCCTCAAATGAGCGGTAAACTTTGGAATAATTATAATGCTACTGAAGCATATGATGGCTATTTTACTAGTGAGAATAAACTAAGAAAACATGCAGTTATAATTTCAAATATTTTAGAAAGATACGGAAAAGATAAACTTCAAGAAATTGAAAAAAATTGTCAAAGCACTATAAGCGCTAGAGGTATTAATTTTAGGGTTTATGCTGCTAATAACAGGGCGGAGGAAAAGAAATGGCCATTAGATATTATTCCGAGGATAATTCCAAAATCACAATGGAATAAGGTGACCAAAGGTCTAAAGCAAAGAGTAAAAGCTTTAAATTTATTTATAGATGATGTTTATAATCAAAAGAAAATTTTTAAAGACAATATTATACCTAGAGAAATTATTTTTAATTCACCCTATTATGTAAAGGAATGTGAGGGATTTTCACCAAAATATAAATCTTGGGCGAATATATCTGGGGTAGATTTAATCAGAAATAAGAGCGGGGAATATTTAGTTCTTGAGGACAATCTTAGAGTTCCTTCAGGTGTTTCTTATATGCTTGAAAATAGAATGGTAATGAGAGATGTCTTTCCTGAACTTTTTACGAGGTATAAAGTTGCATCCATACACCAATATACCAATAAACTTTATAATTGTATGAATGAGTGTATACCAAAAAAAACTGCTAACCCGCACATGGTGGTATTAACTCCTGGAATTTATAATTCTGCATATTTTGAACATTCTTTTTTAGCTGAACAAATGGGTGTTGCATTGGTTGAAGGAAAAGATCTTTTTGTTGAAAATGATAATGTTTATATGAAAACAGTAAAAGGTCCGCTGAAAGTTGATTGTATATACAGAAGACTAGATGATAATTTTTTAGATCCTAAAGCTTTTAACAAAGACTCACTTATAGGTGTTCCAGGATTATTTAAGTGTTGGTTAAAAAAGAATGTAGGTATTATTAATGCAATAGGCACAGGTGTTGCTGATGACAAAGTGGTTTATTCTTATGTGAACAAAATGATTGTTTATTATTTGGGAGAACAACCCATATTAAATCAGGTTGAAACTTATTTATGTCATAATGAAAATCAAAAAAAGTATGTTTTAGAAAATTTATCAAAACTAGTAGTCAAACCAGCCAACGCTTCTGGTGGATATGGAATAATGATAGGTCCGAAGGCTTCTTTAAAAGAGAGAGCGGAAGTAGCCGAGAAAATTAAAAAAGATCCAAGAGAATATATCGCCCAACCTTTGGAAACACTATCTACAGCTCCAACTATTACCGAAAAAAATATAGAGCCAAGACATTTGGATTTAAGACCATTTATTTTAAGTGGGAAAACAAACTATGTAACAACTGGTGGCCTAACTAGAGTTGCTCTTAGAAAAGGAAGTACAATCGTAAATAGTTCTCAAGGCGGAGGATCGAAAGATACCCTAATAGTAGAATAAATTAATATTTAATATTAATTTTAAGTTACAAATTTTTCAAAGAGATGCAGTATTAAAAAAAATTGGTTATATATTTATGAACAAAGAAACCAACAATTATAAATCCTAAGCCCGTGCCATAAATTAGGAAGAAATTCATATTAAATGATTTCGCAAAAAAAAACGGTAAAAAAAATAAATAACTCACAGGTACCGCAACCAGTATACTTTTAGTAAATAGAATTGTTTTTTCTATATCATTATGCTCATAGTAGGAAAAAGCTATAGCTATGAGTGATACAAGTGGTAAGGCGATAATAAAACCTGCAAGTTTTGGATTTTGACCCGAAAGCCAACTAGCAAAGGCAATTATAATTGCAGCTAGTATGATCTTTAAGGTAAAAAATATCATCAATAATTCAAATTTATTTGGTTATACATTTTTTGCATAAACCAAAAAATTCAAGATTATATTTACTATATTTCATACCAGCTTTGTCTTTAAAATTTGATAGATATTTTGAAAGGCTGGAATTATTAATTTCTGTTACTTTTTCACAACTTTCGCATATTGAAAAAGCAGTAGCTTTTGAAACCTGACAACTTGAATTTTGACAAGCTATGAAAGCATTTCTACTTTCAATTTTATGTATTTTTCCTATTTCAACTAACTTATCTAGCGCTCGATAAACTTGTAATGGAGCTTTGATGCCTTTTTTTTGAACATTAAAAAGTATTGAATAAGCTTTAAGTGGCTCAGGTGATCTATCAATTATATCAAAAATAATTTGTTGATTTTTTGTTAGATTATGTTCTTTATGCATTTTACTCACTTTACTGATTTCTCACTAGTTTTTCAATTTAATAGATTGTTTAATTCTGAATAAAGAAAGAATGAACAATAATAAGGCAGCACTTATAATTGAAGGTCCTGATGATGTATTAAATTCTAATGATGAAAATAATCCTAAAATTACAGACAACAAACCTCCAATTATTGAATAGATAACCATTTTTTGCGGACTAGTTGAAATATTTCTAGCCATTGCGGCAGGAATAATTAACATCCCCGTTATTAATAATAGTCCTACCATTTTAATTGAGATTGCAATTATTGCTGCCATTAAGATTGTAAATATTGCTTTTGCTCGATCTGGATTCAATCCTTCTGCTTCCGCTAATTCATAATTTACAGTTGATGCAAATAAAGGTTTCCAAATCAACTTAAGAATTAAGAGAATTAATGCTCCTCCAATCCATATGATTAATAAATCATCAACTGTGACTGCTAGTATGTCACCGAATAATAATCCCATTATATCAAATCTGATAAATGTTAAAAAACCAATAACAACAAGTCCAACAGCTAGAGATGAATGAGCCAAAAGACCTAATAAAGCATCGCCAGGAAGATTAGTTCTTTTTTGAAGTTGTATTAAAGATAAAGCAATTAAAGAAGAAATTAAAAATACTGATAAAGCAATGTTGAATTCCATCGTAAAAGCTAATGTTACTCCTAATAGAGCAGAGTGGGCTAAGGTATCACCAAAATAAGATAATCTCCTCCAAATTACAAAACAACCCAGAGGCCCTGTCACAAAAGCAACTCCAATTCCAGCCACTAAAGCTCTTATAAAAAAATCATCGAACATCTAATTTTTTTTTATTTCACCCTCATCTGTATGGATATGATCATGTCTATGCTCATATCTTGATAATATTTGAGAAGCTTGCTCACCAAATAAAGCTTTGTACTCATTGTTTTTTGCAACATCCAGTGGAGAACCCGAGCAACAGACATGGCCGTTTAAACAAACAACATGGTCAGTTGCACTCATTACAGTGTGCAAGTCGTGTGAAATCAACAAGATACCGCAATTTAATTCATCTGAAATTTTTTTTATTAGTTCATACAAAGCAATTTCACCAGTAAAATCTACCCCCTGAACTGGCTCATCAAGTACTAATAACTCTGGCTTTTTTGAAATAGCTCTTGCGAGTAATACTCTTTGAAATTCACCACCAGACAAATCTCCTAAATTTTTATCTTTAAGATGAATAACGCCAGTCAATGATAAAGCTTCATCTATTGTTTCTTTATTAAGATTTTCAGTTAATACCATGAAATCATTTACTCTTAGTGGTAATGTCCAATCTATAGAGATTTTTTGGGGAACGTATCCAATTTTATTTGTATATTTTTCGACTTCACCATCAATTTTTTTATAAATGCCTAAAGCAATTTTAGCTGTTGTACTTTTTCCCGATCCATTTGGACCTATAAGAGTAACTATTTTACCTTTTTCAACTTGTAATGATACTCCCTTAACAAGTGATTTGTTATTAATGCGAAACCCTGCATTTTTTAATTTAACTAATATATTTTGATTAATACTCATTTTATTACTTGACTAAATAATGTTATATTATTACATAGTGTTATATTATAACAATTTTAACAATTAAACCATGAAAACAATTAAAAAACTCCCAATATTATTATCAATTTTATCATTCTTGACAATTTTTACACCAGCTAATGCTGAAATAAAAGTAGTTGCATCAATAAAACCAATTCATTCACTTGCAAGCTATTTAATGGATGGTGTTGGTAAACCTGATTTAATTGTTGATGGTTATGCTTCACCACATGGATTTGCATTAAAACCATCCCATGCAAAAATGATTCAAAATGCCGATATTATATTTTGGGTAGGTGAAGACATAGAAAGCTTTTTAGAAAAACCATTGAAATCAATCGCAAAAAAAGCTGAAAAAATTGAATTAATGGAAATTAAAGGGATAACTAAACTTAAATTTAGAGAAAGAAATATTTTTGAAGGTCATGACGATCATGGTCATAAAGAAGACGATCACGATGATCATGCAAAGAAAGAGGACGATCATGATGATCACGATCATGACAAAAAAGAGAAAGAACATGGTCATGATGAACACGGACATGATGATGATCATAAAAAAGATGGTCACGATGATCATGGACATGAAGGCCACGCACATGGTGAACATGATCCACACATTTGGTTAGATCCAATGAATGCAAAAGTAATTTTAAGTGAAATGGCTGAACATTTAATTGAGAATGACTCAAAAAATGAAGCTAAATATAAAGAAAATTTAAAAAAAGCACATAAAGATTTAGATAAATTAATAAAAAAAGTAAAATCGGAATTAAATAAAGATTTTAAATCAATAGTTTTTCATGATGCGTATCAATATTTTGAAGAAAGATTTGGTGTAAATATTCTTGGTGCATTTACAGTAAATACCGACGTAATGCCTGGTGCTGAGCAATTAGCTGAAATTAGAGAAGTAATTGAGCATGATAAAGTAAGCTGTATATTTTCAGAGCCTCAATTTAATCCTGATATCATTAAAGCTGTAGCAAAAGATACTAATGTTGCAACGGGGGTTATCGATCCATTAGGAGCTACTCTAAACCCTGGCAAAGATTTATACTTCGATTTAATTGGTAATATGTCTAAATCTTTTAAAGGTTGTTAAATAAAAATTGATCTTTAACCATTAATAATATCTAATATTGGGATGAGTACAATTTCCCTCACATTAGATGAAATTTTTGATTTAGCTAAAAAGACTTTACTAGCTAATGGCTGTGATGATGAAACAGCATCTATTCTCTCTGATTTAATAAGAAATGCTGAAAGAGATGGATCTTTATCTCATGGTTTGTTTAGGTTGCCTGCATATGTGAGTGGTTTAAAAAGTGGAAAAATTAATGGCAAAGGAAAACCTGAAATAAAAAAAATTTCAGCATCAGTAATAAAAGTTCAAGGGAATAATTGTTTAGCCCCTGTAGTTTTAAATAAAGGGCTACCTGAATTAGCAAAAGCTGCAAAAGAAAATGGTGTGGCTGTACTTGCAATTAACAATTCACATCATATGGCTGCGATGTGGCCAGAGACAGAAAAATTAGCAGAAGAAGGTTTAGTTGCATTTGCTTGCACATCATACAAGCCTGCTGTAGCACCCGCTGGAGCTATCAAACCGTTGTTCGGAACAAATCCAATTTCTTTTGCATGGCCACGACCAGGAAAAACTCCTGTAGTTTACGATATGGCAACTGCATCAATGGCCATGGGTGAAGTTCAAGTTGCTAAAAGAGAAGGGCATAAAGTTCCACTTGGAACTGGTTTAACTAAAGATGGTAAAGAAACAACTGATCCAGGAGCGATAGCTGACGGAGGTGTCTTACTTCCTTTTGGAGGCTATAAAGGTTCAGCGATAGCGATGATGGTAGAGTTAATGGCTGGTGCTTTAGTTGGTGACAATTTTAGTTTTGAAACAGCAGCAAAAGATAATAATGATGGTGGTCCACCAAGCGGGGGTGAATTTATTTTAGCTATTTCACCAGATAAAACTTCAGGATCAAATTGGCAAAAACATGCTGATGAATTTTTTGATAAAATGAAATCAATAGGTGAAGTAAGACTTCCAGGTGAAAGAAGACATAAAAATAGATTGGACAAAGGTCCTCGAAATATTAACAAAGAGCTAGTAAATAAAATAAAATCGTTAAGTTAAAGTAATTTCTATTGGAGTATGATCTGATGGTTTTTCACGACCTCTTGGATCTTTATTAATATTTATAGCTTTAACTTTATCAATTAAAGAATTTGAAACTAGGAAGTGATCAATTCGCATACCATTATTTTTTTGCCAAGCACCTCTCATATAGTCCCAAAATGTATAACCCTCTTTTGTTTCATTAAAGTGTCTGTATACGTCGTTGAATCCTAAATTAAGCATTTCTCTAAATTTTTTTCTTATTTCTAATCTATATAAAGCATCATCTTCAAAACTTTTGACATTATAAACATCCTCTGCAGCTGGAATTACATTAAAATCACCTGCTAGAATTATATTTGAATTTTTTTTTGATAAGGTTTTTAATTGTTTAATTAATTGGTCCATCCATTTTTTTTTGTAATCATATTTTTCTGTATCAACTGGGTTTCCATTTGGTGTGTAGATATTGATTAATTGTACAATCTTTTTACCATATTCAACTTCTGCAGAAATTATTCTAGACTGTTTTAACTTATCTTTGATTAAGTCTGTTCGAATGTTCTTTAATTTATCTCTAGAAATGATTGCAACACCATTATAACTTTTTTGACCAAAAACATGACTTTCATAATTCATTGATGAAAAATCATCGTAAGGAAAGTTTACATCTTCAGTTTTTATCTCCTGCATCATTACAATATCTGGTTTGTATTTTAGAAGATAACTTTTTATATTTTCAATACGAGCCCGCACAGAATTTACATTCCACGAGGAAATAATCATTAAAGAGAAAATGAAACGCCACAACCACAAGAAGATTTTGTTTGCGGGTTTTTTATTTTAAATTGTTCACCAATTAATTCCGAAACATAATCAACCTCAGATCCCTTTAAAAGATCAGCAGAAGTTTTATCGATTAGTATATTTTCGAAATTTAAATCATCTGAGGTTTTTTCTTTATCAAAAGTAAACTCATATTGAAATCCAGAACAACCACCACCTTTTATAGCGATTCTAAAAAAAGATCCTTTATCCTTTTTAGATAAAAGCGAATTTATCTGTTTTAGTGCTTTATCAGTAAATTTAATTTCTTTAATCATAATTGATCACTGGTATTAGTAATATAGTACTTAAAATTTAATTTTAAAGCATGAAAAAATACTTAAAGATTGGTGTGTTTAAAAGCAAAGGAAGATTATTTAAAGAATCTTTATCAAAATACAGAACACCTTTTCAAAGGGATCGCGATCGTATAATTCATAGTGCCTCATTTAGAAGATTAAAACATAAAACACAAGTATTTGTAAATACTGAGGGTGATCACTATCGAACAAGAATTACACACTCAATGGAGGTAGCACAAATAGCCAGATCAATTGCTAGGTATCTTTGTTTAAATGAAGATTTAACAGAAACATTAAGTCTCGCTCATGACTTGGGTCATACACCTTTTGGTCATGCTGGTGAGGACTCACTAAACGAATGCATGTCAAATTATGGAGGGTTTGACCATAATTTACAGACTCTTAGAATTGTAATGTTTTTAGAAAATAAATATTTAAGATTTGTTGGATTAAATCTTTCTATTGAAACGCTAGAGGGATTGTTAAAACATAATGGACCAGTAAATGATGTTGATCTTGTCGATGAATTAATAGGCATTAAAAGATTTAAAAATATGATAAATTTTAAAACTTATCCTTTTTTAGAAGCTCAGGTAGCTGCAATATCTGATGATATAGCTTACAATAATCATGATATTCAGGATGGATTAAATGCAAATTTATTTAAGTTAGATGAATTAATTGAAATTGATTTCTTTAAGGATATTTACAAAAAATATAAAAGAAAGATCAATAAGTATAATTATAAAATAGCGACTTATCAGATAATAAGAGATTCGATAGATTTAATGATTAAAGATTTAATAGATAATACAAAAAACAATCTAAGAAAAAACAAAATCAAATCATCAAAGAATATTGATAAATCAACTTTTTTATTAGTTGATTTCTCTGATAAAATTAAAAATTTTGATAATGAAATTAGATATTTTCTTAAAACAAAAATGTATAATAATAAAAAAGTGTTAGCAAAAAATAATAAAGGAAAATTGATTATTAAAAGATTATTTGAAAATTTTAAAAGACATCCAAGAAAATTTATTTCAAATGAACAACTTACTAAAGATAAGTTTAGAGCTATATCAGATTTTATTGCGGGGATGACGGACAGATACGCAATTAACCTTTATAAAGATTTAAAATGAATATATTTGATGAATATTTAGAAAAAATAAAAAAAATTCTTTTAGATAATAAAGATAAAGGAAATTTGGTTTTACCTAATAGTCTAGACGGTATTACTGCAGAAGCTCCCCCTTTAAAATTTAATAGTGATATTTCAACAAACGCGGCAATGGTTTTATCTAAGATTAACAAATTACCCCCAACAGATTTAGCTAATAAATTAGTAGAACCGATTAAAAAAGATGACCCATTTATTGATGATATTTCAGTAATTAAACCAGGCTTCATTAACATCAAATTTAAACCGATTTTTTGGACAAAGTTTGTAGAAAATATAATCAATGACACCAAAAATTTCGGAATAAACAAAACAGAAAAAAAGAAAAAATATTTAATAGAATTTGTTTCAGCTAACCCAACAGGGCCTTTACATGTTGGTCATTGTAGAGGAGCAGTTTTAGGAGATGTAATTGCCAATGTGCTTTTATTTAACAAACATGAAGTTACAAAAGAGTATTATGTTAATGATTACGGTAATCAAATAATTAATTTTACAAAATCAGTTTACTTTAGAATAAGAGAATTAAAATTTAAAGAGGCTTTCCCAATAAATGATAAGGATTTATATCCAGGTGATTATCTAATTGATTTTGCAAAAAATATTATAAAACTAAATACAAAAACTGACTTTAAAAATTTTGAAAATATTTCTGAGGAATTGACAATTTTGTCAATAAGTGAAGCTTTAAAGTTAATTAAAACAAATCTAAATAGTTTGGGTATAAAACATGATAATTTTATAAGTGAAAGAAAATTAGTTGATGATAACGAAGTTGAAAAAGCAATAGATCTACTTCAAAAAAAACATTTTGTTTATAAAGGAAAAATTGATGCTCCAGCAGGTGAGGATGAAGCAAACTGGGTAGAACGAGAACAGTTATTATTTAAATCTACAGACTTTGGAGATGATAAAGACAGAGCTTTACAAAAATCTGATGGTTCATGGACATATTTTGCTAGTGATGTTGCCTATCATAAAAATAAAATTGATAGAAAATTTGATCACTTAATCAACATTTTGGGTGCTGATCATGCTGGTTACATAAAAAGAATTAGCTCATCTGTAGAAGCTCTATCCGGATCAAAAAATAAGTTGATTTGTAAAGTAAGTCAACTGGTGAAATTAATTAAAGACAAAGAACCTTTTAAAATGTCCAAAAGAAAAGGAGATTATATAACTGTAGATGATTTGATTAATGAAGTAGGTAAAGACGCCACAAGATTTATTATGTTAAATAGAAGTAGCGATGTAGAGCTAGATTTTGATTTTGATAATGTGATTGAAAAATCTAAAGATAACCCTCTTTATTATGTTCAATATTGTTACGCGAGAATTGCATCTGTTTTTAGACACATTGATAAAGATTTGACTTCAGATATTAAAATAGAAAATTTTGATTTTCAATACTCTGAAGAGGAAATAAATATTTTAAGAAAAATATCTGAATGGCCTAAATGTATAGATATATCTTCTAAAAAACTTGAGCCACACAGAATACCTATATATCTTTATGAATTGGCATCTTTATTTCATTCATACTGGAATTTGGGAAAAGACAATCCTGAAAAAAGATTTATTAACGATCAAAAAAAAATTACTGATGATAAATTGATCTTTTTAAAAACAATTTCAAACATAATCAAATCAGGGATGGATATTGTTGGAGTATCAGTTCCTGATAGAATGTAATGCTCAAAGAAATTAAATATCTAATATTTATTTTAATTATTGGGTTATTTTTATTTTTTACTGTCAGGTATTATTTTTCAGATACCAATAAAAAAAATTCATATAGATCTTTAAATACTATTAATAAAAGAATTTCAATTTATGCTGAAAAATTACCAGTATTAAAAAATGATACTAAAAATATAATAGAATATGTTGAACAATCAAATGATAAAAAGAAGAAAAAGTTTAATTTTTGGAAATTATTAGAGACTAATGAATAATCGTCGTTCATTTATCGTTGGTATAAAATCATTGAAACTTTCAATAAAAGAGCAAAATTTTTTAAAAGAATATAAACCTTGGGGGATAATTTTATTTACTCGAAACATAAAAAATATCAAACAAGCTGCCAATTTAACTAATTCAATTAGAAAAATTTTCAATGATAGAAATTATCCTATATTGGTTGATCAAGAAGGTGGTAGGGTTAATCGATTAAAAAATATTATTTTATTCGATAATCTCTCTTCAGAATTTTTTGGTAAAAAATATATAAGTAATAACAGAGAATTTCATTTCCTTTATAAATTGTTTATAGATAAGACTTCATTCTTATTAAAATCTATTGGAGTAAATATTAACACTGTCCCGGTTTTAGATTTAAAAGTGAAGGGTGCATCAAATATTATTGGAGATAGATCTTTTTCAAAAGATACTAAAATAGTCTCAAAAATAGGAGATTATAGTATTAATTATTTTCATCAAAATTCAATTGGCACTGTAATTAAACATATCCCTGGTCATGGATTAGCAAAAGTCGATAGTCATCATTACACTCCAATTGTAAATAAAAAAATAGACTATTTAATTAAAAAGGATTTTGCAGCCTTTAGAAATAAAAAAGCTTTTTTCGCAATGACGGCACATATTATTTTTAAACAAATTGATAACATAAATACCGTTACTCACTCTAAAAAATTGATTAAATTAATTAGAAATAAAATAGGATTTAAAAACATTATTATTTCTGATGATTTATCTATGAAAAGCTTAAAAGGGAATCTCAGAGAAAATACAATTAAAACGTTTAAAGCAGGTTGTAATTTGGCTTTACACTGTAATGGAAATTATAACGAAATGGAGATTGTTGGAAAAAATTCTCCTTTAATTGATAATTTTATTTTAAAAAAAACATCACAATTTTATAAAATTTTAAGATAATATTAATCAATGGTAGAAAAAGATTCTGGCTTATTTGAAGTAGATATTGAAAATTATAATGGACCGCTAGATATATTATTAGATTTAGCAAAAGCTCAAAAAGTTAATTTAGAGGAAATTTCTATTACAAAATTAGCTGATCAATTTCACGATTTTATTACTAATAAAAAGAACCTTAATCTAGAAATTGCTTCAGAGTATTTATTAATGGCTACTTGGTTAGCATATTTGAAATCTAAACTTTTATTACCAGGTACACCCGAGGAAGAATTTAAAGTTCATGAGGTTGCAGAAAAATTAAAGTTACAATTAAAAAAATTAGAATTAATTAGATTATTATCAGAACAAATGCTTAAAAGAAAAAGATTAGGAAGAGAAATCAGAACTCGAGGTATTAAAGCTGGCATCAGACCAATTTATAATAGTGAGTACAAGGTAAATTTATTTGAATTATTAAAAACTTACTCAACAATTATTATGACTAAAGATTTTCAGAGAATGAATATTCCAAAATTACCGGTCTTTACAACTGAGGAAGGTATCAAAACAATTCAGGGATTTTTTGGAAAATTAACTGATTGGAAAAAATTAGAAGATTTAATACCTAAAAATTTTAAAAGTGGATCAAAATTTAAAAGAACTGGTAAAGCTGGTATATTTGCAGGATCTCTGGAATTAGTTAAAGAAGGAAACTTAAAAATGAAACAAGATGATCTTTTTACTGATGTATATATAAGAGAAACAAATGATTAAAAAAAAAAATAAAAAAAAAAATAATATAATAAAATTTCCCTCAAAATTATCTTCTCTAGAAAAAGAAATTGAAGCAATTATTTTTGCTGCAGCTGAACCGCTTGATATAGAAACAATTTCAAATAAAATGTCAAAAAATACAGATGTTGAAAAAATTTTGTTAAAATTACAGTCTGAATATTCAGATCGTGGAATTAATTTGGTCTGTATCTCAAAAAAATGGTCATTTAGGACATCCCCTATTTTATCAAATTTAATGAAACAAGAAAAAACAATAGAAAAAAAACTATCTAAAGCAGCAATCGAAACTCTTGCAATCATTGTTTATCATCAACCTGTAACGAGAGCTGAAATAGAGGAAATCAGAGGTGTTGCATTTGGCACTAATACTTTGGAGATATTAATGGAACTTAACTGGGTTAAACCAGGAGGCAGAAAAGATGTACCTGGTAAACCAATACAATATGTAACGACTGATGATTTTTTAAGTCATTTTAATCTTCAAAAATTATCTGACTTACCTACTGTGGACGAATTAGGTGCTGCTGGTTTAATTGATAGTGCAAATATAGATAATGCAATTTTTGGAACTGGGAAATTTTACAAAGAAAAACAAGATGATAAAAAAGAGGACATTTACTCAAATATAGACGAAATGCTAAGTAGCACTCTGGACCCTGAGGAAAATAGATAATTTTAAATTAGAGTTATAAAAAAAATTGCACTTTTAAATTATTAATAAAAGGGATATAAGAATTGTATGAGTATTGGAATTTGGCAAATAGCGATAGTAGTAATTTTAGTGGTATTATTATTTGGACGTGGAAAAATATCTAGTCTGATGGGTGATGTTGCCAAAGGTATTAAGAGCTTTAAAAAGGGAATGGCATCAGATGTAACTGATGATAATGAACCCAAAAATATTTCCGACGATAATCAAGACACAAATAAAAAAGAATAAATCACATGCCTACTATTGGTTGGTTTGAGATTTTAATTGTTGTATCGATAGCAATTGTTGTACTAGGACCAAAAGATTTTCCAATAATGCTAAAAAAAGTTGGATCTTGGATTGGATCTACAAAAAAATATATTAGCAATATACAAAATGAAGTTTCTAATATTGATATTGAAGATAACAAAATAGAAAAAGAAGAAGATAAAAAAGATGACAAATGATGATAATGAAAGTAGCTTTGTAAGTCATTTGGCTGAATTAAGAAAAAGGTTAATTCATAGTTTTATTTTTTTAATAATTTTTTTCGTTGTTTGTTACTTTTTTGCAGAACATTTATACGGTTTTTTAGTCGATCCCTATGCTCAAGCAGTAAAAAATGATGGTATTGAAAGAAGATTAATTTTTACAGCATTGCAAGAAACGTTTTTAACATATTTAAAAGTTTCTTTTTTTACTGCTTTTTTTGTGACATGCCCATTTATATTAACTCAAATTTGGAAATTTATTGCACCAGGACTTTATAAGCATGAAAAAATTGCAATATTACCTTATTTGATTTTGACACCAATTTTATTCTTTTTAGGAGGCATGTTGGTTTATTATCTTATAATGCCATTAGCTATAAAGTTTTTTTTATCTTTTGAAAGCAGTGGTTTATCAACAAATTTACCAATTCAATTAGAAGCCAAAGTAAATGAATATCTTTCACTAGTAATGAAATTAATTTTTGCTTTTGGAATAAGTTTTCAGTTACCAGTAGTTTTAAGTTTACTTGCAAGAGTTGGAATTGTTGATTCAGAGTTTTTAAAAAAAAGACGTAAATATGTCATAGTAATTATATTTGCAGCAGCTGCTTTATTAACACCTCCCGATCCAATTACTCAAATAGGTTTAGCAATTCCATTATTAATTTTATATGAATTATCAATATTTTCTGTAAAGTTTATTGAAAACAAAAAATTAAAAAACTCAGATGCATAATTTAAAAGAAATTCGTAAGGATTTTGAATCTTTTAGAAAAAAATTAGAAAAAAGATCTGTAGATATTAATTTTGATGAATTAAAAGATTTAGATATTAAAAATAGAGAATTTATTCAAAAAAAAGAAACTTTAGAAAAAGAAAAAAAAGATATTTCAAAATCAAAAGATAAATCCTTATTTTCTAGATCAAAAGAAATTTCAGTTTCTATTGATAAAATTGTAAGCGAACAAGAAATTATTCAAGAAAAATTAAACAAAATACTTTCCAATATTCCTAATTTACCTCATTCAGATGTTCCAATTGGAAATGATGAAAATGCTAATGTTGAACTTAAAAAATACGGGAAATTACCAAATTTTGATTTCAAACCTAAATCTCATTATGAATTAGGAGAAAATCTTGGCATGCTTGATTTTGATCTCGCGACCAAGACAACAGGATCTAGATTTGTATTTGTAAAAAATAAGTTAGCTTTACTAGAGAGAGCTATTTCAAACTTTATGTTAGATATTCATATTTCTAAAAATGGTTATGAAGAAATATCTCCTCCGCTGCTAGTTTCTGAAAGCACAATGTTTGGCACTGGTCAACTTCCTAAATTTGAAAACGATCAGTTTGAGGTGAAATTGGAAGAGGGTAGTGACAGAAAATTCTTAATTCCAACAGCTGAAGTAATTTTAACGAATATTGTAAAAGATAAAATTATTGATTTAAAAGAACTTCCTATGAGGTTCGTTGCATCTACTCCATGTTTTAGAAAAGAAGCTGGTAGTTACGGAAAAGATACCAAAGGCATGATCAGACAACATCAATTCTATAAAGTAGAAATGGTCAGCATTGTTGAGCAAACTAAATGTCTAGAGGAACTAGAGAGAATGACCGATTGTGCTACCAATATTTTAGATCTTTTAGAATTACCTTATAGAAAAATGATTTTATGTAGTGGTGATATGGGATTTAGTGCTGAAAAAACTTATGACATTGAAGTGTGGCTTCCATCAGAAAATAGATACAGAGAAATATCATCCTGTTCCTCATGCTCAACTTTTCAGTCAGTAAGAATGAAGGCTAGATATAAAAATCAAAACAAAGAAACTTTATTTGCCGGAACCTTAAATGGAAGTGGTCTAGCAATTGGTAGAACATTGATTGCAATTTTAGAAAATTATCAGCAAAAAGATGGGTCAATAACTATTCCAAAAGTATTGGTTCCATATATGAATAATTTACAAAAAATTTCTATCAAATAAAGTTGTTTTAATCTCTTAGATAGTATAAATATTCTTTTTTAATTAAGGAGTTTTATGGAAAGTTCAGGAATAGGTCAGTTTATACCTTTAATTTTAATTTTTGTTATTTTTTACTTTTTCTTAATAAGACCACAGCAAAAAAAAGTAAAAGAACATAAGGCTATGGTTGAGGGTTTAAAAAAAGGTGACAAAATTGTTACATCTGGTGGAATTACTGGAGTTATCACAAGAGTGATTGATAATGATAAACTAGAAGTAGAAATTGCTGACAATGTAACGGTTGAAGTTATTAGAGGAACTGGTGTTCAAAGTTTAATGAATTCTCAAGAAGTAAAAAAATAATTTTCATTGATAAAAAGTGTTATATTTTTCAAAATTAAGAATTGTTTTAATTATAATAACTTCTTTATTTTTCATATTAATAACCTTATCTAATTTTTTAAAAATTGAGAACGAATTATTAGATAAGAAAATCAATCTTGGATTAGATTTACAGGGTGGTTCTTATCTTTTACTTGAAATAGACAATTCACCCGTTATTGAACAAAAACTTCAAAATCTAACAATATCTTTCAGAAATCATTTCAAAAATAAAAAAATTAGATTATCAAATCTTAAACTTGCAAATCAAACTATTATCTTTTCAGTTGATGATAAATTCAAACAAATTGTTTTAGATGAATTCAATTCTGAAGAAAGTACTATCAATATTTACTATCCAAGATTTAAGACTCACCAATTGGAAATTTCTGAAGAAAATAACAACTTTAAAGTAAAATATTCAAGACAAGGTTTAGTTGAATTAAAGACTTCTTCACAAGACCAGGCATTAGAGATTGTAAGAAGAAGAATAGATGAAATTGGTACTAACGAACCTAATATTCTCAAAAGAGGTAATGATAGAATTTTAGTTGAACTTCCAGGTTTAGATGATCCTATGAGAATAAAATCATTACTTGGTAAAACAGCAAATTTAACTTTTCGATTTGTAACTAACACTAGTGAGGACTCTTTTGGCTCAGAAAAATTAAAGTATGAGGATAGTGAGGAAGAGTCGACCGTAAGTAAAAGAATTATTCTAAGTGGAGATAATCTTTTAGATGCTCAACCAAGAATGGATAGTGAAACTAATGAGACAGTCGTTTCTTTTACTCTAGATAGAGTTGGGGCAAAAAGATTTGGTAAAGCAACATCTACTGGCATAGGAAAACAATTAGCTATTGTTTTAGATGGAAAAATTATTAGTGCTCCAGTTATTAGAGACACTATTGCAAGCGGCTCAGGACAAATAAGTGGTGGTTTTACTTTTCAATCTGCTACTGATCTAGCACTATTATTGAGATCAGGAGCGCTTCCAGCACCATTGAACATAATTGAGGAGAGAACAGTTGGACCAGATTTAGGTCAAGACTCAATTAACGCTGGTATGATTGCTTTAATTGTTGGATTTATACTTGTTATTGTATTCATCTTTGTAAAATACAAAATTTTTGGTTTAATTACGAACATTACGTTAATTATAAATTTATTTCTTCTAGTTGGAATACTTACGATATTTGAAGCAACTTTAACATTACCAGGTATAGCTGGAATAATTTTAACTGTGGGTATGGCTGTAGATGCTAATGTTTTAATCTTTGAGAGAATTAAAGAAGAATTAAAAAATGAAAGAAATAATTTAATAGCTTTTGATAGTGGTTACACAAAATCAAGAACTGCTATTCTTGATGCAAATATAACTACATTAATAGCTGCGATTATTTTATTTTTTATGGGATCTGGCCCTATAAAAGGTTTCTCATTGACTCTGGGAACAGGAATTTTTACTACACTTTTTTCAGTATATTTTATAGCTAGATTACTAACCGTAATTTATGTTTCTAAAAATAAAGAAAAAGAAGGGTTAATTTAGATGATAGCTTTTAATAAATACTATAACAGATTTAATATTTTATCAGTTTCATTAGTTGTAATTTCTTTATTATTATTAGTATTTAAAGGTCTAAATTTTGGAATTGATTTTAAAGGTGGGACATTAATAGAACTTAGATCAACTGATGATAAAATCAATGTTTCAAATCTAAGAGATAATCTAAATCAAATGAATCTGGGAGATGTATCAGTAAAAAGATTTGGAAATGAAAAAGACTTTTTAATTAAATTTGAAAATAATAATAATAAAAATGTAATTGAAGAAATTAAGATTAACTTAGATAAATCATTCGGAAACAATTTTAATTTTAGAAGAGTTGAGAATGTAGGTCCGAAAGTTAGTGCTGAGTTATTAAAATCTGGAGTTATAGCGATATCAGTCGCTCTGGCTCTAATGTTGATTTATATATGGATTAGATTTGAATGGCAGTTTAGTTTAGGTGCGATATTAGCCTTGTTCCATGATGTCTTGGTAACCTTAGGTTTATTTTCACTTCTTGGTCTTGAAATAAATTTATCAATAATTGCAGCTGTATTAACTATAGTTGGATATTCTATGAATGATACTGTGGTAATTTTTGATAGAGTGCGTGAAAATTTAAGAAAATACTCTGATATAAAAATTTTTGAATTAACAAATATTTCAATTAATGAAACTTTATCTAGAACTTTGATAACATCCATAACTACTTTGTTAGCACTTTTATCTATATTCTTTTTTGGGGGCGAAATTTTAAAAGGATTTTCTCTTGCTATGATATTTGGAGTTATTTTTGGAACATATTCTTCTATTTATATAGCTAATACTGTTCTAGTAAGATTAAACGTTTCACAAAAAACGATATTGAGAGAAGATGATAAAAATTAATATAAATTTTGTGCTGCTACCATTGAAAGTAACATTGGTATTGATAATAAAGTATTCGTTCTAGAAAAAAGCATTGCTGTTTTAGCTGATTTTGCTTTTAAATCTGGATCACATTCAACAATTCCTAGAGCTCTTTTTTGATTAGGCCATATTACAAACCACACATTAAAAGCCATGACTACACCCAACCACATCCCGATACCAATTGCAGTGTGTTTTGGGATACCAGAGCCTATACTTAATGTCATCGCGTCATGTAAATACCCATTTAAACCAGCAAGTATTAATCCAGATAATATTGTAAAAGCAGCTGCCCATCTAAAATAGAATAAAGCTGCAGGTGCAATGACTTTGCCAATAGCAGGTTTTTGTTCATCTGGTATTTTACCCATGTTTGGAATTTGAACAAAATTGAAATACCACAACAAACCAATCCACATTATACCTACTACAACATGAGTAAATCTCGCAACCCAACTCCAAAAAAGTGTATCAAAACTAAAGCCATCATTTTGATAAAATAAACCAAGAAATAATATTATTGCTAATGCTAAGGAAGCATGAATTGTTTTTGACAATGAAGAAAGAATATTTCCCATGTTTTAAATATACACTAATTTGAGATAAATCAAAAAATATTTTTTTTTAATAAAGAAGTGGTTTAAGAAATTTGCCTGTGTAACTTTGACTATTTTTACAAATTTCTTCAGGTTTTCCCTCTGCGATTATTTTACCTCCTTTTACACCACCTTCAGGCCCCATATCCACAATATAATCAGCTGTTTTTATCACATCTAAGTTATGCTCTATGACAACGACTGTATTGCCCAAAGAAACGAATGTGTGAAGAATTTCTAATAATTTTTTTATGTCATGTTGATGTAGTCCAGTAGTAGGTTCATCCAATATATACATTGTTCTTCCAGTGGATCTTTTGGATAATTCTTTAGCTAATTTTATTCTTTGAGCTTCACCTCCTGATAGAGTTGTCGCTTGTTGACCAATTTTGATATATCCTAAACCAACTTTTTTTAATGTAAGCAATTTTGATCTTATATTAGATATATTTTCAAAATATTCACATCCTTCGTCCACTGTCATATTTAAAACATCAGCTATACTTTTATCCTTAAATTTGATTTCTAAAGTTTCACGATTATATCTAGTTCCTTTACATTCATCACATTGAATATAAACATCAGGAAGAAAGTGCATCTCATAAGTAATTACACCATCGCCCTCACAAGCTTCACATCTTCCACCTCTTACATTAAAAGAAAATCTACCTGGTTTATAACCTCTAGTTTTTGACTCAGGTAGATTAGTAAACCAATCTCGTATTGGACCAAATGCTCCAGTATATGTAGCTGGATTTGATCTTGGAGTTCTACCTATTGGTGATTGATCTATATCAATTATTTTATCTATGAGTTCTGTTCCTTTAAAACCTTTAAAGGGTTTTGGTATTTTTCGAGATTTATTATTGTTTAAAGTTAAGTTCAACGCATTATATAAAGTTTGTAATATCAGTGTTGATTTTCCACTTCCAGACACACCAGTCACACATGTTAAACTTCCTAAAGGAATCTTTAGATCAACATTGTTCAAATTATTTCCACTTGCACCTGTAATTTCTAAAAACCTACCATTTTTTGCTAACCTTCTTTTTTGAGGAGTATTTATTTTAAATTTTTTGGATAAATATTTTCCTGTAATACTATCTTTATTTTTAGTAATATCTTTCAAACAGCCTTGAGCAATTACTCTACCTCCATTATTCCCAGCTTCAGGTCCAAGATCAATTATATGATCTGCATTTTCCATAGTTTCAGTATCATGCTCAACAACAATAACTGTATTTCCTAAATCTCTTAATCTTTTAAGAGCGTTTATAAGTTTAACATTATCTTTTTGGTGTAGTCCTATTGATGGTTCATCCAATACGTACAAGACACCTGTTAGACCAGATCCAATTTGAGATGCTAATCTAATTCTTTGAGCCTCACCTCCAGAAAGTGTTCCAGACTCCCTAGATAATGTCAAATAATCGAGTCCAACATTTAGTAAAAAATTTAATCTTTCATTAATTTCTTTAAGAATATGTTCGGCAATTTTTATTTGTTTTTTATCAAGATTATTCTTGAGATTTTCGAACCACTTAGCTGCATCAAAAATTGACTTTTCAGTTACCTCACTTATATGTAATCCATCAATTTTAACACATAGAGCTTCATCTTTTAGTCTATATCCATTACATCTTTCACATTTGGTATCAGATTGATATTGTGCTATTTCTTCTCTTTTCCAATCACTATCAGTTTCTAAATATCTTCTTTCTAAATTGTTTATGACCCCCTCAAACGTTTTTCTATGTGAATATTTCTCATAACCATCGTCATATGAAAACTTAATTTCTTCATCATCTGAGCCATAAAGAATGATATCTTTTATTTTCTTTGGAAGTTTTGACCATTTTTCATCAAGTGAAAAACCATAATGTTTAGATAAAGATGCAAGAGTTTGAGCATAATATAATGTTGTTGTTTTAGCCCAAGGTTCAATTGCACCATCAGATATACTTTTTTTTTCATTTGGTATTACTAAATTTGGATCAACATTTAATTTGATACCTATACCCTCACATTCTTCACAAGCACCAAATGGACTGTTAAATGAAAAGAGCCTTGGTTCTATTTCCTCAATAGTAAAACCACTCTCAGGACATGCAAATTTTGTTGAAAATATTAATTTTTCTAATTTTCTGAATTTCTTTGGTAGGGTTTCATCCTCATATTCAACAAATAAAAGTCCATTGGCTAGATTTACTGAAGTTTCAATACTTTCAGCAAGCCTATTTCCAAGAGAAGAGTTTAAGACGATCCTATCTACTAAAATTGAGATATCATGTTTGACCTTTTTGTTTAATTCAGGAACTTTTTCAACATCATATAAAACTTCATCAATTTTTATTTTTCTAAAACCTCTTTTCTTATAATTTAAAATCTCTTTTTTATATTCACCTTTACGACCTCTTACAATTGGCGCATAAAGATATATAGTTGATTTTTTGGGTAACTGTTTAATCTTATCTACAATTTGACTGATTGTTTGTGATTCTATTGGTTTACCAGTGAAAGGAGAGTATGGTATACCTGCTCTTGCATAAAGAACTCTCATATAATCATAGATTTCAGTTACAGTTGCTACTGTTGATCTAGGATTTTTAGAAGTATTTTTTTGTTCAATTGAAATAGCAGGACTTAGACCCTCAATCAGATCAACATTGGGTTTTTTCATCTTATCCAAGAATTGTCTTGCGTAAGCGGACAAACTTTCAACATATCTTCTTTGTCCTTCGGCATACACTGTATCAAAGGCAAGAGATGATTTTCCTGATCCTGAAAGACCTGTAATAACGATGAATTTATCTTTAGGTATCTCTAAAGAAATATTCTTTAAATTATGTTCTTTAGCTCCCTTAATAACTATCTTTTTAATCATAATTTTTGTTGCTTTGAATTAATAAAATTAATATTCAGAGTAAATTGTGATATAATTCTTATTAAATAATTTAACAAAAGACAAAATATTATGGCAGGAAGTTTAAATAAAGTACTTTTAATTGGTCGTTTAGGCGCAGATCCCGAAATTAAACAAATGGTTAATGGCAAAAGTGTTGCTAGAATTAGTTTGGCGACTAGTCAATCTTGGAAAGATAAGAATTCAGGTGAGAAAAAAGAAAAAACTGAATGGCACCGTATAGTTGTATTTAATGAAGGTTTAGTAAATGTTGTTAAACAATATTTAAAAAAAGGTGCACAAATTTATGTGGAGGGACAACTTACTACTAGAAAATGGAAAGATGAACAATCTGGTCAAGATAAGTACTCTACAGAAATTGTTATTCAAGGATATAATTCATCCCTAACAATGTTAGGAGGTGGAAATTCTGGCGGCGGTATAGCAAATGATAGCAGTCAATCATCCAATAATGAGGATATTTCTCAAATATCTAATGATATGGATGATGAAATTCCATTTTAATATATATGCAAAAAACTCAAATACCTGACGATAAGAATATTAAGTTAATATCTATGCATGATGAGATGAGTTCATCTTATCTTTCTTATGCGATGAGCGTTATAGTTAGTAGAGCTCTACCTGACATAAGAGATGGTTTAAAGCCAGTTCATAGAAGAATTTTATACGCTATGTATAAAGGTGGATATGATTGGTCTAAACAATTTAGAAAATCGGCAAGAATAGTAGGGGATGTTATAGGTAAATATCATCCTCATGGAGATCAGTCTGTTTATGATGCTTTGGTAAGAATGGTTCAAGATTTTTCAATGAGTCTCCCTTTAGTAGATGGACAAGGAAATTTTGGTTCAATAGACGGCGATCCTGCAGCGGCAATGAGATATACTGAAACTAGATTATCTAAAGTGTCTCAATTTTTAATTGATGATATCGAAAAAAATACAATTGATTTCAAAAGTAATTACGATGAAACTGAGAAAGAGCCTTCGGTTCTGCCTGCACAGTTTCCAAATTTATTAATTAATGGTGCCGGTGGTATTGCTGTTGGTATGGCAACAAGTATTCCTCCACATAACTTAGGCGAGGTTATTAATGGCACTTTGGCATTGATTGATAACAAAGATATCAAAATAAGAGAATTAATGAAACACATACCAGGACCTGATTTTCCTACCGGTGGTGTGATAATAGGCAAAGATATAATAAAGCAAGGTTATAATAAAGGAAGAGGATCATTTAAGATTAGAGGAGAAATCGCTATTGAAAGTTTAAAAAATGGAAGAGAAAGACTTGTTATTACTTCTATACCGTACCAAGTTAACAAGTCTGTCTTGAATGAAAGAATAGCTCAGCTAGTAAGAGAAAAAAAAATTGAGGGCATTAGAGATATCAGAGATGAATCCAATAGAGAAGGTATAAGAGTATCTATTGATTTAAGAAATGGTGTTGAACCGGAAACAGTAAAAAGACAACTATATAAGAATACTCAAATCGAAAACTCTTTTGGTTTTAACACATTAGCAATAGTTGATGGTAAACCCGAAACGTGTAATCTAAAAGATTTTCTCACACATTTTTTAAACTTTAGAGAAGATGTGGTTATCAAGAAGACTAAACATGACTTACAAAAAGCTGAGGATAGAGCACACATTTTAATTGGACTATCTGTTTCAGTAGAAAATTTGGACAAAGTTATTAAGATAATTAGAAGTTCAAAAAATCCGGAGGATGCTAAAAAATTAATTTTAAAAACAAAATGGAAAATCAACAAATCTCAAAAAATGATTTCGTTAATAGAAAATAAAAAAAATAAAGGTGCTTATATTTTTTCTGACCCACAAGTTAATGCGATTCTAGAACTTAGATTGCAAAAGTTAACTGCTTTGGGAATTAATGAAATAGAGATAGAAATAAAAAAACTATCTGAGATGATAATAAAATTTAAAAAGATAATTTCCTCAAAAAAAGAATTGTTAAAAGTTATAAGTGAAGAATTAAAAAATATTAAAGAGAAATACTCTATTCCAAGAAGAACAAAAATTATAGATGCTGTTTTAAATTATGATATTGAAGAAACTATTCAAAAACAGTCTGTGTTAATTACTGTCACATTACAAGGTTACATCAAAAGGGGATCCCTTAATAATGTAAAAACTCAAAAAAGAGGAGGCAAAGGTAAGACTGGTATAACGACAAGAAATGAGGACTCAGTCGTTCAAACTTTATCAGTTAATACTCATACCTCTGTATTATTTTTTTCTACAGAAGGTCTTGTTTATAGAATTAAAGCTTGGAAAATACCTGAAAGTTCATCTGCCTCAAAAGGAAAATCATTATTTAATATTTTACCTCTCAAAAATCATCAATCAATAAGCTCTATAATGCCCTTTCCTGATGATGAGTCTGATTTAAAAAATTACCAAATTGTTTTTGCAACAGCACAAGGAAAGATTAGAAAAAACAGTCTTGAGGACTTTTCTTCAATAAATACTTCAGGCAAGATAGCTATGAAACTAGATTCAAATGATAAAATTGTTGGGGTAAAAATTTGTAAAGATAATCAAGATATTATTTTAAGTACTAAATTAGGCAAATGTATTAGATTTGAATCAAAAAAATTGAGGGTTTTTAAGGGCAGATCCTCTAAAGGTATAAAAGGTATCGTTTTATCTCCGAATGATGAAATTGTATCATTGTCCATAATAGATAATGACAAAAACTTAAAAAATGGAAAAAAATCTAAGGATGATAAATCTGAAATAAAAGCAAAAGAAAAGTTTATTTTATCTATAACTGAAAATGGTTTTGGTAAAAAAACCTCACATTTTGATTATAGAGTTACCAACAGAGGGGGTAAAGGAATAATTGGTATTATAAACTCTCCAAGAAATGGAAACATATCTTCTTCTTTTCCTGTATTCGAAGGTGATGAAATTTTGATCTCAACAAATAAAGGAAGAGTTATTAGAGTTGCGGTCAAAGAAATTAGAACGGCAGGTAGAAATACTCAAGGTGTAAGAATAATTAAATTATCGGGTGATGAAAAAGTTGTTTCAGCTGACAAAATAGATGATAATTTAGTTTAATGAATAAAGTAGCGATCTATCCTGGCACATTTGATCCAATTACGTTTGGACATATAGATGTTATCAAAAAAGGTCTAGGATTATTTAAAAGAATAGTAGTTGCTGTATCTGATGTGGACAATAAGGATTACCTTTTTAACTCTGATGAAAGGATTGAAATTGTAAAAAAGGCTTTATTTTCTGATTTGAAGTTAGATAGAAAAAAGATATTAGTAATTTCTTTTACTTCATTAACTACTGATTTGTGTAAAAAATATAAATCAAATATTATTTTAAGAGGATTAAGAGCGGTATCTGATTTTGAATATGAATTCCAATTGGCTGGAATGAATAGAAAATTAAATAATAAAGTAGAAACTTTATTTTTAATGTCTGATGTTGAACATCAAATTATTTCATCGAAGTTTGTAAAAGAAATAGTAAAACTTAAAGGTGACATAAGAAAGTTTACAACCAAAAGTACAATTAAATTATTAAGAGAGAAATATGAATAAAGTTTTAATTAGTTTTTTGATTATTTTTTTTTTAATTACTAACCAATCTATATCAGAGGAGAATATAATGATTTTAAAATTAAAAGACGGTGATGTAAAAATTGAATTATTTGATGATGTAGCACCGAACCATGTCAAAAGAATTAAAGAGTTAGCAAATTCAGGAAAATACGATAATGTTGTATTTCATAGAGTAATAGATGGATTTATGGCACAAACTGGTGATGTTAAATTTGGAAATTCAGAGTCAAGTGAATTTAATATGCAAAGAGCAGGAATGGGTGGTTCGGACTTACCAGATTTAAATCAAGAATTTAATTCTTTGCCACATGAAAGAGGAACTTTATCAATGGCAAGATCTTCTGATCCAAATAGTGCTAATAGTCAATTTTTTATTTGTTTTAAAGCTGCTCCATTTCTAGACAGACAATATACTGTCTTTGGAAAAGTTATTGAAGGCATGGAGTACGTTGATAAAATAAAAAGAGGTGATGAAAATAATAATGGAGCAGTTACTGATCCAGATAAAATTATTAGTTTTAAATCTCTTTAAAATTTTCTGGCAATGAAAAATTTTGCCTTTAATGTTTTATATTCTGATAAGTACGCAAGATGTGGTTTAATTAAAACCCATAGAGGAAATATTCAAACCCCAGCTTTTATGCCAGTTGGCACTCAAGCGACAGTAAAAGCTTGTAAAATTGAGGATATAAAAAAAACTAACTCTCAAATTATTTTATCCAATACTTATCATTTAATGATACGTCCTGGTGTCGAAAGAATAAAAAGAGTAGGAGGTCTTCATGAATTTATGAATTGTGATCTTCCAATATTAACTGACTCAGGTGGATTTCAAGTAATGTCTTTATCAAAGTTGAATAAAATTGATAGAGAAAAAGGTGCAATTTTTAATTCACATGTAGATGGAAAAAAATTTTACTTAAGTCCTGAGGAAAGTATAAGAATACAATTAGATTTAAACTCAGATATTGTAATGATAATGGATGAATGTCCAAAAAAAACTAATGATTACGAATTAATTAAAAAATCAATGAATTTATCTTTATATTGGGCAGAAAGATCAAAAAAAGCTTTTGGTATTAATCCACACAAAGCACTTTTTGGTATAGTTCAAGGTGGATTATTTAATGACTTAAGAAGTCAATCATTGAAGAAATTATTAAAAATAAATTTTGATGGATATGCTATTGGAGGATTAGCCGTTGGAGAAACGCAAGAAGAAATGTTTTCTGTTTTAGACGGAATTAAAGATGAGTTACCTGAAAATAAACCTCATTATCTCATGGGTGTTGGTACACCAAATGATATATTAGGAGCAGTAAAAAGAGGTATTGATATGTTTGATTGTGTCTTACCAACTAGATCTGGAAGAACAGGATTAGCATTTACATGGGAGGGTAGAGTAAATATTAAAAATAATAGATATCAAAATGACGATAATCCTTTAGATAAGAATTGCAAAAATTTGAATTTGAATAAATATTCTAAAAATTATCTTAATCATTTATTTAATACTAACGAAATACTTGGTTCAATGATATTGACACTTCATAATATCAATTTTTATCAAGAATTAATGTCAGCAATAAGAGAGAATATTAAGAATGGCACTTTTGACGAATTTCATAATGAATATATTGATAAATTGTAAATTTTAACTATTTGTCTCACTAATTCTTGTTTGAATTAATAAAATAATTATGTATACACAACATCATTCATTTAATGATTATGGGCCGTTAGCTCAGTTGGTAGAGCAATTCCCTTTTAAGGAATGGGTCGATGGTTCGAGTCCATCACGGCTCACCACCTTTTTAAGAAATATCAATTGGTGGGTAATCTAAGATAATTTCATTTGTCCATTGATTAATTTTTTTAATTCTATTTTCTGCAGAAGGGTGAGTGCTCATAAATTCTGGAGGAGTTTTTCCCTTATTAAGTTCTTTCATACGCTGCCATATTTTTACAGTTTCAGTTATATCATAACCTGATAATGAGGAAAAAATCATTCCCAAATAATCAGCTTCACTCTCTTGCTTTCTATTAAATGGATTCATTATTCCAAGTCTAGACAACAAGCCAACTGTATCCATGCCAGTTGCTCTATTTAGTTGAGATAATTTTCCACCTGAAAATATATCGATTAATTTTGTTCCTGTATTGAGAAGAGCTCCTCTGCTTGCTCTTTCAACGGAATGTTTTGCAACCGCATGAGCAATTTCGTGACCCATAACAGCAGCTAAGCCATCAGTATTTTTTGTAACATCTAGCATTCCGGTATAAACAGCAATCTTACCACCCGGCATACACCAAGCATTTCTAATTTTTTTATTTTCAATTAAAATATATTCCCAATCAAAGTTAATAGTAGGATCATTCATT
>CACNVR010000010.1 GCA_902623975.1 uncultured Pelagibacteraceae bacterium
AAGTTAAAGCAGATATCGTTAGAGCAATCCCCTTACCTCCTATTTCATTAAAGAAAGGACCAGTTCCAATTTGCCCACCAAATAAGAAGGTTAAAAATTTTTTTGACAAAATTGGCTCCACCGTTGAAATAAGAAATGAAAAATTATCCATTAATTTTTGGTCTACATCAGGAATGATGGCTTCTTATTATGAAATATTAAGTGTGATGAGTGACTGGTTGGTTAAAAGAGGCATTAAAAGACCAGACGCTCAAAAATATATTACCTCTTTATTTTTAGCTTTATCTGAAGATGCTGTTGTTAATTCTAAAAAAGATTTAAAATATTTAGTAAAGGAGTCTCAAACACCCAAAGGATTAAATGAGCAAGGCTTAAAAGAAATGAGTAAAAAGGGTGCTTATAAATCTGTAATAAAGACACTTAATAGTATTCATAAAAGATTAAATAAATAATTAATGTCTGAAAATATTTTAGAAATTAATAATTTATCAAAATATTTTGGAGGGCTAGCAGCAGTTTCTGATTGCTCACTTAAAGTTAAAAAAGGGACTATTACAGGTATAATTGGTCCCAATGGTTCTGGTAAAACAACTTTATTTAATTTAATTGCTGGTAATCTAAAATCCTCGTCAGGTAATGTTATGTTTAACAATGAGAATATTACCGATACTCCATCCTATGAATTGTTTTCTAAAGGTTTGCTTAGAACATTTCAAATAGCTCATGAATTTACAAATCTGTCTGTATTAGAAAACTTAATGATGGTACCAGGTAATCAATCTGGTGAAAAATTAATGAACGCTTTATTTAAACCCTCGTTAATTGCTAAAGAAGAAAATTTGATAAAAGAAAAAGCAATGGAAGTAGTTGAGTTTTTAAACTTAAGTCATTTAAAAAATGAATTAGCAGGAAATCTATCAGGAGGACAAAAAAAACTTTTAGAACTTGGAAGAACTATGATGGTTGACGCTAAATTAGTTTTATTAGATGAGGTAGGCGCAGGTGTTAACAGAACTTTGTTGAAAGATCTTGGAACCGCGATTGAGAAGTTAAATAAAGAAAAAGGTTATACTTTTTGCATGATTGAACATGATATGGATTTTATAGGAAGATTATGTGATCCTGTAATTGTCATGGCTGAAGGTTCAGTTCTTTTTGAGGGCTCAGCAGAAGATGCAAAAAAAGATGAAAAAGTAATAGAGAGTTATCTAGGGCGTGGTTCAAAATTTAAGGATAATTAATAATGGCATTTTTTGAAGGGAACAACATGACTGGTGGATATGGGAACGGTCCTGATATTATCAATTCTTGTTCTGTTAATGTTGAGAGAGGAGAAATTGTTTCAATACTTGGACCCAATGGAGCTGGAAAATCAACGGCAATGAAAGCTATGCTAGGATTGTTAGATTTAAAATCAGGATCTGTAATTATTGATGGAAAAAACATTTCAAATCTTTCACCTCAAGATCGAGTGAAACAGGGTATTTCATTTGTACCTCAAACTAAAAATGTTTTCGCAGGCATGACCGTTGAAGAAAATTTAGAGATGGGAGCTTTTTTAATTGATTACGAATATAGTGCAGTGATCGATGAAATTTATGATTTGTTTCCAATATTAAGAGAAAAAAGAACACAATTAGTTGGTGAACTATCAGGAGGACAAAGACAACAAGTAGCTCTTGGAAGAGCATTAATGATTAAACCATCTGTTTTAATGTTGGACGAGCCGACAGCTGGTGTTTCACCTTTAGTGATGGATGAATTATTTGATCACATTGTCAAAGTAAAGCAAACTAATGTTGCAATTTTGATGGTTGAACAAAATGCAAAACAAGCACTAAGTATTTCTGATAGAGGCTATGTTTTGGTAACAGGTGAAAATCGGCACTCTGGTACAGGAAAAGAATTATTAGAGGATCCAACAGTAAGAAGCTCTTTTCTAGGTGGTTGATATGGATTTTGTAAATGCATTAATACTTTTATTAAATTATATTTTTGTACCAGCTTTAGCATATGGATCTCAACTAGCACTCGGTGCAATTTTTGTAACATTAATTTATGGAATTTTAAGATTTGCCAACTTTGCTACAGGAGACATGATGGCTTTTGGAACAATGTGTACAATCTTATTCACGTGGTACTTTCAATCTGTTGGAATTAGCTTTGGAGTTTTACCCACAGCTCTTATAGCTATTCCTTTTGCAATTGTTTTTATGATCAGTTACATGCTTGTGATTGATAAATTTGTCTTCAAATATTATAGAGCAAACAAAAGTCCCCCTGTACAATTAGCAATGGTAAGCATTGGAGTTATGTTTGTTACCCAGGCAGTGGTTCGTATAATTATTGGCCCATCAGATAGGAGATTTTTTGATGGAGAGAAATTTTTAATTAAAGCAGGTGAATTTAAAGAAATAACAGGATTAAATGAAGGTCTAGCAATAAAATCTACTCAAGTGATTACAATTATTGTTACATTAATTTTGGTTTCAACTTTGTTTTGGTTTTTAAATAAAACTAAGACAGGAAAAAGCATGAGAGCATATTCTGATAATGAAGATTTGGCATTGTTATCGGGCATTGATCCAAAAAAAATTGTCATGATAACTTGGATCATAGCAGGAATTCTTGCTACAATCGGTGGTACTTTATACGGTTTAGACAAAAGTTATAAACCATTTACATATTTTAATAATATGCTGCCGATATTTGCAGCAGCTATCGTTGGTGGAATTGGTAACCCATTTGGTGCCTTTTTAGGAGGATATGTAATTGCTTTTTCAGAAATTTTATTAACTTATGCTTATAGAAAATTTTTCATGTATGTGTTGCCTGAAAGTATGGAACCAGATGGTTTAGTTCAATTGCTTTCTACTGATTACAAATTTGCAGTATCATTTTCAATACTAGTGATTGTGTTGTTATATCGACCATCGGGGATATTTAAAGGGAAGGTATTGTGAGAAAAAATTTAAATGTAATTGCAGCCTACAGTATAATGATGGGTTTAATTATACTGGTAGGAATATTTCAGTCCTGGAATATTGCTCTATCAATATTTAATCTTTGTTTAATTTCAGCTGTAATGACAATGGGTGCCAATATTCAATGGGGTTATGCTGGTCTTATAAATTTTGGAATAATGGGTTTTACGGCTCTAGGTGGTTTAGCAGCAGTTTTAATTTCAGTTGATCCAGTGCAAGAAGCCTGGAGTGCAGGCGGATTTAATATTTTATCAAGCTTTTTTCTTTTAATAGTTGTTGTTCTGGCAGTTAGATATGTTTTAAAAAATTATAAGAAATCAAAAAATAGATCCTATATTGTTGCTACGATTATAATTTTAGGGATTATTATCATAAGATTTATTTCTGAGCCTGGAATAGAGGCAATTGAGGAGGTAAATCCAGCAAAAACTGGTTTTCTTGGTGGCTTAGGCCTTCCAATTATTTTTTCTTGGATTATTGGAGCTCTGTTTGCTGGTGGGTTAGCTTTTGTTATTGGAAAAGTAGCACTAGGTTTAAGAGCTGATTATTTAGCAATAGCAACTTTGCTAATATCGGAAATCGTTATTGCAATTATAAAACATGAAGATTGGTTAACAAGAGGTGTAAAGAATGTAATTGGATTAAAAAGACCAGCACCTTACGAGGTAAATTTACAACAAACTGATTGGTTTATAAATCTTGTTGAAAAATTTAACTTAAGTAAATTAAATATGATTCCTGATTTAGCTGAAAGACAAGCTGCTTTAAATCAGTTTGTTATTGAAGGATCTTCGATTTTTGTAAAACTCTGTTACTCTGGATTATTTTTAGTTGTTGTAATTATCTTATTAATATTAACTCAAAAAGCTCTTTATTCTCCTTGGGGAAGAATGATGCGAGCAATCAGGGACAATGAGGAAGCAGCAAATGCAATGGGAAAAAATGTTGTAAAACAACATTTGCTAATTTTTGTTTTGGGATCAGCTATTGTTGGTATTGCAGGGGCAATGTTAGTTACACAAGATGGATTATTTACTCCAGGAAGTTATAGACCTTTAAGATATACTTTTTTAATTTGGGTAATGGTTATTATAGGTGGTAGTGGAAATAATTTTGGTGCAATTCTTGGAGGCTTTGTGGTTTGGTTTTTATGGATCGAGGCAGCACCAATCGGATTATATCTAGTTAATTTAACAACTGCAGGTTTAGACGATACTCATTTTTTAAAAGTTCATTTAATTGAAAGTGTGCCATATTTTAGATTCTTGATGATGGGAATAGGCTTATTATTAATTATGAGATATAGACCGAAGGGTATACTTCCAGAAAAAATAGAAATAAAGTAGAACTATGAAATATATTATTACAGGTGCTGCAATAGCTTGGGCTTTGTATATGGCCGATAAATATTTGTTCTTTTAAAAAAAATCCCCAACAAGTTAATGTTGGGGATTTAAATTATAAGATAAATTATCTTTGTTTTTTAGTTTTGAATTTTCCGCCTTTAACTTCTTGTTCTAAGAAAGAACCTTCAGCTTCACCAACGCTGGTAAAAGTAACTCCAGTTGCACCTTCGTAGTTAACTTTTTTACCTTTAGCTAATAAATCTAAACCTTTTTTTAGTTCACCTGGATAAATTTTAGTTCCAGGACCATTAGCAACATCCATTACATTTTTTGCAATTGATGCTCTATCTGCAGAACCACCTGCTTGCATAGCTAAGACAATTAATGCTGCAGCATCATAAGATTCTCCTGTGTAAGGTCCTGAGTTATCTATTCCAGCGTCACTCGCAACTTTAGCAAATACACCAGCACCTTTTCCAGTTGAACCCGGCATTGAACCAAAAGATTTTCTTAAATCTTTTCCAAAAGTATCTACTAATGATTGTCCGATCATACCATCAGATAAAATAAATTTATCAAAAGCACCAGAGTCTAGAGATGCTTGAATAATTCCTTTTCCTCCTTGGTCAAGATATCCAATTACAGCAACTGCATCACCACCTGCTGAAGCAAGAGTAGCTACTTCAGAAGAGTAGTCTGCTTTTCCATCTTCGTGAGCTGTTACTGTTGTAACTTTAATACCATGAGCTTCTACAGCTGCTTTATAAACATCAGCTAAGCCCTTACCGTAATCATTATTAGTATAAGTGATTGCAACACTTTTAACTTTTCTATCTTTTGTAATATCTGCTAAAATTTGACCACCTCTTGCATCTGATGGAGCTGTTCTAAAGAAATATCCTTTATCGTCTAAAGTAGTTAATCCAGGAGAAGTTGCTGATGGTGAAATCATTACTACACCATTAGGAACTGCAACATTAGATGCAATTGCACCTGTAACACCAGAACAATCAGCACCCATAATTGCTGCAACACCTTGAGAAATAACTCCCTCTGCAGCAGCAGTTGCAGCAGCTGAGTCAACACAAGTTGAGTCTGCTCTAATCACAGTTATTTTTTTTCCATTAAGTAATGAACCAGAGTCTGATGCCTCTTTAAAAGCAAGTTCTGCTGAAGCAGCCATCGCTGGTGTAAGAGATTCAATTGGACCCGTAAATCCCAAAATGATTCCCATTTTAATCCCATGTCCATCTGCAGATACATTTGACGTGAACCCAAATACAAATGTTAATGCAGCGATAAGTAATCTTTTCATTATGTTCCTTTTTTCCAGTTAAAAATTAATTTATATAAGTGGAAATTAAATATAATTTAAAAAAATTTTCAACAAGCAAATTATCTAAATTTGTAGTAGCTTTGACTAATTTAATAATGAAATCAAATAAAATAGAGCCAAAATTTATAACAAAACACAATCCAAGAATTGGATTAATTGCTTTAGCAACTGACTTTATGATCGAAAAAGATTTTATCAATGTAATTAAAGATAAAAAAATAGATTTTTTTGTGAATAGGATTGAATGTTTTAATCCATTAACAAATGAAAATTTAATAAAGATGTCAAAAAAAGTAACAGAAGTTACAAACAATATTTTACCAAATGAAAATATTGACTGTGTAGTGTATGGTTGTACATCTGGAACAATAGCAGCGGGTTTTGAATCAATTGAAAAGAAAGTTAAAGCAGCAAAACCAAAAGCAAAACTTACAACACCTAGTTCCGCTGCAATCAAGGCATTAAAAAAATTAAATGTTAAAAAATTAGCAATTTTTACTCCTTATAGTAAAAAATTAAATGATCAAATTATAAATCATTTTTCTGAAAAAAAATTTGATGTTGTATCTAACTCATATTTAGATATTGCAGCGGACTATGATATTGGAAAAGTTGATCAAGATTTTTTATTTGAGATATTATCAAATATGAATATTGTTGATGCAGATGCACTATTTATTTCTTGCACAGCTTTACCAGTGTTAAATATAATCGAAAAATTAGAAAAAAAAATTCACAAACCTGTTCTATCAAGCAATCAAACTTTAATTTGGAACACATTAGAAGAAATTGGTGAAAATACAGATATCAAAGGATTTGGAAAATTGTTTCTTACAAATTAAATATGCTTTTTTCAAAAGAAGAATACAAACATAGACTTTTAAAAGTTCAAAAAATGATGCAAGAAAAAGGTATTGAACTTTTAATTTCACACGACACTAACAATATAAACTATTTAACCGGTTATGATGCATGGTCTTTTTATTATGCACAATGTGCAATAGTTCATATCAATGCAGATGAACCTATATGTTTCGTAAGAGATCAAGATGCTGGAGGCGCTTACATAAAAACTTATCTCAAAAAAGAAAATATAATTGTTTATGATGAACATTATATTCATACATGGCCCAAACATCCTTACGATTATCTTGTTAAAGTTATAAAAGAAAAAAAATGGGATAAACTTTCTATAGGTTTAGAAATGGATGCACATTATTTTACAGCATTCTGTTATGAAAAAATTAAAAAAGGCTTACCTGATGCAAAAATAAAAGATTCAGATAGATTGGTAAATTGGGCAAGATTGGTAAAGTCTAATGCAGAGATAAATTTCATGAAATCTGCTGCAAAGATTTCTGAAATAGGTATGAAAAAAGCATTTGAAGTAATTAATCCAGGTGTAAGACAATGTGATGCTGTTGGTGAAATTCAAAAAGCATTATTTTATGGGACACCAGAGTTAGGTGGTGAATACTCAAGTATCGCAACATTGTTGCCAACAGGTAAAGGCACATCAGCTTCTCATTTAACAGCAACACAAGATGAATTTGTTGAGGGTGAAGCCACAATTATTGAGCTATCTGGAGTATATAAAAGATATCATGCACCAATGGCTCGAACAGTATTACTTGGAAAACCTGATAAATTAAAGATAGAGACGATGAAAAAAACTATTGAAGCATTACAAGCTGGAATTGATGTAACAAAACCTGGAAATACCGTTGACGATGTTGCGCAAGCATTTTGGAGAGTATTGGATAAATATGGGATACAAAAAAAATCAAGAACCGGTTACTCAATAGGCATAGGTTATCCACCTGATTGGGGTGAGCATACTTTAAATATTTATAAAGGTGATATGACTCTTTTAGAACCTAACATATGTTTTCACATGATTGCTGTAATGCAATTTGGAGATTGGGGTGTGGAAGCCTCTGAAGCAGTTAGAGTTACTGATAAAGGAGCAGAACTTTTTTGCAATTTATCAAAAGAACTTCACGTTAAAAGCTAATTATTAATGGTTGATATTTGTTTATACAAATGTTTTAAATTCATTTTAATTTATGTCAGTCAATAAAGAATTCGTTAAATTTGAAAATGTAGATAAAAGCTATGACGGTAAAGTTTTAGTTGTTAAAGATCTGCAACTAGATATAGCTGAGGGTGAATTTATAACAATGTTAGGACCGTCTGGTTCAGGAAAAACTACTTGCTTAATGATGTTAGCAGGCTTTGAAACACCCACAAATGGTGAAATTTATTTAGGTGGAAAGGCTATTTCAAGTATTCCTCCTCACAAAAGAGGAATTGGAATGGTATTTCAAAATTATGCTTTGTTTCCTCACATGACAGTTTATGAAAATTTAGCGTTCCCTTTAAGAGTAAGAAAGATTCCAAAGGATGAAGCAGATAAAAAAATTGATAAAGCATTATCAATGGTATCACTTCAAGGTTTTGCAGCTAGGATGCCTGGACAATTATCAGGTGGTCAACAACAAAGGGTAGCAGTAGCACGATCTCTGGTATTTGATCCACAATTAGTTTTAATGGATGAACCATTGGGAGCTTTAGATAAAAATTTAAGAGAAAGTATGCAATATGAAATTAAACATATTCATGAAAGTATTGGAGTGACAGTAGTTTATGTTACTCATGATCAAAGTGAAGCTTTAACAATGTCAAATCGTATTGCAGTATTTAACGATGGAAAGGTTCAACAACTTTCAAGCCCTGATGAATTATATGAGAAACCTGTAAATTCATTTGTAGCAGAATTTATTGGTGAAAATAATACATTCACTGGAGAAGTTTCGGAAATATCTAATGGTAAATGCAAAGTCAAACTTGCAAACGCAGAAATAATGGCAAACCCAATATCTGTTAAATCAAAAGGTGAAAGAACTAAGGTATCATTGAGACCTGAGAGAGCTTTAATTAATCCCAAAGATAAAATGGATAATCTTCATAATGGAAAAATCGAAGAGGTTATTTATCATGGCGATCATACCAGAGTCAGAATTAATCTTTTAGGAAATCCAGAATTTATTCTGAAAGTCCCTAATAGTTCTGCTAATTTAGACATTAAACTAGGTAACGAAATTAAAATTGGCTGGAATAGTGAAGACGCTAGAGCTCTAGACCCAAAATAAACATCGTAGAATTATTACAGAATAAGAAAAAAAGGGCTGTTGACTCTCAGTCCTGAAGTTGTTTTAATTTGGTTTATAAAAACGTTTAAACGGAGGAAAAATGAAAAAACTAAGTAAAATATTACTAGCTATTTCTTTTGTACTTTCACTAACTACTTCAGCATTTGCAACAACTGTTACTGCAGTGTCTTGGGGTGGGGCTTATACTGAGTCTCAAAAGTTAGGTTATGGTGATCCTACTGCAAAAAAACTGGGCATTAACATTGCTTGGGTTGATTATTCAGGTGGTTTATCAGAAATCAAAGCACAAAAAGAAGCTGGAAAGATCACGTGGGATATAATGGACGTGTTCGCGATGGATACTATTACTGGATGTGATGAAGGATTATTTGTTGAATTTGATTTTGACAAAGACTTCCCACCAGCTCCAGATGGAACTCCAGCAAGTAAAGATTTCTTTACTGCAATGCCAAGTAAATGTGCTGTAGGAAATATTTTATATTCTTGGAACTACGCTTATAACACTGAAAACGTTAAAGGTACTCCAAAGACTATCAAAGATTTCTTTAACACAAAGAAATTCCCTGGAAAAAGAGCTATCTACAAAAGCGCTCTAACTAATTTAGAAATCGCTTTAGCTGCAGATGGTATCAAGCCAGGTAAAGGCGGAGCAAAAATCTACAAAGCTTTAGAAACAGAAAAAGGTGTTGAAAGAGCAATGAACAAGATCAAAAAACTTTGCACAGACCCTAACGGTGGATGTGTATTTTGGTCTGCAGGTGCTCAACCACCAGAACTGTTAGTATCAGGTGAAGTAGTAATGGCTACTGGTTGGAATGGTAGATTCTTCAATGCAGAAATTGGAGAAGGTGCGCCAATCAAACAAGTTTGGGATGGCCAAGGTCTTGACTACGAATATTTCGTACAAGTTAAAGGTGGACCAAACGATGCTAATGGTATGGCTAAAAAAGCTTTAGCTATGATGACTAGTTCTGAAATGTTAGCAGGAAGTGCTAAATACATTGCATATGCTCCTTGGAGAAAATCTTCAATTGGTATTATGGAGAAAGGTGAGCCTTGGTATAAAGATGGTAAGACTAACATGGTACCACAAATGCCAACTGCACCAGCTAACACTAAAAACTACTTCCTAGTAGATCCAATTTTCTGGGCTGATAACGGTACAGAGCTTGGTGAAAAATGGGAAGCTATGAAAGCTGGTCTATAATTTAAGTTTTAAAGAACTTAATTATATATTATAATTTAAGGGCGGTTATTTATAACCGCCCTTTTTATTTATGAGCTCAGAAACAAAACAGATTTTGACTACAGACGGAATACCCTTAGAGGTTAGTCTTAAAAAAGCAGAAAGAAAGAATAAGATCAAAGCTTTCTTACTTGTTGCTCCTTTATTATTTTTCTTAATAATTACGTATGTCTTTCCAATAGGGGATATGTTGTTCAGAAGTGTTGATGATAAAATGGTAACACAAATGTTACCCAAAACATTTAAAGCAATGGAAAACTGGGATGGTCAAGATTTGCCAGATGAGGAAGTTTTTGCAGCATTTCATGAGGACTTTATAAAACTAGTTGAAGATAAACGAGAAGGTAAACTATCTACTCAATTAAATTACACTAAAAATGGATTTAAAAGTATTATTAAAAAATTAAGAAGAGCATCTAAAAAATTTGAAGAGGGAAACTATAAAGAACAAATAATGGCAGTACACAAAAGATGGGCTGATGTTGAGTACTGGAGAGCAATCCAAAGAAGAGCCCCTGAATTTACAGGTCAAAAATATTTAAAAGGAATGGATATGTATGTAAATGAGGAAGGGAAAATAGTAAGCGTTGAAGAAGATAGGAGAATTCACAGAGTATTATGGTTAAGAACTCTGGAGATTGCATTCTTTGTGACGGTCTTTTGTTTTTTGATGGCTTATCCAATAGCTCATTTGTTAGCTACTCTGCCAATGAAATATAGTAACTTATTAATGATCTGCGTACTGTTGCCGTTCTGGACTTCATTACTTGTAAGAACTGCCAGCTGGATGATTTTGTTACAACAACAAGGTATCGTAAATGATTTCTTTGTTGGAATAGGATTAGTAGCTGACGATAATAGGCCTGAGATGATGTACAACAAGACAGGAAGTTATGTGGCAATGACACAAATTTTGCTGCCATTTATGGTGCTTCCGCTATACAGTGTAATGAAAACTATCTCACCAAGCTTAATGAGAGCTGGAAAATCACTAGGTGGAACACCATTTGTTGCATTTTGGAAAGTTTATTTCCCACTAACAATTCCTGGAATTGGTGCAGGTTGCTTATTAGTGTTCATTTTAGCGATTGGTTATTACATTACACCAGCCTTAGTTGGTGGTGCATCTGGGACTTTAATCAGTAACCAGATCGCTTTTCATATGAAAAGTACCCTTGACTGGAGTTTTGCATCTGCAATGGGACTAATGCTGCTGAGTGGAGTATTGGTGATTTATTGGCTTTATAACAAAATAGTTGGAATTGATAACATTAAATTAGGATAATTAGGATGGCATTACCAAAATATACTGAACCACATTATAGAATTTGGCATTATATTTATCTAACAATTTGTGCCGCTGTTTTCTTTTTTCTAATTGCCCCTTTATTTGTAATCTTTCCATTATCTTTTAACGCAGAAGAATTTTTAAGTTTCTCTGATGGGATGAAAAGGCTAGATCCAGATGCTTTTTCTTTGAGATGGTATAAAGATATGATTTACGGAACTAAAAATCCTTGGGGATTAGCTGCTAAGAATAGTTTTATTATCGCAATTTTTGCAACAATAGGATCAGTAATACTTGGAACAGTTGCTGCTCTAGGTTTAAGTAGCAGACATATGCCTTACAAAGGTTTGATAATGGCTGTTTTAATTTCTCCTATGATCGTACCTTTAATTATTTCAGGTGTTGCAATATTTTTCTTTATGGCAAAAGCTGGTTTGGCAGCGACCCATACAGGTATTGTTCTTGCCCATATTATTTTAGGAACACCTTTTGTTGTTATCACGGTTACTGCTACACTCTCAGGATTTGATCACAGTGTAACTAGAGCTGCTGCAAGTTTAGGTAGTGATCCAGTAAATACTTTTATGAAAATTACGTTGCCACTAATATTACCAGGAGTTATTTCAGGTGGATTATTTGCTTTTGTGACTTCATTTGATGAAGTTGTTGTTGTTTTATTTTTAGCAGGATTAGAAAATACAACTATTCCTATTCAAATGTGGACAGGTTTAAGAGAACAATTAAGTCCAACAATATTAGCTGTTGCGACTTGTTTAATTATACTATCAACATTAATATTAGTAACCGCTGAGCTTTTGAGAAGACGATCAGAGAGGCTTAGAGGAATTAATCGATAGTAAAATAATCAAATGAAAATTAAGAATGTAGTAGTTATTGGATCAGGTACAATGGGTAGTGGTATAGCTGCACATCTCTGTAATGCCAATATCCCTGTCACACTTTTAGATTTAAAAACTGAAATAAGTCAAAATGCTAGAGAACGAATACATAAATCAAGACCACCTTTATTAATTGATAAAACCAAAATCGATAATATTAAAGTTGGAAACATATCTGATGATTTCAACGTAGTTAAAGATGCTGACTGGATTGTCGAGGCAGTGGTAGAGAGAATTGATATTAAACATCAAATTTACGATAAAATTTTTGAAAGTAGGAAAGATGGAGCAATAGTCTCATCAAACACTTCCTCAATCCCAATTAAAGTTTTATCTCAAAATTTAAATAAAGATCAAAAAAAAGATTTTTGTATCACTCATTTTTTTAATCCTGTTAGATACATGGGTCTTTTAGAAATAGTTAAGAATGAAGACAATGATTTAAAAAAGATAAATCAATTAAAAGAATTTTGTGAAGTTGAGTTAGGTAAAGGTGCGATTGTTTGTAATGATACCCCAGGTTTTCTAGGAAATAGGGTAGGTGTTTATGCAATGCAAATTGCAATGACTGAAGCATTTAAGATGAAACTTTCTGTTGAGGAAGCAGATGCAATCTTTGGAAGACCTATGGGTATACCTAAAACAGGTGTTTTTGGATTATATGATTTGATTGGAATAGATTTAATGGCAGATGTTTTAAAAAGTTTTATCAAAGAACTTCCAAAATCTGATGAGTTCCATGAAGTTGCCAAAGAAATTCCTTTAGTAAAAAAATTGATTGAAACTGGATATACGGGGAGAAAAGGCAAAGGCGGCTTCTATAGAATGAAGAAGACTGATAGTGGAAAAATTATGGAAGCTATTAATCTTGAAACTGGCGAGTATTCAACAAGTCAAAAAATAGATATTAAGTCTGATAAAGTAGATTTAAAGGCTCTAATTAATAGAAATGATAAGTATGGAGACTATGCTTGGTCAGTACTATCCAAGATAATAAAATATGCTTCATCTCTAGTTCCTGGAATTACCAAAGAATTTAATGACATAGACGAGGCAATGAGACTTGGATTTAACTGGGCGAAAGGACCTTTCGAGATGTTAGAAGAAATTGGTGTTAAAAATTTCTTCGATAAAGTTGATGAATATAAAGGCAATAACTTTTTGGAAAATTTGTGGAATTCTAAAGATGAAAATTTTTATGGTGAAAGGCAAAAATATACATCAATTGAAACTTTAGGTAAGATCAAGAAAACTGCCTCAAGTGTTGATGGCAATAGTTCAGCTGCAATTTATAGATTTAATGATTTTAATATTGTTGAGTTTACGACTAAAGCTAATGCACTCGATTATGACTCAATGGATGCACTTAAGAAAGCAACTGATAAACCTTTAATAATAATTAATGAGAGTATGCAATTTTCTGCTGGTGTTAACCTGACTTATACAATGGAATTTGCAAATAAAAATGATTTTAAATCGATAGAAAAATTTATTAAATATTTTCAAGAAACTTGCAAACATCTAAAGTATTCTAAATACCCAGTAATATCTGCTCCATCAGGTTTAACTTTGGGCGGAGGTTTTGAAGTTTTAGTACAAAGTAATTTCGTAGCCTCGCATACAAATATTGTAATCGGATTAGTAGAAACTATTGTTGGATTAATTCCAGCTGGAGGCGGATGTAAAGAAATGCTAGCTAGATGGTCAAATACTGAAGAGGCTAAGAAAGATCCAAAATATGCACCTTTAAAAGTATTTGATATCATTGGCTATGGTAGAACAGCTACGTCTCCAGTTGAGGCAGAGCCCTTGAAATACTTATTACCTGAAAATAAAAGAATTATGAATAGAAATAGTTTGCTTGAAGTATCGAAAAAAATCTTAAATGAAAACAAGGACTTTAAAGCACCAAATGAGCTTACATTTAATTTACCTGGTAAATCAGTTATTGATGATATGAACAAAATTTTAGAAAAACTTTACAATGATAAAGTTATATTGGATCATGGTTTGACTGTAGCAAAAGAATTAGCTCATGTTCTAAGTGGTGGTGAAACTACAAAAGATAAAACTCTTACAGAGGATGATTTGTTTAAATTGGAACTTGATGCTTTTATGAGATTAATTGAAACCAAACAAACTCAAGATAGAATTAAACATACTCTTGCTACTGGTAAACCTTTAGTTAATTAAATAATCTAAGAGTATTTATAAAATCAGGCCTTAAAACATATTCAGATTTATTTAAGTATTTAATTTTTTTTAAAGCCTCTAAGCCAAATATTACTTTCCCAATGGGTGTGTATTCTCCTTCATACAAAGGTTCATCCTGAAGAATTATAAAAAATTGGCTGTCTTCAGTATCATATTTTAAAGATCGAGCTAATCCAACACTTCCTTTAGTGTAGTTAAAATCCTTATCAACTTCAGATTTGATTGTACCTAAACCAGATTTTCCAGTTCCAATTTTTCCATAATCAATGTTTCCTTTTTTTCCAAATTCTACATCACCAGCTTGTACAAGTTTATCTTTAATGACTCTATGAAATGCTACATCATCATAGGCATAAGATTTAATTAATGTTTTAAATCTTTCTACTCCATTTGGAGATATTTCTGGATATAATTCTATAATTACATTTCCACATTCAACGTTTAGAATTGCTATGTTATTTGGATTTTCAAAATTAATTTTATTTGGGTCATAATTCTTAATAAACAAACATTTATCTTTAAGCAAAACAAAAGAAGTAATTGAAAATAAACCTAAAATTACAACAAATATAAATATTATTTTTTCAGATTTTGAAGCTTTTATCTTTTCAATCATAAAATAAAATTTTTATCTATTTTTAGGAGTCCTTTTTTGATGAATTCAATCTTTTTTTGAAGAATAGGATCAACCGTTGCAGGTAAATTCCCATACATTAAATGAGAAAATACCTCAGCCATATCCTCAGATGCGGTAGATTGTGAGTATTCAGTAATAAAACCAGTTGTTTTAGAATATGTTTCTAATCCAATTTTTTTAGTACACGTCGAACATTCTGCATAATTGAACTCTTTAGGATTAAAACTAGACCAAATTTGTTGGTTAAATATATCTTTGAAACTATCATTAATTATGTGGAACACTTCGTGATGTAGTACTCTTTCAAAATATCTATCATTAAATTTAATATCTACAATTAAAGTTTTCATTAAATTATCAGGTATCCCAGCAGTATTGATACCTGAGATCGATAAGTCTTCACACATAACAATGTATTTTAAATTTATTTTTTTTAAAAAGTTTTGAGAATATTTATTAAGATTTTTTTCAATAATCTTATATTTTTCATCTAGGTCTTTTTTTGATGATTTAAAACAATTGATATTATTATCAACACCTATTGTAAATGCTTGTTTGGCATTCAAGTATCTTAATTTGTTTTCAGTTTTAAGATTATAAATCTCCAGGTTTGGAATTTTTATTAATTCGTAAATTGTATCTGCTTGAGTTGGAGAAATTAAAAATAAATACAATAAAATGAGCTTTAATAATTTCATAATTAGTATTATTGAAGATATTCCAATTTGTAAGAATGTGATAGAGTTTTTGTGATGAAAAAAAAAAGAACCAAAGAACCCATTCAACCAGTAAGTGGTACAAAGGTCCCAAGATTTGCTGGCCCATCAACTTTTGCAAGATTACCAGAATTAAGAGATGTTGAGTACTGTGATGTTGCAATTGTTGGAATTCCATTCGATGCAGGAACTAGCTATAGACCTGGGGCAAGATTTGGCCCACAGAGTATTAGGCAAGCTTCAAGACATTTAAGAACTAATTATCATCCAAGTTATGATGTTGAGCCTTTTAAAGTTCAACAAGTTGCTGATGCAGGTGATATTACTTGCAATCCATTCAATATAGATGAAGCAATTAAGCAAATTGAGCAAGGAGCTTTGGATCTACTTAAAAAAACAGGTGGTATAATAAGTTTAGGAGGTGATCATACGATTGCATTTCCTTTATTAAAAGCAGTGAATCAAATTAATAGTGGTCCAGTTGCTTTAGTTCATTTCGATGCACATCTTGATACTTGGGACACTTATTTCGGTGCACCTTACACACATGGGACACCTTTCAGAAGAGCACGAGAAGAAAATTTATTCATGGATGATGCTTCAATGCATGTTGGTATTAGAGGTCCATTGTATAGCAGAGAAGATCTTAAAAATGATGAAAGTTTTGGATTTAAGATAATTCATTGTGATGAGTTTCAAAGTGAAGGCACTGATAAAATTGCTGAAAGAATAAAAAAAAGAGTAGGAGATAATCCATTGTATTTATCAATTGATATTGATGTTTTAGATCCTGCTTTTGCACCTGGTACTGGTACACCAGAAATAGCTGGCATGACCACTAGAGAAATGGTTAATGTTATTAGAGGCTTGTCTGGTATGAATTTAATCTCTGCAGATGTTGTTGAGGTATCACCTGCTTATGATCATGCTGAGGTAACATCACTTGCAGCTGCTACTATAGTTTATGAGTTAACAAATCTATTTGCAAAAAAGTAAAGAAAGGTTAGGAATCTTCAATGGAAAATAAAAAAAATTTTTATATTAATGGCAAATGGGTAACACCAAAAAGTAAAGAAGAAATCAAAGTAATTGATCCTGCAACTGAAGAAAATTGTGCTGTCATAACATTGGGTAATAAAGATGATGTAAATGATGCTGTGAATGCTGCCAAAAAAGCTTACAGTTCTTGGGCATTTTCATCAAAAGAGGAGAGAATAAAATTATTAGAAAAACTTTATGAAAATTATAAGAAAAGATGGGCAGATATTGCAAATGCGATTACGATAGAGATGGGTGCACCAAAAGATTTTGCAACGAAACTTCAAGCTGGTACAGGTGCAGCTCACTTAAAATCTTTTATAAGATATTTGAAAAATTTTGAATTTGAAAAACCATTAGGAGAACATGCACCTAACCAAAGACTTATTTATGAACCAAAAGGCGTATGTGCATTAATCACACCGTGGAATTGGCCAATGAATCAGGTTTGTTTAAAAGTAATGCCCGCAATAGCGTCTGGCTGCACTATGGTTTTAAAACCGTCTGAACTTGCTCCATTATCATCAATGATATTAGCTGAGCTTATTGATGAGACTAAAATTCCAGCAGGTGTGTTTAATTTAGTTAATGGTGATGGAGCAACAACTGGCGATGCATTAACAAGTCATCCTGACGTTAATATGATTTCATTTACTGGATCAACTAGAGCAGGAGCATTAATTTCCCAAAATGCTGCAAAAGATTTTAAAAGAGTAAGTTTAGAACTTGGTGGTAAAGGTGCAAATATAATATTTAAAGATGCTGATCCAGATGCAATAGAAAGAGGTGCTTTGAGATGTTTTAGAAACTCAGGCCAGTCATGTAATGCACCCACAAGAATGCTGGTTGAAAAATCAATGTATAATGATGCTGTGGAAAGATTAAAGAAATATACAGAAAATTTTGAGGTTGGTGATCCAAAAAAAGAGGGAGAGCATATAGGCCCAGTTATTTCTGAAACTCAATACAATAAGATACAAACTTTAATTAAGAAAGGTATTGATGAGGGAGCCAAATTAGTAGCTGGAGGCCCAGGCAAACCAGATGGATTAGAAAAAGGTTATTTTGTAAAGCCTACTGTATTTGCTGATGTTAATAACAAAATGGAAATAGCAAGAACAGAAATATTTGGCCCAGTTTTATCTGTAATGCCTTTTGAAACGGAGGAAGAAGCTATTGAAATTGCAAACGATACTCCCTACGGATTAACAAACTACATTCAAACCAAAGATAAAGAAAAAGTAAAGAGAGTTGCTAGAAAACTTAGATCGGGAATGGTTGATGTTAATGGTGCTGGTATTGCTGTTGATGCGCCTTTTGGTGGATTTAAGCATTCAGGGATTGGTAGAGAAGCTGGTGAACATGGTCTAGAAGAGTTTCTAGAGGTTAAATCTGTAGGTGGGTGGAGTTAATTAAGAGTAGATTTTTTCTTAATTCCTTCAAGAAATTTTAAACATTTTTTAAGTTCATTAAGTTCAATGAACTCATCAACTTTGTGAGCTTGTTCAATAGAACCTGGTCCGCAAACAACTGTACTGATACCAATTTCTTGAAACAATCCAGCTTCAGTTCCAAAGGATACAACTTCTCTAGAATTATCACCGGTCAAACTTGAGACTAACTCACATGCTTCTGAATTATCTATACGATCGAAACCTGTGACTTCACCTATTATTTCCTTAGTTATCTTTGAATTAGGAAAAACTTTTCTCATCTCTGGTAATAAAACTTCATTTGCATATTCATCTATTTTTTGATTTAGAAAGACACCATCCTCTTTGATGACTGGTCTTGTCTCCCATTCAACCCGACATTTGTCAGCTATTACATTGTGAGCTATACCTCCAAATATTCCTCCAACTTGTAATGTTGAAAAAGGAGGATCAAAAATTGAGTCCTTTGGAGCTCTTTTTTTTAATTCTTCCCTAAGCTCGATTAATTTATTTGCGTATTTTGATGCAAATTCAACGGCACTAACACCTTTGTGGGGCATCGAGCTATGTCCAGCTAATCCCTCAAAATAAGTTGTATATTCATAACAACCTTTATGCGCATCTATGATTTTCATTTTTGTAGGTTCACCCACAATACAAATTCCATCTTGAATATTTCTTTTTTTAAGTTCTTTAATTAATATTGGAGCACCCAAGCATGCTGTTTCTTCATCAAATGTAAAAGAAAAATGAATATCTCTATTTAAATCAACTTTAGAAAAAACTGGAGCAAACGCTAAAGTACATGCAATAAATCCCTTCATATCACAGGAACCTCTTCCATAAAGTTTATCTTCTTTAATTGTTGCTTTGAAAGGGTCTGTACTCCAACTCTTTGAAACAGGTACCGTATCAGTATGACCAGATAAAATTATTGGTTTAATCCCATTTGATTTTTTTGCTTTGATTGTTGCAAATAGATTTACTCTTTTTTTTTCATCGTCATATGTTTTAAAAGACGTAGCACCTAAATCGTTTAGATATTTTTCACAATAATTAATTAAATCATTGTTATCTTCGCCTGAAATAGTTTTAAATCCAATTAAATCAGACAAAATCTTGATAGAATTCTCGTATAATTTCTCTAAATTTACTTCTGTACTCATTAGTAATAATTAATATAAATATCACATTTATGAAAGAACAAATTACTTACGACATATTTGAAAAAATAGACATTAGACTTGGAACGGTACTTTCAGTTAAAAAAAATGAAAAAGCTAGAAAACCATCTTTAGTTGTTGAAGTTGATTTTGGAAAAGAAATAGGAGTTAAAACATCATCAGCCCAAATTACTCATTTTTATAGTAAAGAAAATTTAGTTGGTAAACAAGTGATTGGTGTTTGTAATTTTCCAGAAAAAAATATTGCAGGTGTAAAATCTCAATTTTTACTTTTAGGTTCAATAGATCCTGAGGGAAAAGTTACATTAGTTCATCCCTCACAAAAAGCAGAAAATGGTTTACCTATAGCATAAATATGCATCCAGAATTTTTATCTATGGCGCTCTTTTGGATAGTAGCAGCCTATACTCCAGGACCAAATAATGTTGTTGCATCTTACTCTGGTTTTAATTTTGGAATAAAAAAAACAATCCCCCATATTTTCGGTGTTACTTTTGGATTTACTTTAGTGGTATTTACTTTAACAATTGGCTTGGTTAATGTCTTTAAACTATTCCCAATAATACAAACTATTTTGAAATATCTGGGAAGTTTATTTTTGATATATCTAGCTTATAAAATTAGTTTTTCAAAACCTTCTAATGAAAAAAAAAATGAAAATCCAATTTCTTTTTTAGATACTTTTATTTTCCAATTTTTGAATCCTAAAGGTGTTTTGATCGGAATTATCATAGTTTCAACGTATGTTGAGTATGGAGAAAATTATCTTAATTATGCGACTCAAGTAGTTTTATTTGCCTTTATTGTGTCTCTATCAAGTATCACCTTTTGGACATTTGTTGGCAAATATCTTAGAAAATTTGCGACAAATGAGAAATTTATTAAATACTTTAATTATGTTATGTCAGGGCTTCTTCTTTTGAGCATAATTACATTTTATATATAAGACATGAAACCAGGAAATAAAAATTCTTACAAATCACTATCCAACTTAGAGGTTAATGGTAAAAATTTTAAATATTACTCATTAAAAGAAGCTGAACTAAATGGTTTAAAGGGTATTTCAAAATTACCAAAGTCCTTAAAAGTTTTATTAGAAAATCTACTTAGATATGAGGACGATGTATCAGTAAATAAGAATCAAATTGAGGCAGTCAAAAACTGGCTCGATACAAAAAAATCAAAAACTGAAATAGCTTACAGACCAGCCAGAGTTTTACTACAAGATTATACAGGAATACCAGCAGTAGCTGATTTAGCTGCTATGAGAGAAGCTGTAAAAGAGAAAAATAAAGATCCAAATACAATTAACCCCCTCTCTGCAGTTGATTTAGTAATTGATCATTCTGTTCAAGTTGATCAATCAGCTAAAAAAGATTCATTTGAGAAGAATGTAGATATAGAATTTAAAAGAAATGGTGAAAGATATTCATTTTTAAAATGGGGTCAAAGCGCTTTTAACAACTTTAGAATTGTTCCACCAGGGACTGGTATTTGTCACCAGGTAAATTTAGAATATTTATCAAAAGTTGTTTGGTTAGAGGAATATAAAGGGGAAAAATATTTGTTCCCTGATACTCTTGTTGGAACAGATAGTCATACAACTATGGTTAATGGTTTATCAGTTTTAGGATGGGGTGTTGGAGGAATTGAAGCTGAAGCAGGTATGCTAGGACAACCCATTTCAATGTTAATTCCTGAAGTCATTGGATTTGAAGTTACAAAAAAAATGCCAGAGGGCACAACTGCAACAGATTTAGTTTTAACAGTTGTAAAAATTTTGAGAGACAAAGGCGTTGTTGGTAAATTTGTCGAATTTTATGGCGAAGGATTAAAAAATTTAACTTTAGCAGATAGAGCAACTATTGCTAATATGGCTCCAGAGTATGGAGCCACATGTGGATTCTTTCCAATAGATGAAGAAACTTTAAAATATCTAGAATTTTCTGGAAGAGATAAAGAGACTGTGACAATTGTAGAAAAGTACGCAAAGGAGCAGGGTTTGTGGTCAAGTGAAGAAATTGAATTCACTGATAAAATCTCTTTAGATATGTCAACTGTAGTTCCAACTATTTCAGGTCCTAAAAGACCGCAAGATAAAGTTCTTTTAACTGAAGCATCTAGTAATTTTAAAAAAGTTTTTAAAGAAGCTACAGATAAAAAGGATTATAAAATTTCTAAGGTAAAAGATACAGACTATGAAATTAAAGATGGTTCAATATTAATTGCAGCAATTACATCATGCACTAACACCTCGAATCCAAATGTTCTTATTGGAGCTGGACTACTAGCGAAAAAGGCTGTTACGTTAGGATTAAATGTTAAACCATGGGTTAAGACTTCTTTAGCTCCTGGATCTCAAGTAGTAACTGATTATTTGGAAAAAGCAGGTTTAAACACCTACTTAGATCAATTGGGATTTAATTTAGTTGGTTATGGTTGCACAACTTGTATTGGTAACTCTGGACCATTAGCAGAAAATATAGTTGAAGCTATTCATAAAGAAAATTTATACGCAGTCTCAGTTTTGTCAGGTAACAGAAACTTTGAGGGAAGAATTTCGCCTCATATTAAAGCAAATTATTTAGCCTCTCCTCCACTTGTTGTAGCATATGCTCTTGCAGGTCATATGGAATTCGATTTATTTAAAGACTCATTTGGAAAAGATAAAAATAGTAAAGACGTATTTTTAAAAGATCTCTGGCCCTCAAATAAAGAAATAGAGGATACTTTGAAGAATTCTCTTAATGCAGATATGTTTGTTAAACGATATTCAAACGTATCCGAGGGTCCAAAACAATGGCAAGAAATAAAAACAGAAAAGAGCAGTATCTATAATTGGGATGAAAAATCTACTTATGTGAAAAAACCCCCATTTTTTGAAAATTTAAGTGATGAGCCAGAGGGTTTCAAAGAAATTAAAAATGCAAGACCATTATTGATATTGGGAGACATGGTTACTACTGATCATATTTCTCCAGCTGGTAATATTCAAAAAGACAGTCCAACAGGAGAGTATTTTATGAATTATCAAATTCTACCTAAGGACTATAATTCATATGGCTCAAGACGAGGAAATCATGAAGTAATGATGAGAGGCACATTCGCAAATATAAGAATTAAAAATGAAATGGCCCCAGGAACCGAAGGCGGTTTCACAAAATTATATCCAGAGGAAAAAGTAATGTCAGTTTATGATGCTGTGGTGGAATATAAAAAAAGAAAAACTGATTTAGTTGTAATCGGTGGCAAAGAATATGGGACAGGATCCTCAAGGGATTGGGCAGCAAAAGGAACAAAATTATTAGGGGTAAAAGCTGTTATTGCTGAGAGTTTTGAGAGAATTCACAGATCTAATTTGATAGGCATGGGAATATTACCTTTGCAATTTGTTGATGATATGAACAGAAAAAACTTAAAATTAAAAGGCTCAGAGCTATTAAGTGTAATAGGTATAGAAAAAGGATTTAATCCTTCTGAAAGAGTTAAATTAGAGATCAAATATTTATCAGGTGATATCAAAATAATAGAAACTCTTTGCAGAATAGATACAAAAAATGAGTTAGAATATTATAAAAATGGAGGCATTCTTCAATATGTCCTTCGTAAAATGATTTAGATATGGATGAAGATTTAAGTATAATTAATACAAACACCAGAAATGAAAGAATAAAGAGATTTATACAAAATAACAAAAAGATTATTATTTCAATCTTTATAATACTTATTTTAAGTTTGATATTTTTCTTTGGTTTAGGCGAGTATAATAAGAATAAAAGGTCTAAGATTTCAGAGATTTATAACTCTGCAATCATTGAATATTCTGACAGTACAAAAAAAGAAACTTTAGAAAAATTGACAAAAATAATTAACGCAAAAGATCCAACATATTCACCACTTTCACTTTATTTTATAATTGATAATAAATTAATTTCAGAAATATCTAATATAAATAAATTTTTTGACGTTTTGATTAATAAAACTTCATTAGAACCAGAAATAAAAAATTTAGTAATTTATAAAAAAGCGCTATTCAATGCTGATCAAGCTAATGAAAATGACTTAATGGAAATATTAAATCCCTTAATTAACTCAAAGAGCGTATGGAAGTCTCATGCTTTATATTTGGTCGCGGAGTACTTTTATGCAAAAAATGAAAAAAATAAATCAAAAGAGTTTTTTAATCAAATTATGATTTTAGAAAATTCAAATCCGGATATTAAAAAAGAAGCTCAAAAAAGACTTAACAGAGATTTAAGTGATTAAATTAATTTTAATAATCATATATTTATTTCTATCTAATTGCTCATTTACAAAAACTGGATTTTGGACAGAAGATAAAAAAATTGAGGAACTAAGAAAAAATAGTTCTAAAATTTTTGAAAAAAAAGTCGTTATAATTAAAGAGTTTAACTCAAATACATTAATAAAATTAGATAACACAAATGTATCTAATAAAAAACCAAATTACATAACTAATAATCTTGGAATTGAAATTATTAATGAAGATTTAAATAAATCCTCAAAGTTTAGATTTTCAAAAATTGATAATTTTGGTTACTTTGAGCCAGAGCTGAATTTTGATGATAAGACCTTTTTCTTTTTTGATAATAAAGGAAATTTGATAAAATTTGATGAGAATTTCAAAATTTTGTGGAAAAAAAATTATTATTCAAAAAGTGAAAAAAAATTAAAACCGATACTTTCATTTGCTAATGATAAGAACTTATTAGTAATTTTTGATAATATATCTAAATTTTATGCAGTAAATATAAACTCAGGTGATTTAGTTTGGTCAAAACAAAACACTCACCCTTTTAATTCGCAGATAAAAATATTTGATAATAAAATTTATTCGGTAGACATGAATAATGTACTAAGATGTTTTTCTTTGAAAGATGGGTCTGAAATTTGGAGTTTTAAAAGTGAAAATACTTTTTTAAAGTCAAAAAAAAGAAACTCTCTATTGATAGCGAATAACTATGTATATTTTAATAATTCTTTAGGAGATATAACGGCTGTGGATGCTTACAACGGAAAATTAATTTGGCAAACACCTACCCAAGGAGGTGAAATTTATGAAAATGCTTTTAGTTTAATTACATCGGATTTAGTCATAAAAAATGATGAAATAATTTTTTCCAACAATAGAAATGAATTTTTTTCTATTAATTCAAAAAATGGTCTCGTTAATTGGAAACAAGAAATTAATTCTGAAGTAAGACCAGTTTATTATAATAACTTAATATTTACAGTTTCTAATGAGGGCTATTTTTTTGTGATAGATAGTAAATTAGGTAATATTTTAAGAATAACAGATATTTTTAACATTTTTGAAAACAAAAAAAGAAAAAAAGTAAAACCAGTAGGTTTTGTGATAAATTCTGAAAAAATATTCCTTTCGACTGATAATGGTAGATTGTTAATAGTTGATATTCGCAGTGGTAAAATAGAAAAAACTTTGAAGATAGATAATGAAAAAATTTCAAGACCATTTGTTTTTGATAAAAAGATATTACTAGTTAAAAATAATTCAATTATTAGACTTAATTGAGATGTTACTTAAAATTTTAGAAAAACTTGGAAGAAAAAAAATTGTTTTGGATAGGGGGCCGTCGCATCCAAAATACAATGAGGCTAAACCATGGATGAATAGATATTATTTACTTTTGAGACATCGGCCGAAGTGGTTTCCATTTAATATCCTTATACATGAAATGTTAGCTGACGATCATGGCGAAGGGGTTCATAATCATACCTTCCCCTACATAACAATTATTTTAAGAGGAGGTTATTGGGAAACATTAAGCACAGGCAAATATTGGAGACCTCCAGGATATATAGGTTTTAGATCAGCAAATAATTTACATAGAGTTGACTTAAAACCTGGCACAAAGCCTTTAACACTTTTTATTTCCGGACCCTTTGGATTAAGAAAAGGACCAAGATCAGAGTATGGTATTGATTTTAAAACTAAAAAAAATTGATGTCCAAAAATCTTGAGGAAAAATTTAGATCATTTTGTAATTCACAAAATTTAGAAATTAATCAAAACCAAATAAAGACAATTAAATTACTTCAAGATTTTAATAATAAAAATTTTCATTTTTCAGTTCTTAATTTTTTTAAAAAAGAAAATTATAAAAAAGGTTTTTATCTTCATGGTGGTGTTGGTGTTGGAAAAACAATGATCTTAGATTTTTTTTATGATCTTTTCTCTAAAAAAAAACTAAGACTTCACTTCAATGAGTTTATGTTAAGTTTTCATAATTTTGTTCACCAAAATAAGAGTCAGGGAGATGAAAATATTATAAATATATTTGTCAAAGACTTAAAATCAAAAGCTTTGTTAATTTATTTTGATGAGTTTCAAGTTACCAATATAGTAGACGCTATGATATTAGGTAAATTATTCGATAAGATATTTAGTGAGAATATTAAAATAATTATAACCTCCAACATTCAAATTTCTGATTTATACAAGGATGGTCTCCAACGAGATCAGTTCAAACCTTTTATTGATATCATGAAAAAAAAGACTGTCGAACATGAGCTTGTTATCAAAGATGACTATAGAAAATCAAATGAAAACCAAAATGATAGATATTTCTTCCCACTAAACCAAGAAAGTAACTTTAAAATGAATAAATTCTTTAGAATTATTTCAAAGGATAGAAAAAAAACTACGCGAAGTCTTGATATTAAAGGGAGAGAATTTCTTATCGAAGAATTCTATGAGGGAGTTGTTAGATTTACATTTGATGAATTGTGCGACAAAAACTTAGGAGCTGAGGATTACCTTGAAATAGCTAAAGTCTCTAAATTTATAGTTATTGATAAAATACCAAAGTTTGATGATATAAATTCTAATCAACAACACCGTTTTATAACTTTAATTGATATAATTTATGACAAGAAAATACCAATTGCTGTAACTGCTGAAAAAAATCTAGATGAATTGACGTCGTCTAAATCATTAAAAGAACCATTTAATCGTACAATTAGCCGTCTTTATGAACTAACATCTTCAAACATTAATTTATGATACAAAAATTCAATAATTTTAAAATAAATACCAATGGGCAAAAATTATACGAATTCACCGATCAAACAATTAATTGGATTAAGAAAAATAAATTTAAAAATGGTATTCTGAATTTAAGTATTCAACATACTAGTGCCTCTTTAATTATTCAAGAAAATGCAGACCCGGATGTACAAACTGACTTAATCAATTATTTTAATAAAATCGCACCAATGGATAACAAGCTATATATTCATACAACTGAAGGCAAAGACGATATGCCTGCGCACATAAAATCTAGTTTAACTAATAATCAAATTTCACTTAGTGTTGAAGATGGAAAATTATTACTTGGTACTTGGCAAGGTATTTATTTATTTGAGCACAGATTAAACCCACAGACCAGAACTATCATTCATCATTTTTTAGGAGAAGTTTAATTTTTTTTTAAACTCTGAAAAGCTTTAAGCGCAGAAGTTCTTGCTTCTTCATGTATTACTATAGGTTTTGGATAATCTTTTCCTATGATAGTGTTTATTGCTTGTTGATATTTCATTTCCATTTCCCAAGGTTTGTGAACAAATTTTTGAGGAACTTTGTTTAACTCTGGAATCCATTTTTTTACATATTTTCCTTCTTTATCAAACTTTTCACCTTGAAGTATAGGATTAAAAATTCTGAAATAAGGAGCTGCATCTGCTCCACAACCTGCAACCCATTGCCATTGAGCTACATTATTGGCTTTATTAAAATCAAGCAAACAATTTCTAAAATGTTTTTCACCTTCGGTCCAATTAATTCTTAGATGTTTTACTAAAAAAGAACCAACTACCATCCTAATTCTATTATGCATCCAACCAGTTTCATACAGTTCTCTCATCCCAGCATCAACAATTGGATAGCCAGTCATACCTGATTTCCAAGCTTTCAAAAATTTTTCATTTTTTACCCAAGGAAATTTATCGAATTCTTTTCTGTAATTTCCTTTTAAAAATTCAGGAAAATAATTAATCAAGCTATGTGAGAACTCACGCCAACCTAATTCGTTTATGTATTTTCTATAACCAATACCTTTAGATTTAATTTCATTACATTTTTTCCAAATAGTGCCCACATGCATTTGTCCGTGTTTAATATAAGGAGATAACTTAGAAGTGCCCTCTATAGACGGATAATCTCTGGCTGAACCGTATTCTTTAATTTTTTCACTTATTAAATTGTTAAGAACTTTTTTTGCATCATTTTCTGAAACTTTCCAATAATTTTCAAATTTTTTATACCAATCTTTTTTTGGTAAAATACTTTTAGCTTCAACACAATTTTTAAAAAAAGATAATGTTTTTGATTTTTTCTTTACAACATAATTTTTTGTTGGTGGTAGACCCAAATATTTTTGTTCAGCATTTCTCCAGAAAGGGGTGAATACTTTAAAAGGTGTTCCATCATTTTTAGTTACCTCTTGATATTCATTTAAAATATTTCCTTTGAAATATTTAAATTCAACTTCATTTTTTATGAAAACATCTCTAATTTTTTTCCCTTTTGCAATCACGTCAGGTTCATAAACTTTGTTCCAATATATTGAAACGTCATCCTTTTTTTTGATTTTAGAAAATATATCTAGTTCATCACCTGCTAATATTTGAAGATTGATTTTGTATTTAGATAACTCTGCTTTGAATGTTTCCAAAGATTTAAACAACCACCATTTTTGTGCTTCTCTCTTATTATCAAAGTCTGTTTTATTATAAATAAATAATGCAATTACATTTTCGTGATTTTGTGTGGCATA
>CACNVR010000011.1 GCA_902623975.1 uncultured Pelagibacteraceae bacterium
AATTGAAAAAATTGAAAGCTTATTAAAGATTAAAACTCCTCGTTTAATAACTGTCTCAAGATACGACAAAAGAAAGAATCATGAAAAAGTAATAATGGCTATAAGAAATCTAAAACAAAAATATCCTGATATAGTTTATATTTGTATTGGCTATGGTGACGAAGAGACAAATTTAAAAAAATTAGTTCAAGAACTTGACTTAAGTTCACAAGTGATGTTTTTCAAAAATATAAGTGATAATTTAAAAAATGCTTTATTAGCAAAATCAGATATTTTTGTAATGCCGTCAATCGTACACAAAAATTCAGTTGAGGGATTTGGAATATCATATTTAGAAGCAGCGCAATATGGAATTCCATCCTTAGGAGGTAAGGATGGGGGTGCATCTGATGCGATCAAACATGAAAGTACTGGTCTGATATGTGATGGAAATAATTTAGATGAAATTTATTCTTCCTTAGATTTGATGATAGAAAATAAAAAATATGTTGAGCTTGGAAAAAATGCAAAAGAATTTTCCTCAAAATTTGTTTGGGCAAATACAATTAAAGAATATAAAAAAATCTTAAATTAGATTATTCAGTCTCTCAAAAACTTTTTCAGCACTTAAATTTTTCAATTCATTTACTTGTATCGCTTTAAAATTTTCTCTTTCAATGCTTACTTTGTATGCAGTTGTGTGTTTTCCAAATAATGTTAAACCTTTAGCACCTACATGCGCAGCTATATGAGCTGGACCAGTATCGTTCGCTATAACAAAAGAGCTATCTTTTATTAATGATGTTAATTGAAAAATATTTAATGCTTTTTCGTTATCCAAAATACTAATCGCATCGAATTTTTTAGCATCATCAACTTCAGATGGTCCTGGTGCTGTAATAATTTTATAACCTGATCCTAAATTTTTTTTAATTAATTTAATTAAGTCATTATAGTAAGGCCATTTCTTTATTGTTAAGTGCGGTGAACAAAAAGGAAATAATAAAATGTAATTTTTCAACTCATATTTTTTTTTGATATCATTTATATCTGAACAGGCCCAACTAAAATCGGGTTTTAATGTATGATGAGTTTTTAAACTTGAAGTCATTAATTGATGATCAAACCTCTCTAAAACTGAAATTTTATCAAAATCCTCTTTAGCTGTCTCCGAGGGCAAAGTGGTTATGGAACTTGACCATACCTCATAATTTGATTTAGGATATAGTATGTTTTTGTAAAATAAAGTTCTTGATGAATTTTGTAGATCAAAAACTTTTGCAAATTTATATTTTTTTATTTCTCTCATTAAAAGATATAAGTAAATTAAATTATATCTTGGTAACCTTTTGTCTAAAATAACATTATGAATGAATGGATTTTTTTTAAATAATTCAAAATATGGTTTAGTGGTTAGTAGGTGAATTTTATAATCTTTATGATTTTCAGATATATCTTGAATTACCCCACTAGCTTGAGCTATATCTCCTAGTGAACCGTGTTTAATAATTAAAATATTAGACATATTTCAGACAGGATAGCACAGTAATTAATTTTATGAATAAAATTATAGTTGAGATTTCAATTGGTGAACTTTTAGATAAAATTTCAATTTTGGAAATAAAACAAGAAAAAATTAAAGACCCTGAAAAATTGAAATTTGTTACAGATGAGCATTCTATTTTAAAAAATCAATTAGAAAGTAATGTTAAGACTGATACAAAGATTGATGAACTTTATAAATCTTTAAAACAAATAAATTCTAAGCTCTGGTTAATTGAGGACGATAAGAGACAATGTGAAAAAGATAAGGATTTTGGAGAAAAATTTATTAAGCTTTCAAGAGAGGTTCATTTTTTGAATGATGATAGGTCAAAGATAAAACTAGAAATTAATAATTATACTGGATCAAAAATTAAAGAAATTAAAGAATACACAAGCTATTAATAGCTATACTTCCTCTCTAAGAACTTTATCAAATTATGAATTAAAAAAGTTAAAAATAAATAAATTCCGCCAGCGACTATAAAAACCTCTATAGGCTTAAATGTCGTTGAAATTATATATTTTGCTACTCCGGTCAAATCCATCAGTGTAACTGTGCTTGCTAAAGAAGTGCCCTTTAACATTAAAATAATTTCATTCCCATATGCTGGCAAAGATTGTCTGATAGCTATTGGAATTTGAATTTTATAAAAAATAATCTTATTTGAAATTCCTAAACTTTTTCCAGCTTCGACAATACCTGGTTTTATGGTTTGAAACGCTGACCTCAAAATTTCAGATGTGTAAGCACCAGTGTTTAAAGCAAAAGCTATTATTGCACACCAATAAGGTTCTTTTAAAATAACCCATAAAAAAGATGTTCTTAAATATTCGATCTGACCTAAACCAAAATAAATTATAAATATCTGTACTAATAATGGAGTACCTCTAAATATATATGAATATCCATAAGCAAACCTATTAACTATAATATTCTTATTTAATCGCAATATTGCAAAAATGAGACCAACGAATAATCCAATTATTAATGAGGCAGATAAAAGTTTAAGAGTTATAAAAGTAGCATTTAATAATTTTGGAAAACTGTTAATCATTAAATCAAAATCCATTAATACCCCCTGCTATATCTTGCTTCTAATTTATTGATTAATTTCATGCTTATATAAGTTAGTAATAAGTAAAGTACTGCTGCAAATGAATAGAAGAAAAGAGGATCTCTAGTAGATCCTGCTGCAATATATGACTGTCTCATTATTTCAACTAAACCAGTTACAGAAATTAATGAGGTATCTTTCAATGTAATTTGCCAAACATTGCTTAAATTCGGTATTGCAAGTCTCAACATTTGGGGGAGAATAATTTTATAAAACTGTTTAAATTTACTTAAACCTAAAACCTTAGCAGCCTCAAATTGACCTTTATCGATTGATTGAATTGCTCCTCTAAAAACCTCAGTGGAATAAGCCCCTGAAATAATCCCAATAGCAAATGAACCAGTTAAGAATGCATTAATCTCAATGTACTCATTGTAACCAAACATAGAAGCAACAAACATAATTGCTCCACTTCCACCAAAAAAGAAAAGGTAAATAACTAATAATTCAGGAACACCTCTGATGACTGTTGTATAAATATTTGCGATTAAATTTAAGGTTTTAAATTTAGATAGTTTTAAAGGTGTGAAAATTGCTGCAAAGCTAAATCCTATTAGCATTGCTGTAATTGACACAGCTATTGTCATTAGGGTAGCACGAAATAATTCATCACCCCAACCGGTATCTCCAAATGTAAGAAGTTCCATACAGATTGGCGACTATACATGATAGTCGCCAAATCTAAAATTTATTTACATAGAAGCATCGAAACCGAACCACTTAGTAGCTATTCTACTAATATCTCCGTTCTTTCTAGCTTTATTGATTGCAGCATTAAACTTTTTCAAAAGTTCAGTATCATCTTTTCTGATACCAACTCCAACACCATTTCCAAATGCGCCACCTGAAAAAGTTGGACCAGTTAAAACAACTGGCTTACCAGATTTTTCTGCATAATCACTAAATGCTACCGCAGCAGCTAACGCTGCATCACATCTTCCAGATGCTAAATCGAGATTAACTTCATCTTGTGTTTTGTAAGTTCTTACATTTACATTTCCAACATCACCTGATTTTAAAAAATTTTGGTGAATTGTAGCAGTTTGAACACAAACAGTTTTGCCTGCTAGCGCTGCAGTAAGAGTTTTTAATGCTTTTTTTGCAGCAGCGTTTGGTTTTGTTAAATTGATTCCAGCTGGAGTATCTAAACCCTCAAGACTAGAACCTTTCATCACGGCTAAAGAAGCAACTTCATCAGCGTATCCCTGTGAAAAACTAATTGCTTTCTGTCTTTCAGCAGTGATTGACATACCTGCCATAATCGCATCAAACTTTCTCATAATCAAAGCTGGTATCATGCCGTCCCAATCTTGTTCAACAATCACACATTGTTGACCGATATATCTACAAAGTGTCCAGGCTAATTCAACTTCAAACCCTATAAGTTTTCCTGACTCATCTTTAGAGTTCCATGGAGGATAAGCACCCTCAGTTCCAATTCTTATTTTGTCAGCATAAACATTCCCAAAAATTAATAAAGAAGCTAAAACTGTCAAAATAGTTTTTTTAAATTTATTCATTGTTTTCTCCCTTTATAAAGAAATATTATTTCACAAATTTCAGTGTTAGTAAAAGTAAAATTAATGATTTATCGATGATGAAAAATTCCAGGAACAATCAAAACTTGGTATATAAACTCTTGAAAGTTTAGTATTTCCAAAATGGTGGTGAAACACGTTCAGCCAATTTTCAACTTGATGGGGCTTTTTATCTTGACTACCAACTTGAGTGGTAATTACACCTTTAGGTTTTAAAATTCTAACAAGTGAGTCCATATTTTTTGCTGCTAAATCAATACAAAACTGATCATCATTTAAGTCTACAAATATGTGGTCATAAGTATCATCTTTAATCGATTTAATACTTTCAAATGCATCACCCCAAACACATTTTACAGAATTTTTTTCAGTTGCTTTTTTTCCAATATCACCGAGATGTTTATTACAAACCTCAACCACTTCTGGGTCTAATTCAAACCAATCTATAAAATTAAATTTTTTTGAAATACATTCTCTTGCAACACCTCCATCTCCTCCACCAATAATTGCAGCTCTCTCATTATTTTTGTTTAAATTGATTCCTGCTCCAACAAAAGTTGAACTATATAAATGTTCATCTGAAGCAGCCACTTGTATTTCTCCATCTATAAATAAAGATTTACCAAATTGTTCCAATTCTAAAATTTCAATATGCTGACCAACCTTTGATTTAAAGTCCTCAAGAACATCATTAACTACATATGATTTTTTAAGTCCTGGTGAGCTATAAATATCGTGGTAAAGAGATTTAGTATCTCTGTTAAATTCTTTTTTCACAATTCTTTTGTGTTTAAATTCTTTTTTTATTATATCGATTGCAACTGAAGGACTTATCTTTCCACAAGTGAAAAAATCAAAACTTATTATTCCTTTTTCAGGGAAGGTATGAAAGCTGATATGACTTTCGGCTAACAATGCCAGAATTGTAAAGCCTTGTGGTTCAAATTTATATTTTGAAATATTTAAGATTGTAACATTAGCTACTTTAGCAATTTCTTTAATAACTTTTTCATAAACTGATGGATCGTATTCTTTATCAGTACCAATTATATCTAAAGTAATGTGCTCCCCAACTTTAATCATATTACCCTTTTTTATAATTTTTTGCTTTTTCCAAAACTTTTTTCATTTCTTCAAATGAAAGAATTTTGGGCTTTCCTAATCTTAGTGCAATAGTGTATTGATGACAAATATTTTCTATCTCTTGTGCTAGCTCAAAAGCTTGCTCTAGATTTTTTCCAAAAGCAACCTGGCCGTGATTTGACATCAGACAAGCACTTCTATCTTCCAAAGCTTTAATCACATTTTTTGAAAGTTCTTCTGTTCCAAAAGTAGCGTAATCAGCACATTTAATGTCTTCGCCACCAGCAAGAGCAATCATATAATGAAATGGTGGTATTGATTTTCCATGTGAAGATACAGCCGTTGCGTGTGGGGAATGAGCATGAACGATTGCTTGAGCCTCATTTTTATTAAGATAAATATCTCGATGAAATCTCCACTCAGATGAAGGATTATTACCTGAGTCTTTTTTTTCTATTTCATCGTTTAAACCCATAAAAACAATATCTTCTGGTTTCAAAGTTTCATATTTTTTTCCTGAGGGTGTAATTAGATATCCGTCTTTATCATCTTCTTTAGCTCTTAAAGATATATTACCTGATCTGAGTGGTGAAAGATTTGTTGAATTTAATTTTAAAGAATATTCAATCACTTGATTTCTTTGATCTAAATTTTTCATTTGAATAAATCTCTCAGTCCTTTTTCTGATGCTTCACAAATACCTTTTTCAGTAATTAGTCCAGTCACATATTTTGCAGGGGTAACATCAAATGCTAAATTCATTGATTTACTTTTTTTTGGATAAATTTGTATTTTTTTGATATTTCCCTTTTCATCTAAACCCTCAATATAAGATAATTCGTCAGCATCTCTCTCCTCTATGGGAATGTCTTTGTTATCTTTAATATTCCAATCAATTGTCGAACTTGGAAGGGCTACATAAAATGGAATTTTGTTATCATGTGCAGCTAATGCTTTTAAATAAGTTCCAACTTTATTACAAACATCACCGTTTGCTAAAGTTCTATCAGTTCCAACAATACACATATCCACTTCCCCTCTTTGCATTAAAATACCACCAGTATTATCTGCAATAATTGTATTGTTAATTCCTTCCTCGTTAAGTTCGTAAGAGGTGAGATTTGCACCTTGATTTCTTGGTCTAGTTTCGTCAGCCCATACATGAATTGGAATACCTTTTTTATACGCATGATATATTGGAGAAGTTGCCGTTCCCCAATTAATAGTTGCCAGCCATCCTGCATTACAATGTGTAAGAATATTTACAGTATCTTTTTTTTTATTATAGATATCCTCGATTATTTTTAGACCATTTAAACCTATATTCTCACAAAACTTAATATCTTCTTCACAAATTTCTTTTGCTTCATTGGAGGCTATCTCTAAAATTTTATCACTATTAACACCTGATAATTTGCTCATCATTCTATCTACTGCCCATTTTAAATTGATAGCAGTTGGTCTAGATTTAATTAAATCATCAGCTGATTTTTTTAAAAAAGTTTGATCATTATTTTCTAAAATAGCTAAAACTAATCCATATGCTGCAGTAGCTCCTATTAAAGGAGCGCCTCTTACTTCCATTACTTTAATTGCATTAATTGCATCTTTAACTGTTTTTAGATCTTTAATAACAAATTGATGTGGAAGTTTTGTTTGATCAATTATTTTAACAATTTTATTTTCAAACCAAATTGTTCGGTATTCTTTTCCTTCAATTTTCATTTATTTAAAACTCTACCTGCAACTGTTTTTAGTTTATCTATAGTTTTTTTTGTTCTTTTTTCAGGTGCTGTTATAATTGCTACATCTAGACAATTGTTTGTTGGATCTTTAGGATCAATGTACTTCTCAAAATTATCAATTAAATTTTTGATCATATTCTTTGCCTTTGCAGCATTTCCCAAAAGAATCTTTACTACCTGCTGAACATCTACATTTTCGTGATCTGGATGCCAACAGTCATAGTCTGTAACCATTGAGACTGATGCATACCTTATCTCTGCTTCTCTTGCTAATTTTGCCTCTGGCATATTTGTCATACCAATAACGTCAGCTTTCCAAGACCTGTACAAGTTAGACTCAGCTAATGTAGAGAATTGAGGCCCTTCCATAACCACATAAGTTCCTCCTCTTTGGTATTCTATTTTTTCTTTTTTGATGGCTTCTTCACATGCATTCATTAATCCTTCGGAAGTTGGATGAGCCATTGAGACATGAGCAACTATTTCGTCATCAAAAAAAGTTTTTTTTCTGGCAAATGTTCTATCAATAAATTGATCCACAATAACAAATTTCCCTGGAGAAAGTTCATCTTTTAAGGATCCAACTGCAGAAACTGAAACTATATCAGTCACTCCCAATTGTTTTAAAGCATCAATGTTTGCCCTAAAATTGATATTTGTTGGTGAAATTAAATGCCCCCTACCGTGTCGAGGTAAAAAAAATACTTCATTATTATTAAACTTTGTTTTTAAAATTTGATCTGATGGTTTTCCCCAAGGGGTAGTGATTTCTATCAATTCCCTATCTTTAAATTCCTCAACATCGTATAAGCCACTTCCACCTATTATAGCTAATTTATTTATTGTCATGCTTAAAAATTAATTTAACAATATATTTATAAATAACTATTATGAATTTAAAAGAATATATTCGATTAATCCCTGATTATCCTAAAAAAGGAATACTGTTCAGAGATATCACAACCTTAATCAAAGATGAGACGGCATTTAAAGCTACAATTGATCTTGTAATTGAAAGGTCTAAAAATTATAAATTTAATAAAATTGCAGCTATCGAGTCAAGAGGTTTTGTTTTTGCTTCTGCTATTTCATATTTGTTAAACAAACCATTTATAATGTTGAGGAAAAAAAATAAATTGCCCGCAGCTGTTCATTCTGTTGACTTTGAACTTGAATACGGAACTGCTACAATAGAAGTACATAAAGATTCTATCAATGATAAAGATGAAGTATTAATAATCGATGATTTAATTGCAACTGGAGGCACAGCTAAAGCTGCAGCAAAGTTGGTTGAGATGTCAGGTGGAAAAGTGGCTTGCTTTATTTTTGTTATAAATCTATTTGATCTTAAAGGTTCTGAAAATTTAATTAAAGAAGGTTATAAAGTAGAAAATTTAATTGAATTTCCTGGACATTAATTAAAAAATTTTCCTCTATAATAAGATTTAGAGCCTAACATTGAGGACAGTAATCCTAAGCAACGATACAAATATTTATTTTTATTTCGTTGATCAAAAATCAAAAGATAAAAAAAAGCTTTTAAAAATGAGTTAACAAGCTTACCTATCGATCTGCTAAAAGCATTTAAAAATCCGTAATTCTTTTTGTAATAATAAAACTGCGACCACATCCAATGCCAATTTCTCAGTTTGTCAGCCTCTTTTTTGAAATCGTGAACACTTAAATTTGAACTTTTAAAACCAAGATGGTAAATCTTTAACGATTTACATAGTAGAACTGAAAAATTTTGTTTTTTAAGTTTCTGACAAAAATCAAATTCCTCAAAATACAAAAAAAAGTTTTCATCAAATATATTTTTTAATTTAATTTTTTTTAGATTAAGAAGCATTGAGCTTCCAGTGACCCAATCTACCTTGGTTAAATTTAATCTTTTTTTTTTAAAAAAATTATCTCTAAATGATTGGTTTTTTTGGGTATCAAAAAAACCTCCTGTTACATAGCTTTTATTGTCTGCAAGTTCACATCCGATTAATGAAAAATTTCTATTTTTTAAAAGAGGAACAAGATTTTTAAAAAAGAATTTATCTAGAATAGTATCTGGATTTAAAATTATAGCATAATCAGTTTTTGCTTTTTTTAATCCAAAATTATTACCACCCCCGTATCCTAAATTTTTACCTGTACAAAAAATCTTTAAATTTTTAAATTTATTAGTAAAAAATTGTTTTTCTTTAAATTTTGAGGAATTCTCAATAACCAAAACCTTTACACGCTGATCAATCGAATTAAGGCAATTTAAAAGAGTTTTTTTATCAGTTAAAAAGGTAACAATTATTATTGTTAAATTATTAAAATTATACATATCCACAATCACTTATATACTTTAATTTTAAATATTGTAAAAACCCTAAAATGAGAAAAGTAATTGTTACTGGTGGCTTGGGATTTATTGGAAGTAACCTTATTGAGCTTCTTTTAAAAAGAAAATATAAGGTAATTTGTATTGATAAAGTTACTTACTCATCAAATTTTTACAATGTAAAAGAATATGAAAAGAATAAAAATTATTCTTTTATAAAGTGTGACATATCAAATAGAAGATTGTCTAAAATTGTTAATAAAATTAATCCTGTTGGGATTTTTAACCTAGCGGCAGAAACTCATGTTGATAGATCAATAGATAATCCAGAAAATTTTATAAAAAGTAATATTTTTGGAGTTTATAATATTTTAGAAATTTTTAAAAAATTCTGCAAAAAAAATAAAAATAGTAAATTAATTCATATTTCAACCGATGAAGTTTATGGAGACATACTGACTGGGCGAACTAAAGAAAATTATCCATACAATCCAAGCTCACCCTATGCTGCATCAAAAGCATCATCAGATCATTTGGTTTCATCATATGTAAGAACTTATAAAATACCTGCTATAATCACAAACTGCTCAAATAATTATGGTCCAAAACAACATCCTGAGAAACTTATACCAAAATTAATTTACAATATAATTACAAATAAAAATCTGCCAATTTATGGAAAGGGTAAAAATTCAAGAGAATGGATTTATGTAAAAGATCACTGCGAGGCATTAATAAAAATTTTTGAAAAAGGTAAGATTGGAAATTTTTATAATATTGGATCTAATAAGAATTTAATTAATTTAGATATTTCTAAAAAACTTATCAAAATTGCGAAATCAAAAATTAAATTAGGAAAAAATGTTAAGATTAAATTTGTAAAAGATCGTCCTGGTCACGATGTAAGGTATGCTTTAGATAGTAAGAAACTAATAAAAGAATTAAAATGGAAGCCTAAAACAAACTTTGAGAGTGGATTAGCTAAAACCTTTGAATGGTATTTAAACAACCTAGGTTACTTTTCAAATTTAAAGAAAAAAGATATCGTTAATCGCTTAGGTTTAAATATTAAATAATGGTAGCGGGAAGTGGGATCGAACCACTGACCTCGGGCTTATGAGTCCCGCGCTCTAACCAACTGAGCTACCCCGCCAGAAATTAATTTTGTTTTATACTACTTTTAATTTTTTTTTCACCACTAAAATTATCAAATAAACTTTTTTGTTACTTGATATTCAAAATTTTGAGTTGTCTCATTTACCTGTACAAGTTTTGCACCATTCTTGCTATGAAATTTATAAGCCATATCTGTTAAAGGTGATAAAGTCACTAATCTATTAAGATGATTAGATTTTTTAATTTTCTTAAAAACTTCTTTAACAATTAATTTACCACCACCTTTTTTCTTTGACCAAACAGTATAAGCAATTGCAATTTTTCCAACTTTTTGATCTCTATGCGTGCTCTGTAAAAAAGCATCATGGCTAAATTTATCTAATTCTTCAACTGTTTTTGGGATCTCATTAGTAAATGCAAAACACATTACTGCGTGAATTTCACCTTTATATTTAACACCAAAAATTTTTCTTCCATAGCTTCTTCTAAAGGAATTATCTAGCTCTGGTCTGACAGGATCCTCATCCGTATTGCATTCTTTTAATTCAACTAATTCGGCTCCTTTGACCCAATCAAAAAAATTATCAATATTTTTACTGATAATTTGTTTGTTTTTTCTTATTCTAGCTTTCAGCCTGGGTTTAAATTTTTTTTTAATAACTTGTATCATTTAATAATTTCACTCTATCAATAATTGACCCTTTAAAAATAGGACAATTTATGAAAAATCATCACCTTTGCTATGACCATTTTTCAATTGTTTTTATTAACTTCTGACCTAAAGGACTAATAGGTTTTTGAAAAGTTAATTTATTTCCAGTTTTATCTTTTACTAATTTAAGTAGTTTTTTAGCAAAACCTTTTTTTCTGAATATTGGGTTAACAAAAATATATTCAACCTCACCTTTCTCATTAAATCGAACAAAGCCTATTGTTGTGTTTTTATTTTTAAGTGTAAAAACTCCCTCCGTTTCAGAAAGAACATAATTATCTTGGTTTATATTTTTCATAAATTTTAAAAATAAAGTAGCGAAAATATTACAAATATAACTAATAAAATAATTCCTAAAATAATATAATTAATCTTGATATTAAATTTCTTTAAAAAAAAACTTTCAATTTTTTCCCAAAAAAGAATTATAAGAAATACAATAACAGCTGGAATGATAAATTTTATCATAATAAATATCTAATTTTTTTTGTCTCCAACATAAACTGAAACACCTCGACTATTTATATCAACATCAAATTTTTTATGAAGAGGCGGAAATGCTCTTTGAGAACAATCTAATCTGTCGCAAGTTCGACAAGAAACACCTATGGGTATTTCTGTTGATTTATCGTTTATATTTAGATTTTCAGTATAAATAAAATCTTTTGCGTATTTAGCCTCACACCCCAAACCAATGGATAAAATACTTTTTGATTGTCCAAACCGGCCTATGCCTTTTTCAACAGTTCTTGCAATACATACATATTTTTCACCGTTAGACATTTTGCTAACTGCTGCTTGGATTACTCCTGGTCTTGTTAGAGCGGAATATACATTCCACCTTGGGCAAGCACCACCGTAACGAGGTATCTCAATGCCCGATAGTGAAAATCTTTTAGAAATGTTTCCTGCCATATCAACTCTTAAAAAATGAAATGGTATTCCAGGTAATTTTGGATCTTGTAAGCAAGTTACTCTATGTGCCACTTGTTCAAAAGAGGTGGCAAAGGTATTTTGTAGTAGTTCTAAATCATACTTAAGTTTTTTGCATTCCGCATGGAAAAGCTTATACGGCATCAAAATAGCTGCGCCAGCATAATTTAACAATGCAACTTTTGAAAGTTTCTTCGACTCTTCAGAGGGAAAAGTAAATTTTGTTAAATAATCATCGATTTCTTTACTTGCTCCTTCTTGTGCTATTTGAGCAGCAGCATGAAGTTTTTTTGTTTCTAGAGAACTATAATCACTTAATAGTAATTCTTTTTTATTCTTACTATAAATTTTTGAAAAAGGATTGTCCTCCTTAGGTATAACATCTTTTACAGAAATTCCATATTCTGACTTAAGATAATCACATAAAGCTATATATCTTGTTCGATTATTTTTTTGAACTTTTTCAAATACACTGTTCGCGAAGTCTTCTAATTTTGGAAAGTAATTCTTATTTTCTTGAAGAAAATCAGATATTACTTCTCCCGGAAAAGAATTTTTTCTATTATCTACAATTTTACCAGATATTTTCTCAATTTTGTTAACGAGTTCATGATCTTTCTTTTTTAAAATATCTCCTAATCTTACAATGGCTTTTCCAATTTTTGGATTAGTACTAACCAAATCTTTGACTTCAGGGCCTAAAATATCTAAATCTTCAAATAGTTTATCGTCTAAAATTTCTGATAGAGTATTCTCTAAATTAATGTCAGCTTTTGAAGTTAATTGAGAAAGTTCGATATTTAATTTCTCGCAGACTTTTAATAACAAATCTCCATCAATCTTTCTTTTTCCACCCTCAATTAAGTTTAAATAACTGGGTGAAATATTAAGTTCATCGGCAAGTTTATTGGCTTGAAGGCCTAATTGTCTTCTAAAAGCCTTGATTTTGGGTCCTAATTTTAAATCTAATTGACTCATATTTTCTATTTGTAAATTTTGTAAATTTATTTTTACAAAATTTTTATTGCATTTACAAGGATTTTATACTTTTTTGTAGATTTTGTAAATCTTGTAAATTATAAAATTTACATGGACGAAAAAATAAAAAATACTGAAAATGAGGCTCAAATCATAAAGCATGAGGACCTTGCTAGACATAATAACAGAGGTATTTACATGAGAGATGATCATTGTGATTGGGGTTCAAGTGGAATGAAAGATCTAGTAGAGACCCTAAACGACTCAAACTAATTCTCTTTCGTTCAACTTAAATCATTTGCAAACAAAATACGTTAACAAAGCGAGACCAAAAAATGAGTGCAGAAAATATATCGTATGAATTAAAAAGATTTGCAGGTATTAAAAGGGATTATACACCAGAAGACGTTGAAAGACTTAGAGGTTCAATCAAGATTGAATATTCGCTTTGTAAACAGCAATCAAAAAAATTGTGGAAATTACTTAATTCTGAAGAATACGTAAATACATTAGGATCTTTATCGGGAAATCATGCGGTTCAACATGCTAAAGCTGGATTAAAAGCTATTTATCTAAGTGGGTGGCAAGTTGCAGCGGATGCAAATAGCGCTGGAGAAATGTATCCAGATCAATCTTTATATCCTTATGACAGTGCTCCAAAATTAGTTGAATCTATGAATAATGCTCTATTAAGAGCAGATCAAATACAACATATGGAACTTTTAGATGGTGACATGAAAAAAGAAAAAAGAATTGATTATATGTTGCCAATTATTGCCGATGGAGAAGCAGGCTTTGGTGGCCCATTAAATGTATTTGAGCTTGCAAAAAAATTCATAAAAGCAGGGGCAGCAGGTGTCCATTTTGAAGACCAGTTGGCTAGTGAAAAAAAATGTGGTCATATGGGAGGTAAAGTTCTTGTACCTACAGGCACAATGATAAAAAATCTTAAAGCCGCTAGACTAGCTGCCGACATAGCAGATGTTCCATTGATTATTTTAGCTAGAACAGATGCTAATGCTGCAAAATTAATTACAAACGATTATGATGATAATGATAAGCCATTTCTAACTGGAGAAAGATCACCAGAGGGATTTTATTATGTTAAAGCTGGAATAGATCAAGCTATATCAAGAGGCTTAGCTTACGCCCCCTACTCAGATTTAATTTGGTGTGAAACAGCTACCCCAAATCTTAAAGAAGCTAAAAAATTTGCAGATGCAATTCATGACAAATTTCCTGGAAAACTTTTAGCTTACAATTGCTCACCATCATTTAATTGGAAAAAACATTTATCAGATTCAGAGATAGCTTCATTTCAAAAAGAAATAAGCAATATGGGTTATAAATTTCAATTTATCACTTTAGCTGGTTTCCATACTCAAAATATTGCTATTTTTGAGCTAGCTGAAAAGTATAAAAAAGAAGGTATGACTGCATATTCGAAAATTCAGCAGCAAGAATTTGCTCGTGAGAAAGACGGTTATACAAGTGTTAAACACCAAAGAGAAGTTGGAACTTCATACTTCGATGCTGTTTCTAACACAATAAGTAGTGGAAAAAGTTCAACCACGGCAATGGAAGGCTCAACCGAGTCTGAACAATTCTAATAAAACAATTCCTCTTATATAGGTAGTTATTAACTGGCCCAGAAATGGGTCAGTTAGTTTAAGATTTGATATTATAACCTTTTTTCAAGAGAACAGAGACAGCAATTACACAAATAATTAAAAACAAAACCATTAAACTAATACTTATCCATATATTGAAGTCTGAAACACCATAAAACGAAAATCTCAATCCATTTATAAGATATACTACAGGATTAAAATAAGTAACCATCTGCCAGAAGTCTGGCAACATATCTAATGAATATAAACTTCCACCTAAAAAAACCATTGGTGTAATAACCAGAGATGGAACAATTGACATTTGTTCAAAGTTTTTACTCATTAAACCTATCAAAAAACCAAACAATGCAAATGTAAAAGATACAAGAATTAACAAAAAAACCATTAATAATGGAAATTGAACTTTAACGTCCACAAAAAATAAAGATGTTAAAAAAATGACTATACCAACAATAATAGTCTTTGTTGCTCCTGCACTAACAAATGCCAATACGATCTCAAAAGTAGAAATAGGTGCAGCCAAGATTTCATAGATTGTTCCGTTAAATTTAGGAAAAAAAATTCCAAAAGAGGTATTACTTATTGATTGTGTTAGTAAAGTCAGCATTAATAAACCTGGCACTATGTAAGATCCATAACTTATACCATCAATTTTTTGAACGTAACCGCCTATAACAGATCCAAAAACTATAAAATAAAGTGAAGTAGATATTACTGGTGATAATAATGATTGACCCAAGGTTCTCCTAAATCGATCCATTTCGTGTAAGTAAATAGCCTTTAAGCCATAAAAATTAATTCTCATTATTCTCTCTTACTAATTTTACAAATATTTTTTCTAAATTACTCTGTTCTGTTTTTAAATCTCTTAATTTAAAACCTGAGTCTTTTATATCTTGTAAAAGATTTGTTATCCCTGTTTGTTTTTCTCGAAGATTATATGTGTAATTGAAAGACATCTTATCATTCCCAATAGTTAGATCATATTTTTTTATAGATTCAGGTATTTCTTTTATTTCTTCCTGTAATTCAACTGTTAATGTTTTATATCCCATTTTTTTTAGCAATTCTTTCTTTTGTTCGACAATAATTAATTCACCTTGATTGATTACACCTACCCTATCAGCTATAGCCTCTGCTTCTTCAATATAATGAGTTGTTAGAATTATAGTTACACCTGTTTCTCTTAAAGATTTAACAACTTTCCACATTTCTTGTCTCAATTCAACATCAACGCCTGCTGTGGGTTCATCTAAAAATAATATTTGAGGTTCATGTGATAAAGCTTTTGCAATTAAAACTCTTCTCTTCATTCCCCCTGATAATTGACGAAGTATTAAATCTTTTTTATCCCATAGGCTTAATTGTTTTAAAATTTTTTCAATATGTAATTTATTAGGACTTTTTCCATAGAGACCTCTTGAGTAAGAAACATTATTAAAAACAGTTTCAAACTGTTCCAAAGTTAATTCTTGTGGAACCAAGCCAATTCTTGATCTTGTTTCTCTGTAATTATCTATAATATCAAAATTTTCTACTGTTACTTTTCCAGATGTTGGCTTAACAATTCCACATATTATACTTATTAAAGTTGTTTTTCCTGCACCATTAGGTCCTAACATTGCAAAAATTTCACCCTTTTTAATATCTAAATTAATATTCTTTAATGCGTTAAAGCCATTGTCATAAACTTTATTGAGACCACTTATTACTATTTGATTATCTGACATAAAAAAAAAGATATATAACTATAAATTCGTTTAATACAATCAAGTAATACTAAAGCTTTCTAGCTTTTAAGATCAAAAAAGGTAAAAAAGTTGCAATTATGAAAGACAAAAACAATAAAGATTGGGATACAAATGACGCAAAGAATTCTTTTGGAAAAATTATTCCAACTAACAAACTTTTTGAAAAATCAGGTGATGGGAACATCAAAAAACCACCAATCAGTCCAATAATAATTGAAACATAGGCAGTTTTTTCATCAATGCCTTTGTTAAAAAAACTATAAAAAACTGTCAATACGAAAGCACAACAAAACAAATCTGCTAATAAAAATAAATATAGAATATCATATCCCTTAGATGCCACAATAAATGAGATCATGCATAAAAAGATTATTACATAATTTGAAATTTTTAGATAATTTGTTTTTTTTTTGATACTAAAAACAGCTTTGCCATCAATAACTATTAAGCTAGATATTGCATTAATTAATGTATCAACGGTCGAAATAGTTAAAGCCAAACCAAATATAATAACTAATAGTGATAATAATTCATTTTGATTTTTAAGTAATAATGAAAAAAAACCTAAGTCTGGTCTTATTGAGGGATTTATTGAAAATGCAACCATTCCGGTAAATCCCATGTAAAAGACTATTGGTGTTATGATAAAGAATGAAATGATTAAACTTTTTTTTAAAGTTTCAAAATTTTTAGCTGCGTAAACTCTTTGCCAATTACCTTGATGAAATAAATTAGTAGCAGCTACTGCTATAAAAAAAGTCAAACCAGCCGTATAACTTGGAATGTAAGAACTACTTAAAAGTTGAGGATTTTTTTCCCTAACATAACTAAATGAAAATTCTGATCCAGCTAACGAATTTATATAAATAAAAGAAATACACAATAACAATAAAATAACAATCATTTGAATATTATCTGTGAATATTGATGCTCTAAGCCCTCCATATAAAGTATAAGCAAGTGTTGATATCAAAACAATTAAAGCTGTTTTCCAGAGTTCTGTTCCTGATATATAATTAATCAATACTGCTACTGCAGTTACTTCCGCACACAAGAATATGAACATGTAAAAAACAGTCATTAATAAAATAAGTTTGAACAAACTTTTTTTAAATCTTATTCTTAAAAATTCTACTAAAGTTGAGCCCCTTGGAAATTCTTTTCTAATTTTTTTTCCTAAAAAAATTAAAAAAAACATTGGAAAAGCTGTTCCTAAGGAATAGCCAATAATTGCACCTATACCTCCCCAAGTAGCTGCAGAGGTTGGTCCAAATAAAATCCAAGCACCTAAAGCAGATGCAGTTAAACTTGTAGATAATGAAAATAGCCCAATATTTCTATTTGCAGTTAAATAGTTATTAGCACCTCTATGTTTTTTTGAATAAATAAAACCAATCAATGCAAATATTGCACTAATGGCAAAAATCAAAATTAATGATGAAGATGAACTTATAAAATATACTTTATCCATTTTCCCTTTCTGAATTACCGGACAGGTTCTTAGGGTTTAATCTCAGTCTGTTATGACACCCCTAAACTAACTATAATATATATTATTTAGAAAAACAATTATTTACTAATATCGCCATTAAAATCCAAATTACAAATACTTCTCCATTTGAAAATGTATAATCTGCTCCAGCAAAACCAGCAATAAAATTGATTGCATAAATGATAATTGTTGAGACTACCAAACTAACAATCAAATTTATTAAACCACTAATATATTTCATAGCTTAACAGTATATAAATTTATTTTTAATGCAATATAGGAATGATTTTTTTAAACAACATTTTTTTCTATCAAAAAGAGAAATTTTTTGGATGTGCGGAATCTATAACTTAGAATGGTTGTATTCAAGTAATATATTTCTATTCAAATGAAATAAATTTGTTGAATACAACCTATGCAAAATTTAATTTTATATTAAGGAGGTAATTATAATGAAACTAATGCCACCTGATACTTAGCTGGGTAGTTTTATATTTCATAATTACAAAAAACATAAAATCCATTTGGATTTAAATGCCAAAGAGGCAATATAGAGGAGCTCTTTTGGTAATAGCGCTAAAAGAGCGAACCTCTTTTTAAAAATATTCTAGTGTGGAGCTCTAAATTTACTGTGGCAAGCTTTGCAATTCCCCCACATCATTTTTCCAAGAGAGGCCTTTATATCCTCAGAGTCTTCAATAATTGAGACTAATTTAATCATGTCATTCGATGATTTTGTCATCAGTTCATTAAATTCATCTTTATTTTCCCAAATTATTGGTAAAGCCTCTGTTTTAAATCCTTCCTTAGTATTATCTGGAAAATAATTAATCAAAATTTTGTAATTCTCACTCATTTCTAACATTAATTTTTTTGCTTTTTCAAAATCACCTTTAGATGACAGAGCCTGAACTCTTTTTGCAGTACTATAATTCTTACTAAATAAAGCTTTTCTACCTTTGATAATTTCTTCTACAGTTTCAGCGTTGGCAGAAAAAGTAAAGCTTAAAACAAAAATAATTATGATTGTTTTTATTATTCTTAATTTTTGTATCATAAGCTTTAAATTGTCATAAATACTGAATATTTCCCATTGATAATTTGATAAATAACATATGGCTCATATTTATCACCTGGCATACCAGGTGTGCCAATTGGCATTCCGGGCAGCGCTATTCCATCAATATTTGGTTGTTCTTTTAATAATTTATTTATCGCTTCTAGCGGAACATGACCCTCTACAAAATATTTATCTATAATTGTGGTATGACAAGACTGCATTTCTAATGGAATAGTATATTTTTGTTTAATCTTATGAAGACTGTCCATATCTGTTTGTTTTACTTTGAATCTTTCTTTTTCTAAAAATAAAACATAACCATTACAGCATCCACAAGTAGGAGTTTTAAAAACTTCGACAATTTGTTTATCATTAATGTTAGCCAAAGCATTTTTTTTATCTGTGACAAAATTAAAGAAATAAAATAATGGTATTGTTAATATTGTTATAATAGTAAATCTTAATAAGTTTTTGTTTTGTTTCATGTAAATTGAAAATTTAATAAAATCGATATCAATAATTTAATGTTTATTAAATCGGCCAAATTGTACCATTTGATATAATTAAGTATAATAATAATGTAATTTACGTATAAATTTTATCTTATATTTAAAAAAGTATATGAAATTAACAAATGACCTAATAGAATATGGTTTAATTTCAAAAGCATTTCACTGGTTGAGTGCCGCTGTATTATTTATTCAAATTCCTTTAGGTTTTTATCTAGTTGATATGGATTTTAGTGAAAAGAGAATAACAGTCGAGAATATTCACGTAAGTTTGGGTTTAAGCATATTATATTTAACTATATTTAGATTAATTTATAAAATATTTAACCCCACTCCACCTTTACAAAATAGTGTTTTTTTCGGACAAAAACTTTTAGCACAATCGAATCATATTCTTTTATATCTTTCAATTTTAACAATTACTATTTCTGGAGCTTTAAAAAAATTATATAATGGTGAGGAACTCAATATGTTTTTTTTCAATCTTGAAATTAAAGACAATTTTGAATTAGCAGAAATTTTTTTTGAAATTCATATTATCGGAAATTATACACTTATTGCGTTGATTACATTGCATATTTCAGCTGTTATAATTCACAAAATATTTTTTAAAGAAAATTTACTTAAAAGAATTTCATAAAATTATACAAATTAATTTATCTTTAA
>CACNVR010000012.1 GCA_902623975.1 uncultured Pelagibacteraceae bacterium
AAATTTTGATTATTTTCCTCTCAAATTTACCAAAATTTTAGAAAAAATTAATATTGCAATTTTAAAAATAAACTTTTCGAATAAATCAGATATTTCAGTAGGTAATTATAAGATTAATTTAAATTCAAAAGAAATATCTTCTAAAAATTTAATTCTTCGATTGACCGAAAAAGAAATTAAAATGATACTTTATATTTCTAATTCGTCATCTCCAGTAACTATAAATGAGTTACAAAAAGAAATATGGGGTTATGGCCAGAATTTGGAGACACACACTGTAGAAACTCATGTTCATAGGTTGAGAAAGAAAATTTATGAAAGCTACAAAGATAAGAATTTTATTATAAGTACTGATAAAGGATATCAAATTGGGTAAAAAAAATAAATTTGCAAAAGATCTTTTTAGCAAAAAATATAAACCTAGAATTGTAAAACCAAAAAAGGGTAAAGGAAGTTTTTCAAGAAAAAAAAAATGATTAATTTTTCTTAACAAATCAAGTTGAAACTAATAACAATTCTATCATCGTCAGATAAATTTTCCTCAACTGCATGATGAAGGTATGAGGGAAATAGTAGTAATTTACCTTCTTCGGGTTCTAGTTTGATTATTTCAGCTGAAATTTCATTAAAAGATTTAATTGGAGGATGATACATAGTTTTCATTTCTTTTGGATCAAAGAATTTTATTTTTCCAGAATTTTTACTTGCTTTTACATAATAAGCTGCACTTATAAGTGAGTTTGGATGATTATGTTGTAAGTTAAATGTATTCTTACTGTTGATTATTGACCACATATCTAAAATTTTAATTTTTTCTTTATTAATTTGCCATCCCATATGATCTGACATGATTTTATGCAAGCTATTTTGGAAACTTCGGACAAATTTTTTTAAAACATCAGTTTCTTGAATATTGAAAAAAGGAGAGTGCCAACCACCAGCATTTGATTTTTTTTGTCCATCAGGATTTTTTTTTTTTAAATCATATATAAACTTTTCTAATTCATTATTTAAAATTTTATAATCTTCAAGTTTTTGTTCAAAAACGGGAACTGGAAAAAATTTATGTATTTTTATTTCTGACATTACTGAATTCTTGCACCTAAAATTTGAATAATTTTAGATGAAAGAATTGTACCTTGTTCTAAACTTTTTTGAATAGAAAAATTATTGATATAACCATGCAAATAACCAGCAGCAAAAAGATCACCTGCACCAGTTAAATCAACAATTTTTAAGTTTTTTTGTGCAGGGTATTCAGTTATTTCTTTATTCCTCACAACAATTGAACCTTTTGCTCCTCTTGTGACAACTAAATGTTTATTGATTTGTTTAGCAAAGACAATTACTTCATCAAATGATTTTGCATTTATTAAAGACATAATTTCTTGTTCGTTTGCAAATGTGATATCTAATTTATTTTTAACTAGTTCAAAAAAATCTTTTTTATGTCGATCAACGCAAAATTGATCTGATAACGACATTGCTACTCTTTTTGCATTTTTCATCGCTTTAGCAAACGCTTTTTTTGGTTCGCCTTCATCCCATAAATAACCTTCTAGAAAAATCATTTCACTACTTGAAATTACATCAGGCTTGATATCATTCTCATTAATTTTTCCTGCAGTACCTAGGTATGTACACATTGTTCTCTCAGAGTCGGGAGTGACTAAAATAAGACATGTGCCTGTTGGAAGTTCTTCTTTTTTCTTTGTGTAGAAAAATTCTACATTTTCTTTTAGAAGCCCTTTTTCATATTCATTTCCAAAATTATCATCAGAAATTTTACCTATAAATCCAACTTTGTTTTTAAGTTGTGATAATCCAACAATAGAATTTGCTACAGATCCACCTGAAAGTGTTCTCTCAATTTTAAGATCTTTGATCAAATTCTGAAATTCTTTTTCCTCAAAAATTAATTTCATCGTGCCTTTCGTCAGATTATTTTCAATTAAAAATTTTTCACTAACTTTACAAATGACATCAATTATTGCATTACCGATTCCAAGGATTTTCATTAAGCTTTTTTTGTAATTATTGGTTTTTTTCTATTAGGATAACAAGTGGTACAAATTTTACAAGATATTCCATAACAATCTCTAGCTTTACAAAATTCTCTTCCATAGTAAATGATTTGAAGATGAAGCTTATTCCAATTTTTTTTTGGAAATAATCTTTTCAGATCTTTCTCTGTTTGAATTACATTTTTACCATTAGTTAAACCCCATCTTTGAGCCAGTCTATGAATATGTGTATCAATTGGAAAGGCTGGGAACCCATAACCTTGAGACATAACTACACTTGCTGTTTTATGACCTACACCAGGTAGTTTTTCTAATTCTTCAAAAGTTTTCGGAACTCTGCCTTTGTAATTTTTAATCAATAATTTTGATAAATTATAGATACTTTTAGCTTTAATTCTAAAAATACCAATTTTTTTTATTAATTTTTCGATTCTGCTTCTTCCCAGCTTAACGAAGTGATGAGGTTTATAATATTTTGGGTATATTTTTTTTGTAACATTATTTACATTCACATCAGTACATTGAGCTGACAAGAGCACTGATATTAACAAAGTGAAAACATTTCTACTTTTTAAAGGAACCTTTATCCTAGGGTATGTTTGATTTAAAATTTTTAAGATTATTCTGGCTCTTTGAATTTCATTCATTATTTGAAATTCATTAGGTCTCTCATAGAATATAAGCCTGGCTTTTTACTCATTATCCATTTCGCAGCTAATAAAGCACCTTCAGCATATAGCGCTCTATCAAATGCTTCGTGATTTAAAGTAATTATTTCTTTCCCACTAGAGAATTTTACTTCATGCTCTCCAATAATTTTACCTTTTCGTATAGAATTAAAATTAATCTTATTACTGTAAGGGAATTTTTTTTTATTTAGATACTTCTTTCCAATTAAATCATAGAAATTTTTTTTCTTACCTATTGCTATTCCTTTACCTAACATTAATGCTGTTCCCGATGGGTGGTCTTTTTTATATTTATGATGTACTTCATAAATCTTACTTAAGAAATTTCTACCTAGAGCGCCTGATGCAATTTCTGTTAAATACATTAAAAGATTTATTCCCAAACTCATATTGCCTGCTTTCAAAATTGGTATTTTTTTTGAAAATTTAACTATTGATTTTTCTTCTTTTTGAGAAAATCCAGTGGTACCTATAACCACTCTTTTTTTTAATTTTGTAGCGATTTTTAAAATTTCAAAAGTGCATTTTGGAACAGTAAAATCAATTATTACATTCGTATTTTTAAAAACATTTATATTGTTAGTAGAAATATTTAAACCACTTATCCTTTTATTAGTTCTATTGTTTTCTGTAAGACAAACTAATTTAAAACCTTTAGTATTTTTTGAAGATTTAATGAGTTGTTGACCCATTCTTCCTAAACATCCTGTAATAGCAAGATTAATTTTTTTCATTTGGAAATAAGATATGACGCTATCACAACAACAACCACAATTATAGACCAAATAGACAAATTTTTTAAAAATTGCTTTAATTTTGAGTTTGTTTCTAAAAAACCTGGAAGAACTAAAATTAGAACTGCTATTAGAAAAATAGCTGGAATAATCTGCTCTAATCCCATCTTTAGCTTTTCCAGAAATTTTTAGCTTTTTGAAAAAATTTTTTTATACTCGGATTGGATTTTTCATTTTCAATTTCTCTAAACTTTTCCAATAATTCTTTTTGCTCTTTATTTAGATATACTGGGACCTCTGTTTTTACTTGTACATATAAGTCACCATAATCACCTCTTCGCATAAATGGCATACCTTTACCCTTTAATCTAAATTGTTTTCCATCTTGAGTCCCATCTGGAATTTTAATTTTTGCTTTCTTTCCATCTATAGTTGGTATCTCAATAGTTGTTCCTAATGCTGCATCAGCTATAGAAATTGGAAATTCAAAAAATAAATTTACGTCTGATCTTTTAAAAAGATCATGAGATTTTACATTAATAAATAGATATAAATCTCCATTAGATCCTCCTCTTGTACCTGCTTCACCTTTACCCGCAAGTCTAATTCTTGTTCCGTCATCCACACCTTTTGGAATTGTGACTGATATTTTCTTTGAAGTTTGTTTGTTTCCTTGACCATTACAATCAGAACATGGATTGGTTATTTCTTCTCCACTCCCTGCACATTGTGGACATGTTTGTTGAACTGTAAAAAAACCTTGATTAGATCGCACTTTTCCGTTTCCTCCACAATAAGTACATCTGTCAGGACTAGATCCTGGTTTTGAACCGTTCCCTTTGCAGGTGCTACATTTTTCTGAAGTTGAGAATTGTATATTTTGTTTTTTTCCTGTGAATGCTTCCTCTAATGATATCGATAAATCATATCTTAAATCTGAGCCTCTATTGTTAGAACTTCTTCTAGAGCTCCTTCTATTACCTCCAAAATCTCCAAAAAAGTCCTCAAATATATCTGAAAAGTCAGCTCCACTAAAACCGCCAAAGCCACCAAAGCCTCCTTGGCCGCCACCGCCATTTTCAAAAGCTGCATGGCCAAAATTATCATAATTTTCCTTTTTTGATTTATCCGATAAAATTCCGTAAGCTTCACTCGCTTCTTTGAACTTGTCTTCTGCTACTTTATCATTTGGATTTTTGTCAGGGTGGTATTTGACAGCAAGTTTTCTATAAGCAGATTTTAATTCTTCAGGACTTGCATTACGATTAACGCCCAAGACATCATAATAATCTCTTTTAGCCATTTAAATAACCTATCTAGATAGATGTCAGTTAAGCGCTTTTTTCTTTATTTTCGTCTTTTACCTCTTCGAAATCCGCATCAACAACATTATCGTCCTTTTTATCTTTATCACCTTTACTATCGTCTTTGTCAGAGTCCGGTTTAGAATTCTGTTGTGTTTTATAAATTGCCTCTCCAAGCTTCATAGATGCTTGTACTAGTGTTTCAGTTTTTTTCTTAATGTCATCATTATCCTCACCTTTTAAAGACTCTTTTAATGCGTTTGAAGCATCTTCAATCGCTTTTTTCTCAGCATCTGAGATTTTTGATCCATGTTCCTTAAGATTTTTTTCAGTTGAGTGAATTAATGTGTCAGCCTGATTTCTAGTATCGACAGACTCTCTCTTTTTTTTATCAGCTTCTTTATTGGCCTCTGCGTCCTTAACCATTTTCTCAATTTCTTCATCACTTAACCCTCCAGACGCTTGTATTTGAATTTTTTGTTCTTTACCTGTGCCTTTATCTTTTGCTGATACGTTCACAATTCCATTCGCATCAATGTCAAATGTAACCTCAATCTGTGGCACACCTCTTGGAGCAGGTGCGATCCCAACTAATTCAAAGTTTCCCAATAATTTATTATCAGTTGCCATCTCTCTTTCTCCTTGAAGAACTCTGATTGATACCGCAGGCTGATTATCCTCAGCAGTAGAAAATACTTGGCTTTTTTTTGTGGGAATAGTTGTATTTTTTTCAATAAGTTTTGTTGATACACCACCAAGTGTTTCAATACCAAGTGACAATGGAGTTACATCTAGTAACAATACATCTTTAACATCACCTTGTAGAACTCCCGCTTGTATCGCAGCACCCATTGCAACAACTTCATCGGGGTTTACACTTTTATTAGGTTCTTTGCCAAAAAAATTTTTAACCTCATTAATTACTTTTGGCATTCTAGTCATACCACCAACCATCACAACTTCATCAACTTCATTAGCTGAGATGCCAGCATCTTTCAAAGCAGTTTTGCACGGTGGAATTGTTCTAGCGATTAATTCTTCAACTAAAGCTTCAAGTTTAGCTCTAGTCATTTTTAAATTAATATGTTTAGGGCCAGTTTTATCTGCAGTTATAAATGGAAGGTTAATATCAGTTTGTTCTGCTGAAGATAATTCTATTTTTGCTTTTTCTGCAGCTTCTTTAAGTCTTTGCAAAGCTAATTTATCAGATTTTAAATCAATACCGCTATCTTTTTTAAATTCTGAAATTAAATATTCTACTACTGCGTTATCAAAATCTTCTCCACCTAAAAAAGTGTCACCATTTGTTGACTTCACTTCAAAAACACCATCACCTAATTCTAAGATAGAAACGTCAAACGTTCCTCCACCTAAATCATAAACTGCAATTTTTTTATTTTGTTTTTTGTCTAACCCATATGCTAGAGAAGCTGCAGTAGGTTCATTAATAATTCTTAGCACTTCAAGACCAGCAATTTTTCCAGCATCTTTTGTAGCCTGCCTTTGAGCATCATTAAAATATGCGGGAACTGTTATCACAGCTTTTGTAACAGCTTGGCCTAAATATTTTTCAGCAGTTTCTTTCATTTTCTGAAGTATAAAAGCTGAAATTTGTGATGGTGAGTATTTTTCACCTTTCGCCTCTATCCACGCATCTCCTTTTTCAGAATTTACAATTTTAAATGGTGCAGCTTCTATATCTTTTTTAACAGTAGGATCTTCGAAGTTTCTCCCAATCAATCTTTTTACCGCAAAAATAGTATTTTCAGGATTTGTCACTGCTTGTCTTTTAGCAGGTTGACCAATTAATTTTTCTTTTTCATCTGTAAAAGCCACAACTGACGGAGTAGTTCTAGCACCCTCAGTATTTTCTAAAACCTTAGCTTGACTACCCTCCATAATGGCTACACATGAGTTAGTTGTACCTAGGTCTATTCCAATAATTTTGCTCATAAATCTACTTTCAAGATCTCATATAGGGTTTAAATCTAATTCTACAAGTTCGCACAGTAGTTATTTCTGTCAATATTTCCTTACTTTTTTTCGTCTTTTTTATCATTATTTGTAGTTTTTTTTGAAACACCTACTAACGATGGTCTTAATAATCTATCTTTTATAGTAAATCCTTTTTGGATCTCTTGAATAATTATACCCGGCTCTTTTTGATCATCTTCTATTTCCATCATGGCTTGATGTAAATTAGGATCTAATTTTTTATTTAGACTTTCTATTGGATTAATATTATTTTTGGAAAAAATTGAAATTAAATCTTTACCAATTATTTCTAAATGTTCGAGTGTTTTTTTTAAAGCCTCAGAGTCTTTAATGGTTTCATCATTTTTAAGTATTTGTTTTGATCTTTCAAGATTATCTATAAGATTTAATGCCTCTTTTGCAAAGGCGAAACCTCCATATTCAAAAGCCTCCTCTTTTTCTTTTTCAAACCTTCTTCTCTGATTTTCCATCTCTGCAAATGTTCTTGCAAGTTTATCCTCTAACTCTGTAACTTTTTCTTCTAGAGTTTTCTCAGCAGGTTGATCCTCCTCATTTTTCTCTTTTTTTGAGGTGTTATCATCATTTACTGATGTGTCTTTTTTTTCCTGACTTTTTTTGATTTCATTATCAGGAGTGTTTATGTTTTCCTCTTTTTCCATATATACATATATGGTATGAAAATTTAAAATTTCCAGATGTTAAACAAAAAAATTAATAAAATACTGATAGGAACGAATAATAAAGGAAAATTAAAAGAAATAAGGAATTTACTCCCAAAAAATATTAAAACATTATCAACATTGTCTTATAAATTAAAAAGTCCAATAGAAAATGGCAAAACCTTTAAAGAAAATTCACTTATAAAATCTAAATATTTTTCAAGAAAAACCAATTTAATTTGTCTGGCTGACGACTCAGGTTTAGAAATTGATATTTTAAATAAAAAACCAGGCATATATTCAGCTAGATGGGGTGGAAAAAATTCAGATTTTAATAAAGCAATTAAAAAAGTTTATAATGAACTGGATAAGAAAGATACTAATTGGAAAATAAAAAAAATTAAAGCACGCTTTGTTTGTGCTCTTTCTATTTGCTATTTAAACAAAAAAATTGCGTGTGTTGAAGGAAAAATTGAGGGATACATCTCTAGTAAACCCAAAGGTAAAAATGGATTTGGTTATGATCCAATTTTTATTCCAAAAAATAAAAAAAAAACTTTTGGAGAAATGAATTTTGTGCAAAAGTGTAAGATAGATCATCGTTATATTGCTTTTAAAAAAATTAAAAAATTTCTATGAGCTTATTTTGTTCGACTTTATACATATTTAATTTATGATAAATTTTTTTGTTTTCAATCTCAAAAATTCCAATTTTACCTTTGAAAGAGTTTTTTCTTTGGAATAATTTATTAACATCAGAAAGATCCGATTTTAATGAGAGGTAGTAAATTAATCCAACTAAGTCATAACTTAACAAAGATAAAAAGCTTGGTAACTCATTAAATTCTTTCTTAAATTTTCTCTCAAAGTTATCTAAATTTTTTTTGTTTATTGATGGGTAATAAATAGGCTGAATATTTGTCTCTCTTAAAATTGATTGATCAAACCATTGATTAAAGCTAATAAAAAATTTTTCTTTGGGAGAAACATCAGTATATAATAAGGAAGTAATTACACTTTTTAAACTTTCGTCAAAATCAGAAATAATGACTGAATCAAACTTTACTTTTCCAATCGTATGTTTCTTTTTTAATCGTTTAATTTGTTTTTCCTTATCAATTAGATCTGAATTTTCAACTCTTTTAATTTCATCAAGTAAATTTTGTTTTCGAATTTTGTAATTAGTAATTTTTTCAATTTGAGAAGTTAATTTTGTAGGATCTTTGTCGTAGGTAAAATGTTTATGAATTTTTATCTTTGATTGTTTAATTGATTGTTTTATTTCTAATTCATAGTCTGCCTTCGGCGTTAAAAAAATTGTTTTTTTTATTTCATTAGATTTGATAAACTTTTTGATTGTATTAAGTTGGGAAGTGGCGTTTATACCTGCACTAATTACATTTTTGGGAAGATCAAGAGTTTTATTTGTTAAAGACAAAAATGTAATATCTTCTATCTCACTTAAATAAGATAAACTTTTATGGAAAACAGGTCCAATTATTATTTTCACACCTATTTGTTTTAATTCATAAGCAGACTTTAATGTAGTATTTGGATTGGAGTTTGTATCTTTAAGGTATATCTCAATCTTATCTGAGCCTATATCTTTGAGTGCAATTCTTGTTGATTTAACAATTTGTTCACCAAGCTCTTTATCAGAACCACTTATCGGGACTAATAAACCGATTTTAATTTTTTCTTCAGCTGAAATTACTGATTGCAGTAAGTAAAAAAACATGAACAAAAATAAAGAAAGAACTTTAAAATAATTATACATTTATATGTTATTATATTACTTTATCTTAAATCATGATCAGAAATAATAAAATCTATTCAAAAAAATTTAAAAAAGGTCTTTATATAGTATCAACACCTATAGGCAACCTAGATGATTTTACATTAAGAGCCAAAGAAACTTTAGAAAATTCTGATTATATCTTGTGTGAAGATACAAGAGTATCAAAAGTCTTATTTGAAAAGTACAAAATTAAAAAGAAGTTGATTTCATATCATAAATTTAACGAGAAAAAAAAATTATTAAAAGTAATAGATTTATTAAAAAAAGGTTGTGTAATTTCATTAGTTTCTGATGCTGGAACACCATGTGTATCTGATCCTGGAACTATCCTAGTTGAAGAGTGTATAAAAAACGACTTAGATGTAATTCCTATCCCTGGAGCATCATCAGTTATATCAGCAGTATCTGTGAGTGGATTTTCTGAAAAGTTCTTTTTTTATGGTTTTTTTCCTGAAAAAAATAAAGATTTAGTAAGTGATCTTAAAGAATTGTCAAATTTGAATTGTTCAATAGTTTTTTTTATAACATCAAAAAAATTTAATAGAATTTTATCACCATTAAAAAAGTATTTTTATGGACGAAGAATACTAGTTTGTAGAGAAATGACCAAATACTATGAGGAATTTATTCGTACTGAAATTGACTCACTAAGAGAGTTTGATTTTAAACTCAAGGGGGAATTAACAATAGTTATTTCTGAAAAACTATTAAGTAAAAAAAGTTCACATATATTAGATGAATCAGATAAAAAGATAATTGAAATGATGATTAATAAATTAAGTATAAAAGAAATTACTTCTTTAATAAACAAAAATAAAAAAATTTCCAAAAAAGAAATTTATAATTATTGTTTAAGATTAAAAAATGAAAATTAGATACGTATTTATTTTTTTTCTTTTTTTAGTAGTCACTAGTTGTGGAGGTGTATCATCTAAAGGTGTTTTTGGCACTGGTGTGAGCATAGCATTTGATCCAAGATCTGTGGGAACCCAAATAGATGACTCTATCATGCAAAAAAACCTTACGACTAGGGTTGTATTACTTGATAAAAAATATTTTTTATCCATAAAACTAAAAGTTTTAGATGGAAGAATTTTTATGACAGGTAAGGTGGAAAATCCAGAGGAAAAATTAAAATTAACAAAACTTGCTTGGGAAACACAAGGTGTTAGATCTGTTAGAAATGATATTAAAATTAAAGAAAAATTTAATCTTAAACAATCCGCTAAAGACTTGCTTATTACATCACAGTTAAGAACTGCATTAGTGTTTAACAAAAAAATTAAAGCAACTAATTACCAAATAGATACTTATAAAAAGAAAATATACATCTATGGAATTGCAATGGATTTAGATGAAAGAAATTTAGTTTTAACTGAGGCAAAAGAAATTTTGGATGTTGAAGATGTTATTGCAAGTATTTTGCTTGTGGAAGATTTAAGAATTCAAACAAATTAATTTTTTTTATAATCGATAACGTCAGCTGAGTAAGCTGCAATTGATGCTAAATTTATTATATCTGATGTTGAACTTCTCAAAGGAGCTATTTCAATTGGAAGCCCTAATCCAATTAGTAATGGTCCAATTACTTTTGCTCTACTCATAGACTTTATCATTTTATAAGAGATAGCTGCACTATGCTGGCTTGGCATGATAAGTACATTTGAATTTCCAACAATTTCAGAGAAGGGATATAGTTCTTTATATATTTCCTCTAACGCAACGTCTGGCTGCATTTCCCCATCAAATTTAAAATCAACATTACTATTTTTCAAAATTTCAACTGCATCACTTAATCTTTTGGTTCTATCAGTAGCTGGTTCACCAAAAGTTGAATGTGATAAAAATGCAATTTTGGGATCAAAACCAAATAACCTTACAACTCTTGCAGCTGATTTAGCCATCTCTGCTAATTGTTTTGCATCAGGGTATTCTATTACTGAGGTATCGCATATGAAAATTGTTTTACCTCTATTAACAACTAAGTTAAGTCCAAACATTATTTCACCTGGTCTTGGGTCAACAACATTTACTATCTTTTCCAAAGATGAAGAGTATCTTCTAGTATTTCCAGTGATCATTGCATCTGCATCATCACAAGCAACCATACAGGATGCCCATATAACCCTGTCATTTCTTACGAGTCTATCACAATCCCACTCCAACATACCTTTTTGTCTTTGAAGTTTTTTAAATAAATACTTTACATATTTTTCTCTTTTAAGCTTATCTTTTGAGTTTACGATTTCGATATCAAAATTCTCATTGTAACCAATTTTTTTTATTTGTTCTTTAATAAGTTCCTCTTTCCCTACTAAAATCGGAACTCCTAATTTTGAATTTTTGAAAGCTATAGCAGCTTTAAGCATGTTTGCGTCTTCACCATCTGCAAACACCACTTTTTTTTGTTTCTTTTTAATATAAGAATTAACACCCTGCATAATAGTTACTGTTGGATCTAATCTTTGTTTAAGCTGATCTTTATAGGTTTCAAAATCCTCAATTTTTACTCTAGCTACACCTGTTTGCATTGCAGCTTTTGCTACGGCTGCCGGTATTACACTTATTAACCTAGGATCAAATGTAGAGGGAATAATATATTCCTTTCCATAGTGAGGTCTTTCACCACCCATTGCTGCCACAACTTCGTCAGGCACATCTTCTTTTGCTAAGTTTGCAATTGCATGAGCGGCAGCGACCTTCATTTCTTCATTAATTGTTTTAGAACGAACGTCCAGTGCACCTCTAAAAATATAGGGGAAGCCTATTAAATTATTTACTTGATTTGGATAATCTGATCTTCCAGTTGCTATAATTGCATCATTTCTGACCTCTTCAATTTCTTCCGGGGTTATCTCTGGATCAGGATTAGCACAAGCAAATATAATTGGATTCTTGGCCATTTTTTTAACCATATTTTTTGTTAAAGCTCCTTTAGCGGACAAACCTAAAAAAACATCTGCATCTTTTATTGCGTCATCTAAAGTTCGGTCCTTTGTATCTATGGCATGACTTGATTTCCATTGATTTAAATTGTCTCTACCTCTAAAAATTACACCTTTCCTGTCAACCATAGTTATATTTTTTTGTGGAACCCCACTTTTTTTGAACAAGTTTGTACATGCCATTGCTGAAGCACCTGCACCATTTACAACTACTTTGATTTTATCAATAGACTTTTTACTAATATCAAGAGCATTTATTAATGCAGCAGTGGTTATAATAGCAGTTCCATGTTGGTCATCGTGAAAAACAGGGATATCTAATATTTCTTTGAGTTTATCTTCAATAATAAAACAATCTGGTGCTGCAATGTCTTCAAGATTAATTCCACCAAAACTTGGAGCAAAATTTTTAATACTATTTATAATTTCATCTGGATCAGCTGCATCTATTTCGAGATCTATAGAGTCAATGTCTGCAAATCTTTTGAAGAGAACAGCTTTACCTTCCATTACTGGTTTTGATGCTAATGCTCCTAAATTTCCCATACCAAGAATTGCTGATCCATTACTTATAACTGCTACAAGATTTCCTTTACTAGTATAATCAAATGCCGCTTCAGGATTTTCACTAATTGCACGGACTGGAGCAGCAACACCCGGAGAGTATGCTAGGGTTAAATCTCTTTTTGTAGTCATATTTTTTGAAGAAGATATTTCAATCTTTCCAGGTTTTTTATGACTATGAAATTCTAAAGCTTCTTTATCTGTATAATGATCAACTTTTGTTTTTTTCATTTTTTATTAATTAGGTGTACAAATGGGGTCAAATTAAGACTAATATGATTTATGAACTTAATTAAGTCAACAGGGACTTTTGGCTTTTATACTATTATCAGTAGGTTACTTGGTTATTTAAGAGATATTTTAATTGCAGTTTTTTTAGGAACGAGTTTTATCGCAGATGCATTTTTTGTAGCATTTAGAATACCCAATACTTTTAGGAGATTGTTTGCTGAAGGTACATTTAATGCTGCATTTGTACCTAGCTACACATCTGAAATGATTAAAGGAAGTTCAAAATCAAAAAAATTTGCAGGAGAAATCTTCAACTTGCTATTAATTGGACTATTTTTTTTAATTTTAATTATTGAATTATTCATGCCAACTTTCGTTGGATTGATTGCCCCAGGATTTACAGGTGATAGTGTTAAAATTAAACTTGCAACAGACTTAACTAGGATAACTTTTCCATTTTTAATGTTTATAAGTTTAGCTTCGTTTTTTTCTGCTATCCTAAATTCACATAATAGATTTGCAGCTGCTTCGGCGGCCCCAATTATCTTAAATATAGTACTTATAGGAATTTTAATTTTTTCAAAAAAACTCAATGATCAATTAGTTTATTATCTTTCGTATGGAGTTTCAATTTCTGGACTTTTACAACTATTATTTTTGTATAAATTTGTAAATAAATTTTATCAAGTTCAATTTAATTTCAACTTTAAATTTAGTAAAGAAGTAAAACTTTTTTTCAAAAAACTTTTACCTAGTATTTTCTCTTCAGGTGTAACACAAATTAACATTCTTGTTGGAACAATTATAGCTTCTTTTCAAGCTAGTGCAGTTTCATATTTATACTATGCAGATAGAATCTATCAAATTAATTTAGCTATTGCTGGAATAGCTATTGGAGTAGTTATTTTGCCTCAATTGTCAAAGTATATTCATGAGAGAAAAAAAGAAAAAATAAATTTTATTCAAAATAAAGCTTTGGAACTAAGTATGTTTTTAAGTATTCCTGCGACGACAGCATTGTTAATTGGATCTGATGAAATTATTTCGGCCCTATTTGGTTATGGATCATTTTCTAGTGAAGCTGTTTTCAATTCAGCAAAGGCACTTTATTATTTTAGTTTTGGCCTTCCAGCGTTTGCTTTAATTAAAGTTTTCTCAAGTTTCTTTTTTGCTAATCATGATACTAAAACACCTTTTTTTATTTCACTTATTTCTGTTTTTCTAAACGTATTTTTGAGCGTCTATTTTTTTGAAAGTATTGGTTTTATAATTATTCCGATAGCTACATCGATATCATCATGGTTCAACTCACTAGTTTTATTTATTTTTTTAAGTAATAAAAATTTATTCAAATTTAATAAGATGTTTATAATAAAATTTGTTAAAATTATATTATCATCAATATTAATGGGGATATTTTTTCTTCAACTTATTTCATTATTAGAGACTCAATTAAGTTATGAATATAATTTTAAATTTTTTTATATGATTTTAGCTGTTATTTTATGTATTATCTTTTATTTTATAATATCTTTTTTTATAAAAGCTTTTGATTACAAAGATCTTAAATTAAAGTACTAAAATATGAGTAAAAAAATTTTTTCAGGCGTTCAACCTACAGGAAATCTTCACTTGGGAAATTACCTAGGTGCAATTAAAAATTTTGTCAAATTAAGTAACGATAATACTAATGATTGTATATTTTGTGTTGTTGATCTTCATGCTATCACAGCTAAACAAAACCCAAAAGAGCTTAAAGATAATATTCTAGAGACGATAGCTACTTTTGTGGCAAGTGGCATAGACCCAAAAAAAAGTATTATATTTAATCAATCAAGAGTGCCTGCTCATTCTGAGGCAGCTTGGATACTTAGCTGTATAGCAAGAATGGGCTGGTTAAATAGAATGACACAGTTTAAAGAAAAAGCTGGAAAGGATAAGGAAAAAGCAAGCATTGGCCTATTTTCTTATCCTGTTTTGATGGCTGCGGATATATTACTTTACGATGCAACGCACGTTCCTGTTGGAGACGATCAAAAACAACATTTAGAATTATGTAGAGATATTGCTCAAAAATTTAATAATGAATTCGAAGTAGAGGATTTTTTAAAAATACCAGAACCATTAATTCAAAAAGAATTTTCAAGAATAATGAGTCTTAAAGATGGTTCAAAAAAAATGAGCAAGTCTGAATTATCAGACTTAAGTAGAATTAATTTAACTGATACAAAAGATCAAATCATAAATAAAATTAAAAAAGCCAAAACAGACACATTGCCGATGCCTTCAACCATTGAAGAATTGAAAGAAAGACACGAAGTAAAAAATTTGATTGGAATATATTCAAACCTAATAGAAACTTCGTTGGAAAAAACTATAGTATCTTTTTCTGGAAAAAATTTTTCTGATTTTAAGGATAAATTATCTCAAGTTTTAGTTGAGAAAATAGAACCTATATCGAATGAAATCAAAAAATTAAAAAGAGATAAAGAATATTTAAGTCAAATACTTGTTGAAGGTTCACAAAAAGCTAACGAAATTGCATCAAAAAAAATCAAAAAAATTCATGAAATAGTGGGTTTTTAAAAAAAAATTATTATCTAGTTTAAATTTTAAAATTTTAAACTATATATAATTTATGTTTGTTCAGACAGAAAGTACACCAAATCCAAATTCACTAAAGTTTATACCAGGAAAAGTTGTTTCAAACGTTGGTTCTTTCGAAATAACTAGAAACGATGAAATTAATAATGAATTAGTAAAAAATTTATTATCTGTAAATGGTGTTGAAGGAATATTCTTAGGAAAGGATTTCATATCCGTTAATAAATTTGACTCAACATCATGGGATGAAATTAAACATATTGTAATTTCATTAATAAACGATTTTTATTCAAGTGGTCATGAGTTTGTGATTGATAAAGATTTAAATGAAAATCCAGACAATTTAAAAGACGTAGAAAAAAAGATTATCAAAATTTTAGATCAAAAAATAAGACCTGCTGTAGCTAAAGATGGAGGTGACATCAGATTTAAAAGTTTTAAAGATGGTATTGTTAGTGTCCAACTTCAAGGTAGCTGTTCTGGATGTCCAAGTTCAACAATGACATTAAAACAAGGTGTTCAAAATCTCTTGTGTCACTATATTCCTGAAGTAAAAGAGGTGAAAGCAATTTAAGATGAAAAAGAAATTTAATAGCCATAATATAAGTTTTTTAAAATTTTTTGATCAAAGAAATATGGGGTCGCTGCCTAGAATTTTTTTAAGTTCTTTGTTGGTTGTTTTCTTTTTTTATTGCGTACCAATATTTTCAAACATTATTTCTAACCAAAATGTCGAATTTCAGAACAAATCAAAAGCAATTTTAGCATATACTTTGAGTAATGAGGGGTCAAATGAGACATCGGAAAATAAAATTTTAAACGAAGAAGATTTGTTAGTTGATATATTTAGTCTAAACGATTTAGAAACTGACACGGTAAGGTTAAATGCAGCCACAATTAAACAATTATTTGAGGACACAAATTACAAACTAGAAGATGTGAGAAAAAGTAAACTAGTAAAACCAGTTGCTTTAACTTTATTACCACAGGAAATAAAAAAAATTGAAAATACTAGAAAAAGGAAAGAGTTCTTTATCCAAATAGTTTTACCATTAATACTAAAAGAAAATAATAATATTAAATTGGATAGAAAAAGACTTTTTTCAATAATAAATAAAAGCAATAATTCTAGTTTAGAAAAAAAGTGGCTTGATAAAAAATATAAACAATATGGAGTTCCATCAAAAGACCTATCAATTTTGAAAGTTAGAATGGATGAGATACCTGTTTCATTAGCTATAGCCCAAGCAGCAAAAGAAACAGGATGGGGAACATCCAGATTTGCTCAAGAGGGTAATGCATTGTTTGGACAATGGACTTGGTCAGGGGAAGGATTGAAACCTAAAGATGCTGACAAAGATCAAGGACACAAAGTTATGAGATTTAATGTTTTGCAAGCATCGGTAAGAGCATATCAAAGAAATTTAAACACACACTCATCGTATAAAGAATTTAGACAAGCCAGAGCTAAATTGAGGGATCAAGGAAAAAAACTTGATAGTTT
>CACNVR010000013.1 GCA_902623975.1 uncultured Pelagibacteraceae bacterium
AACAAAAATAATCAAAAGACCAAAAGGAATTAACATCTTTGTAAAATCTAATCTCAAATTAAGTTTAAAAGACATAGGTGTTTCAGTAGCTTGCGATGGTGTTTGTCTTACTCTCATTTCAATTAAAAAAAAGATTATGGAATTTTATTTATCTAATGAAACTATAAAAAGGTCGAAATTTAGATATATAAAGTTAAATGATAAAATTAATATAGAACTTCCTCTTAGATATGGTCAAAAAATTTCAGGTCATATTTGCCAAGGACATGTTGATACAGTTGGAAAAATATTATCAGCAAAAAAAATTGATAAATCTTATCTATTCGATTTTGAAATTAATAAAAAAGAGAGAAAAAATATAATTGAAAAAGCTTCAATTAGTATAAATGGTATATCATTAACAATTTCAAAAGTGACCAAAAAAGGTTTTCAAATCTGGATAATTCCTCATACTTATAAATTAACAAATCTATCATCTCTTAAAAAAGGCAATTTAGTTAATGTAGAAATAGATATTCTTTCAAAATACGTTAGAAATTATTTTTATGAAAAAAAATAATTATTCGTCAATAGAAACTATAATAAATGTTGCAAGAAAAGGGGGTATGTACATTTTAGTTGATGATGAGAAAAGAGAAAATGAAGGTGATTTAGTTATGTCTACCTCGGATACAAATGCAAAGAATATTAATTTTATGGCTAAATATGGAAGAGGTCTTATTTGTTTAGCCTTAGATAGTCTTCAAGCTAAAAGATTAAATTTATCTTTAATGTCACCTGTAAATCAATCAAGAAATCAGACAGCATTTACAATTTCAATAGAAGCCAAAAAAGGTATCACAACTGGGATATCAGCGAAAGACAGAGCAAGAACTATTAAAATAGCCTCAAAAAAAAATGTAAATAAAAAAGATATAGTATCACCTGGCCATGTGTTTCCAATCATTGCAAAAGATGGTGGTGTTCTTGTAAGAGCAGGTCACACTGAGGCTTCTGTGGATATTTCAAAGTTAGCTAAAAAGAATAATTCAGCAGTCATATGTGAAATAATGAATGAAGATGGAACAATGGCCAAGGGCCAAGCACTTTTAAATTTTGCACAAAAACATAAACTTAAGATTGGTAAAATTGAAGATTTAATTTCTTATCGGTTGAAAAAAGAAAAATTAGTAAAATTAAAAAAATCATCTGATATCAAAGTCAAAAATCAAAAATATAAGATCAAAATATATGAGAATCTTTTAGATGGATCGGAACACTTTGCTCTTATAAAAGGATCCCTAAAAAGATCTGTCGTACCACGTGTTAGAGTTATTTCATCAAATGTAGTCTATAATTATCTTATAAGTCAAAAACTTCCTAATTCATTTGATAAAACAATAAACTATTTTAAAAAATATAATAATTGTGTACTAATCTTTATTAAAGATACTAACTTAAATTCGGTTACTCAAACACTTAAAAGTTTTAGAAATAAAAATTTAAAAAAGAAAGGTAAAGATAATCTTATAAGAAATTATGGTATAGGTGCCCAAATTATTAAAGATTTAAAAATAAAAAAAATGATATTAATTACTAGAACACCAAAAAAAGTTATCGGATTAGAGGGGTATAACATTAAGATAACCAAACAAGAATTGATTTGATGAAAAAAATTTTGATAATTACAGCTGATTATTATAAAGATATTTCTTCAGGTTTGTTAAATAGTGCTAAAAAAAATCTTCCAAGAAATTTTAATATAAAGATAATTAAAGTTCCTGGCGTATTTGAGATACCTGTAACCATTTCAAAACATTTAAAAAAATTTGATGCCTTTATCGCCCTTGGGTGTGTTATTAAGGGTCAGACCCCACATTTTGATTTCATATCCCAGTCCTCAACTAATGCTATTATGGATTTAGCTACTAATTCAAAAAAACCTATAGGAAATGGAATTCTTACTTGTTTAAATATGAAACAAGCTAAGGCCAGAAAAAAAAAGGGTGCTGAGGCAGCAAAAGCTATAATCTCGGTGTTATCTCAAAAATGAGAACAAGGTATAGCCCAAAAAATAACCCAAGAGTTATTATTATTCAAAAATTATATGGAGTTTTGTTTAATAATGATAACAAAATAGAATTTCCAAAACATAGATTTAAAAAATTCATTAAAGACATTGTTTTAGGCACGATTGAACGTAACGATGTTATTGTAGACGAATTAGACAAAAATTTAGGTGATAATTTTAATTTATTTAAATTAGATAAGATTTTCCAAGTTATCTTAAAATCTGCAACATATGAAATTTTATATAAACCCAATTTATCAATAAAGATAATTATTAAAGAATACTTGGATGCATCAAATCTTTTTTTAAATAACTCTCAAACAAAATACTTAAATGCATTATTGGATAATGCTGCCAAAAAGATACGTTCTTCTAATGCATGAATTTGATATAATCAAAAAATATTTTTCTAAGCTATCTTTAAATAATAAAAATTCGCTTAATTTAAATGATGACGTTTTTTTTGATAAATCAAAAAAATTAGTTATTTCTGTAGACACTTATATTGATAAATCTCATTTTTTTAATTTTAAAAATCCTGATTTAGTTATTAAAAAGATTTTGAGATCCTCTATTTCTGATTTGATTTGCAAAGGTGTTAAACCTAAATATTATTTTATTTCAGGCTCTGGAAATAAAAAAACATTTACAAAATCAAATTTAAAAAAAATTTCTCGATCTTTAAAACAAGAACAAAAAAAGTTTGGAATTCATATTTCAGGTGGAGATACTGTCTTTTCAAACAAATTGAGCTTTACAGTAGTTTCTGTTGGTTTTTCCTCAAATATAATATTTAGAAATAAAGCAAAATTTAATGATGACATCTATGTAACAGGTAACTTGGGTGATAGTTGCATGGGCTTAAGAATACTAAAAAAAGGACTTTCTTTAAAAAAAGATCTCAATAAATATTTTGTTATGAAATATTACCTTCCAGAATTACACATTAATTTAACAAAAAAACTATTTAATTTCGCTAATACCTCTATAGATATTTCTGATGGCCTTTTTGCTGATTTAGATAAATTAATTAATAAACAAAAATTATCTTATAAAGTTAATATCTCAAATATTCCAATCTCAAAAAATCTAAAAAAAATGATAATTTCAAAAAAATTAAAAAAAATTAACTTCGTGTCGAAAGGTGATGATTATCAGATTTTATTTACCGCCGTGAAAAAAAAGTCCAGAATCATCAAAAGAACGTTTAAATCTCTAGGTATTAAGATTTCAAAAATTGGAAATATTTCTTCGGGTGCCCTAAAATCACAAATTATTGATGAAAAAGGGAACAAAATTGCCATTAAAAACAAAGGTCATTTTCATAATTTTTAAAAGTTATTTATTGCCTTTTATACCTTTTTTTGTATTGTCCGCTTTTTATAATTAAAACCAACAACATAATTAAGGTTAAAATGAACTCAACTATCGAAACTATTCTTTTGTATACCATCGGAGCAGGTTTTTTATCAATTGTTTATGGATATTTTACAGGAAAAAATATTTTAAACTCTAGTGCAGGAAATTCTAAGATGCAAGATATTGCATCTGCAATTCAAATAGGTGCAAAAGCATATCTTGCAAGACAATATAAAACTATATCAATTGTTGGTTTAGTAGTTTTAGTAATTGTCAGTTTTGCATTTAGTCCACTAGTTGGATTAGGTTATCTAATAGGTGCAACATTATCTGGAATAGCAGGTTATGTTGGTATGTTAGTTTCTGTTCAGGCTAATGTTAGAACTGCAGAGGCTTCTAGAAAAGGTTTGGCAAGTGGTCTATCAGTGGCATTTAAATCAGGTGCTGTTACAGGAATGTTGGTTGCTGGCTTGGCGCTTTTATCGATAGCTGTTTATTATTATTTATTACTAAAATTTAATATAGGTGAAAGAGAAATAGTAAATGCATTAGTAGCTTTAGGTTTTGGAGCTTCTTTAATATCAATTTTTGCAAGATTGGGTGGAGGTATTTTCACAAAAGGTGCAGATGTAGGTGCTGATTTAGTTGGTAAAGTTGAAGCTGGAATCCCGGAGGATGATCCAAGAAACCCAGCAGTAATAGCAGATAATGTTGGAGATAATGTTGGAGATTGCGCTGGAATGGCTGCAGATTTATTTGAAACATACGCGGTTACAATTGTTGCTACTATGGTTTTATCCTCAATTTTTTTTCCAGGTGATATGTCTATGATGATATATCCACTTACAATTGGAGGAGCTTGTATTCTAACATCAATTATTGGAACTTTTTTTGTTAAACTTGGTAGAAGTAAAAATGTAATGGGAGCTTTATATAAAGGCTTTGTTGTCTCTGCTATTAGTTCATTGGTAATATTATACCCTGTAACAGATTTTGTTTTAGGTTTGGAGAATATTTATAATTTAGGTGACAAATCTTTTTCCGGAATGAGCTTATATTATTGTGGAATAATTGGACTAATTATAACTGGTTTATTGATATGGGTTACTGAATATTATACTGGAACTAATTATAGACCTGTAAGAAGTGTAGCTAGTTCATCAACTACTGGTCATGGAACTAATGTAATTCAAGGTTTAGCTATTTCTTTAGAAGCTACTGCAATACCAGCTTTAATTATTGTAACTGGTATTTTATTAACTAATCATATTGCTGGATTGTATGGTATAGCTATAGCTGTAACTACAATGTTGGCTTTAGCTGGAATGGTAGTTGCGCTGGATGCTTATGGCCCGGTCACTGATAATGCTGGAGGAATTGCCGAAATGTCAAAATTGCCTAACAGTGTAAGGAAAACCACTGATGCATTAGATGCAGTAGGTAACACGACTAAAGCAGTCACAAAAGGATATGCTATTGGCTCAGCTGGTTTAGGAGCATTAGTTCTTTTTGCTGCTTATACTGAAGATATTAAACATTTTTCCAATGTTGCAGGATCTAAATTAGAAGGAATTGTTGTAACATTTGATCTATCTAATCCCTATGTTGTAGTTGGATTACTTATAGGTGGAATGCTTCCTTACTTATTTGGTTCTATGGGCATGCAAGCTGTTGGAAGAGCAGGTGGAGCAGTTGTTATCGAAGTTAGGAGACAATTTAAAAAATTTCCTGGCATTATGAAAAGGAAACAGAAACCTGATTATGCTAAGTTAGTAGATTTGTTAACAGTAGCTGCAATTAAAGAGATGATTATTCCATCATTATTACCAGTATTATCACCAATAGTTTTGTATTTCGTGATATTTGCAATTGGTGGACAAGTAGCAGCTTTGGCATCAGTTGGTGCTATGTTGTTAGGTGTTATAATTACAGGTTTGTTCGTAGCAGTTTCAATGACTGCTGGCGGAGGAGCTTGGGACAATGCAAAAAAATATATTGAAGATGGTAATCACGGTGGCAAAGGATCTGAAGCTCATAAGGCTGCAGTAACTGGTGATACTGTAGGTGATCCTTATAAAGATACAGCTGGTCCTGCAGTTAATCCTATGATTAAGATAACAAATATTGTTGCCTTATTACTTTTAGCCGTTATTGCTGGAGGTCATTAAATATTTTTAGAGGTTATTTGGCTTTTCTTTGACCAAGAGGATCATTAATTTTGTGTCTTAAACTTGTTATGACACTATCAATAAATGATTTCTTTTTACTTAAAACTTTTGTATTACCCTCAGTTATTTTTATTTTCTTCATGTTTTCTTTATCGTAAAAATTTTTTTTGACTAATAAACCTCTACTATCAAATTCTAGTAATAACACATTATTAACTAATATTTTTTTTCTACCCAATGTTTTTAACTCACTAGCTGTTGTTTTTCTTTCAATGTAAATCCATAATTCATTGTCAAAAAAGCTTGATGAAGAGGGTGGGCCTAAAATTGATTTAACATCATTTTTATTGTTATCAAAAACTTTTATTTTTTCTTGTTTTTTTTCTAAAAAATGTATTCCATGGTGTTTTACCACTTTTTCAAAAGAACAACTTGTGTTAAAAAAAATAAACAATATTAGGTAAAAAATATTTTTCATGAAAGAAAATTATATATATCTTTATAATAAATTAATTGAATTAGCTAGAAATAAAACTCTTTATGAAGATTTTGAAAATCAGGATCAATTTTCTGATAGGCTTATATTCTTCTTATTGCATTTTGCTTTATTTTTTAAAGTTTTTAAGAATGATGAAAATAAGAAAATTTTACAAGAAATTTATGATTTTACTTTTAGACAACTTGAATTGAGTATTCGAGAAATTGGTTATGGTGATCAATCTATAAATAAAAAAATGAAAGATTATTTAAATCTATTTCATGACATGATTGATAAATTTCATTTTTGGGAGGATTTTAATAATGATAAAAAATTGAATATCATAAATAACTATGTTTCAAGTACAAAAAATCCCTCAATATTATTGAATTATTTTGAAAATTTTTTAGATTCTTTAAAAAAAAACACTTTAAATTCATATATAAAGAGTGTAATTAGATCCTAATTATGGCAGTTCCAAAACGAAAACAAACACCATCAAGAACAGGCATGAGACGTTCTAAAAATATGAAATTTTCTTCAAAAAATGTAATTGAAGATAAAAAATCTGGTGAGTATAGACTTTCTCATCATTTAGATCTTAAAACTGGCATGTATAAAGGTAGACAAGTTTTAGATCCTAAAGAATAAGCTTTTTAATTGAAAAATGTCTGAATTAATAAAAATTGCTGTAGATGCAATGGGTGGTGATGGCTCTCCCAAAAAAGTCATTGATGGCGTTATCCATAATCAAAAACAAAATAATGAAAATTTCTATAGAATTTTTGGAGATAAGTCTCAGATTGAAAAATGTTTAGACAACAAAATTGATCAAAAATTTTATGAAATAATTCACACTGAAACCAAAGTTAAAAGTACTGATAGCCCTTTAGAGGGGGCAAAAAGAGGAAAAGACACTAGCATGTGGCTCGCTGTAGAGAGTGTTAAAAAAAAAGAATCTGATGTAGTTATATCAGCAGGAAACACAGGAGCTTTATTGGTGATATCTAAGTTAAATCTTAAAATGATTGAAAATATCGACAAACCTGCTTTATCCGCTTTATGGCCAAATAAAAAAGGTATGAGTGTTGTGTTAGATCTTGGCGCAAATATTGAATGTAGTTCAAAAAATTTAGTTGATTTTTCAATTATGGGAGCATCACTCTATAAATCTTTATATCCCTCAGAACAGCCAAAAATTGCATTATTAAATATAGGTTCGGAGGAACTTAAAGGTAATGAAATAATTAAAGAGACATTTAAATTATTAAATGAAAAAAAAACAGAAAATTTTGATTTTTTAGGTTTTATTGAAGGAAACGAACTAATGAACGGTAAAGTAAATGTAATTGTAGCAGATGGTTTTACTGGAAATGTTGCTTTAAAAACAGCAGAAGGGACTGCTAATTTTATAATTGATGAACTAAAATTAGCCTTAGGTGGTTCATTTCTTGGTAAAATTTCCTCACTTTTGAATATTTCAAATCTTAAAAAATTTAAAAAAAGACTTGATCCAAGACTCTATAATGGTGCAATTTTTATTGGTCTTGATGCTCCAGTAGTAAAAAGCCATGGTGGAACTGATTATATTGGTTTCTCTAACTCAATAGACGTTTGTAATAAAATAATAAAAGGAAATTTAATAGATAAAATAAAAAGTAATATTTAATAAATGAGAGTTAATTTAACTAAAAAGGATTTAATCAACCAAGTTTATATGCAGATAGGCTTTTCAAAACAAATATCTGAAAATCTAATAGAGGAATTTTTTTCTCTTATAATTTCAAATATTAAAAATGAAAAAAAGTTGAAAATCTCAAATTTTGGAACATTTTCTGTTAGATTAAAGAAATCAAGAATTGGCAGAAATCCAAAAACCAAAGAAGAGAAAACTATCTCTCAAAGAAATGTTGTTTTATTTAAACCATCTAAAGAATTTAAAAAATTTATTAATTTGATTAATGACTAATAAATTTTCAAGTGCATACAAAACAATTGGAGAGGTTTCTAAAATTATTGGTTTAAAATCGAAAAAAGGGTCATCTAATCCAACTTATATTATTAGATTTTGGGAAAAGGAGTTTAAACAAATAAAACCAAAAATATTAAGCGGAAAAAGGAGATATTATGACCAAAAAAATATTGAATTATTAAAAAGAATATATTTTCTTCTCAAAGTGCAAGGAATGACAATAAATGGTGTCAAAAAAATACTTAAAAACACAGATCCTTTAAAACTTGACGAAATTTCAAATAATTCTATAAAAGCAAAAGAATTTAAAAATAAATTAAGTAAAATTTCTAAGATTATCAAAAGCTTAAAAGAATAAAATTTATGGCAAAAAAAACTCACATAAAAGTAAGAATGGTTCCTGAAGCTAAACCAGATAGTCCTTTTTTTTATTATGTTAAAAAACCTGCGGGTGGTGAAAAAGCTAAAATTAAGCTAAAAGCAAAAAAGTATAATCCGGCTACCAGGAAACATGAAGTTTTTGTGGAAAAAAAACTTCCTCCACATAGTAAGTAATTATTTCTTTTTAAAGTTTCTTTTTTCAAAATCAATGTAAGCATAAATCATATTTCTCCAAATTTTATTAGTAATTTTTGGATCAATATTGTTTTTAAGTGATTTTTTTTTTATGTTTCTCAATATTGAAGAAATTCTTTTTTTATCAACAATTTGATTTTTTTTTTCTTTAAGTTCTAAAACTTTTTTTACTAAATTAGTTCTTTTTTTTATTATTTGTATAAGATGATTATCTAGTTTATCTAACTCATATCTTATTTTATTTAATTGTTTTTTTTTATATGGCGACATTTATATATTTGGATAATTAAAAAATTATTATATTTATTTCATTATGTATACAGTTAATACTAAAATAAATAACCAACTATCATTATGGTTAATTTCTATGTTCTGGATAATATCAATTATGATAGTTGTTGGTGGTTTAACAAGATTAACAGACTCTGGTCTTTCTATAACTAAATGGGAATTATTTTCTGGTTTTTTGCCACCATTAAATCAAAGCGACTGGATAATATATTTTAATCTTTATCAAGAAATTCCAGAGTTTAAATTACAGAATTTTAATATGTCTATGGAGGAGTTTAAAATAATATTTTGGTGGGAATGGATACATAGATTTCTTGGTAGGCTTATTGGGTTAGGATTTTTAATTCCTTTAATATATTTTTCTTTTAAAATCAAAATATCTAACCTTTTAAATTTTTACTTTATTTTTTTACTTATTTGTTTTCAAGGTTTTATTGGTTGGTTCATGGTAAGAAGTGGATTAGTAGACAGAATTGATGTTAGTCATTTTAGACTCTCAGTTCATTTATTAATAGCTTTTGTGATCTTATCTTTAATTTTTTGGAATTATCTTAAGATCAGAAAAAAAAATGATATTTCTCTAAAAATAAGTCCAATTTTTCCGATTATTTTTTTGATTTTGGTTTTTATTCAAATAGGTATAGGAGCTTTTGTTTCAGGAATGGATGCGGGCAAAATATATAATACTTGGCCTTTAATGGGCAATACATATTTTCCAGATGATAATAAATTTGTTAATCTTTTCAAATTATCAGCTTTAAGTGATCCTTCGTTAATTCAATTTGTACATCGTAACTTAGCTTATATAATTGGTATTTTTTATCTTTTTCTTCTTTATAAAATTTATAGAAATAAGCTCAATGATTTATACCCATCAATAAATTTATTAGGTTTTTTTATTATCCTACAAATTATTTTAGGAATTTTTACAATTATTTATGGTGCACAGATTTTAATTGCATCTATGCATCAAATAAGTTCAATTTTCTTGGTAAGTTCGTCAGTTTACTTCGTGTATATAAATACCAAGTTTAACTAACAGCTTTTAGTGGTTTTTTTGAGGATCTATTTAATGCTTGATCTAAATCCTCGATAATATCATCAATATGTTCAATACCAATACAAAGCCTTACATAACTTTGTGTAACTCCACTGGCAGCCAATTCCTTTTCATTAAGTTGACTATGAGTAGTACTTGCAGGATGTATAGCAAGGCTCCTTGCGTCACCAATATTTGCCACATGATAAAACATTTTTAAAGACTCAATAAATCTTTTTCCAGTTTCTATACCACCCTTTAATTCAATACCAATCATAGGACCATTGCCATTTTTAAGATATTTTTTTGCACGATCTGCAATTTTTTTATCGTGTTCAGTTGAGTAAATAACTTTTTCAATTTGTTTGTGTTTCTTTAAAAAAGTAACAACTTTTTGAGCATTTTCACAGTGTTGTTTCATTCTAAGTGCTACAGTTTCAAGCCCTTGTATGATTGCAAAAGCGTTATCAGGTGCTAATGCAGAACCAAGATCTCTTAATAAACAAACCCTTGCTCTTACTGCAAATGGAACATTAGCCCCGGTTAATTCTGGAACTGCTTTACCCCAAACAACGCCACCATAACTTAAGTCTGGCTCATTGAACAATGGTTGTCTTTTTGGGTCTGCTGTCCAATCAAAATTACCAGCATCAACTATACTTCCTGCCACTGCTGTACCATGACCACCGATGTATTTTGTTAACGAATGAATTACTACTGCAGCACCATGTTCAATTGGTTTACAAATAACTGGAGCTGCTGTGTTATCCACAATTAAAGGTATATTGTATTTTCTTCCAATATCAGAAACTTCTTTTATAGGAAAAACTCTTAAGTACGGGTTAGGTAAAGTTTCACCATAAAAAGCTCTAGTTTTGTCATCAATTAACTTTTCAAAGTTATTTGGATCAGATGGGTCTGCATATCTAATTTCAATACCTAGTTTACTTAAAGTATGAGTGAATAGAGATACAGTTCCTCCATACAAATCTGTAGAACTAACTATATTATCACCTGATTGAGCTACATTTAAAATAGCAAAAGTAGATGCGGTTTGACCTGAAGAAACTGATAAGCAAGCTAAACCACCTTCTAATGCTGCAATTCTTTTTTCTAAAACATCATTCGTAGGATTCATGATCCTAGTATAAATGTTACCAAATTCTTTTAATGCAAAAAGATTTGCTGCATGTTCAGTGCTTTGAAATTGATATGATGTAGTCCTATATATTGGAACTGCTACTGCATTTGTTGCTGGATCACTTCTATAGTCACCGCCATGAATAGCTATAGTTTCTGGATTATTTCTTTTTTTACTCATTTTACTCCTTTTTTAGTACTTAAGCATTTGCAGGGTGTACAATATAGTTCAAATACCCACCGATAATGTTGAAAGAACCTTTTTAGCATTTAACGCCAGCAATAAGGTACAAATCGGCAGAAATATTTATATCAAAATATCTAAGTAATTCAACATAAATATCGATTTGACTTTACAACATTTAATAGTATTAATCCTGGCACAATGTCCAAATTTTTAAAAAAAGATGAGATTAAATCTTCTTGGTTCGAAATTGATGCAAAAAATGCTGTCGTTGGCAGACTAGCAAGTGTAATTTCAAAAATTATAAGAGGTAAAAATAAAACTACATATACACCACATATGGATCATGGAGATTTTGTGGTGGTTAAGAACATTGAACAGATTAAATTTACAGGTAAAAAATTTCAAAATAAAAAATATTATAAACATACGGGTCATCCAGGTGGTATTAAAGAAATTACACCTGAAAAACTTCATGAAAAAAAACCAGGAGAGGTTTTAAAATTAGCAGTAAAAAGAATGTTGCCTGGAGGTGTTTTAGGAAAAAAACAACTAACGAAATTAAAAATTTATGCTGGAAGTAGTCATCCACATTCAGCTCAAAATCCCACAGTTATAGAGTTAGAAAAGTTAAACAAAAAAAATCTTGTAAGAAATTAAAATGGAAAATATTCAGACTAATAAAAAAGTTAATAAATTAAAATTAGATTTTAAAGATAGTAAATATGCAACTGGTAGAAGAAAAACTTCTATTGCTAAAGTTTGGGTTAAAAAAGGTTCAGGTAAAATTTACGTAAATGGTAAGTTATTTAGTGATTATTTTGCAAGTGAGAATCATAAAATGCAAATAACGAGACCATTTGAAATAATTAATCAATCCACATCCTACGATGTTAGATGTAGTGTGAAGGGTGGAGGTCCTACTGGTCAAGCTGGAGCAATGGTTCATGGAATTTCTAAGGCTTTAGTTATGTTCGATCAAAGTTTCAAATCTTCACTTAAATCCGAAAAATTGACCACAAGAGACTCAAGGGCAGTTGAGAGAAAAAAACCTGGAAGAAGAAAAGCTAGAAGAAGCTTCCAATTTTCAAAAAGATAATTTTTTTTTAATTTTTAATTGCTATAATAAACAATGCACAAGCTTAAAGCATTAATTGCTGGGTCCACTGGATATATCGGAGTTCAACTAATTAAGTTATTAGTAAAACACAAAAATATTCATATTTCACATTTATGTGGAAATACTTCTATAGGAAAAAATGTATCCTATTACGACTCATTTTTAAAAAAATATAAATTACCAAAAATTGTTAAATTTAAAAAAGAATTTTTAAATGAGGTTGATATTATTTTTACTGCTCTACCTAATGGAGAAGCACAAAAAATTTCGAAATATCTTTTGAAAAAAAATACATTAATTGATTTATCAGCTGATTTTAGATTGAATAAAAGTTCTGATTATTTGAAATGGTATAAGCAAAAACATAAAGCTATAAAGAATATTAAAAAGAGTATTTATGCAATTCCAGAAATAGTTGGAAAAAAAGTAAAAGATTTTAACATAATAAGTTGTCCAGGATGTTATCCAACATCAATACTTTTACCTTTAATCCCTTTAGTTAAAAAAAAGTTAATTAATCTCAATAATATTATTATAGACTCTAAATCTGGGTATTCAGGTGCTGGAAGAGGTATTCATAAAAAATTTAAAAACAAAAATCTTTATGAGTCTCTAAGTGCATATGGAGTAGGGTTTCATAGACATAATTCTGAAATTGAACAAGAACTTAAATTTTACAGTAATTCTGAAATTAAATTTAATTTCACTCCCCATTTGAGCCCAATGTTTAGAGGTATATTAAGTACAATATATCTTGATCTAAAAAATGGTGTTTCAATAAATAAAATTCAAAATATTTTAAAACAATTCCATAAAAATAATAGATTTATAAAGATTCTTAAAAATGATTCTTTAATAAGTACAAATGATGTTATTAATACTAATAATTGTTTAATTTCTGTTTGCAGAACTAAATATAAAAAAAAGATTATACTATTATCTGCAATTGATAACTTAATAAAAGGTGGAACTGGGCAAGCAATACAAAATATGAATAACAAATTTGAATTTTCAGTAAATGAAGGATTAAAATGAAAAAAATTTTTTTTATAATTCTTATCTTTTTATCAGAATGTTCTAATAACAATACCAAAAATATTTCTAATAATGACTTTACTTTTTCAAATAACTCAACTTTTGAGGAAATAAAACTCAGATTAATTAAATATTCACAAGAAAATTCTTACCCTGATATTGATGAATAATATGAAAAAGAATATTAATATTGCAATTGTTGGTTTGGGGCAAGTTGGAATTTATTTATACAATGAGTTAAATTCTAAAAAGAAAGAAATTGAAATAAAAACTGGCAAGAAAATAAATATTATTGCTATATCTGCTAAAAATAAGAATAAAAAAAGACGATTTAATATAGATAAAAAAATTTTTTATTCGGATCCAATGAAAATATTTAAAGAAAAAAAAATAGATGTATTATTTGAGTCAATTGGTCTTTCTGATGGTATTTCTAAGAAAATTGTTGAAACTTCTTTAAAAAATAAGATTAATGTAATTACACCAAATAAAGCTTTAATAGCTAAACATGGTGATTATTTAGCAAAATTAGCTGAAAAAAATAATGTAAATCTAGAATTTGAAGCCTCAGTAGCTGGCGGTATCCCAATATTAAGAACAATCAAGGAAGGCTTAGCGACAAATAAGATTAAAAAGGTTTATGGAATTTTAAATGGCACAACTAATTATATTTTGACTGAAATGGAAAACTCAAATGAAACATTCGATAAAGTTTTAAAAAAGGCTCAAAAACTTGGTTATGCCGAACCAGGTAATCCTAAATTAGATTTAAACGGGTTTGATGCCTTTGCAAAAGTTAGGATCCTATCAGCTCTTGCATTTAATAATCAAATTTCAAATCACAAGTGTATTATGGAAGGTATTGAAAACATTGATTTAAAAGATATTAAAATCGCAAATCAACTAAATCTTAGAATTAAGTTACTTGGTATATCTGAAATGATAAATAATCGCTTATTTGAGACTGTTCATCCGTGTTTAGTTAGTAAAGATACATACATCGGTAATGTAAATGGTGTTATGAATGCTGTTATTACGGAAGGTAAGCCGGTAGGAGAAAGCATACTTCAAGGGGAAGGCGCAGGTCCAGGACCCACTTCATCTTCTTTATTATCTGATTTATTATCTATTCTTAGAGGAAATATTAAATATCCTTTTGGAATTTCCTCAAATAAAAGAAAAACTGTAAAGGTCTTTAATAATGACGACTATTCAAACTCTTTATATTTAAGATTTGAAGTTAAAGATAAGCAAGGTGTTCTATCTTCTATAACTAATCGACTAGCTAAATATAAAATATCTGTAAAAAGAATAATACAAACACCTGATAAAAAAAGAAATACAGCTACTATAGTTATAATTACGCATAAAACATCAGAAAAAAATGCTAGAAATTGTTTATCAATATTTAGAAAGAACAGAAACATATTAAAATTTCCAACATTAATTAGACTATATAATTAATGGAAATTTATATTAAAATTTTTGAAGTTATTTTTCCTGTTTTTTTTGTTATTGGAGTTGGTTACTATCTCGGTAAGAAAAACCCTAAATTCGATACGAATTTCATAACAAATTTTGCTGGTAACATTGGTACACCAGCAATGATTTTTTATACTGTAACAACAACTGGAATTACTTTAGATATTTTTATTCATTATTTTATTTATGCTATAATAATGATTGCTGGTTTTGCAATTGTTGGGCTTTTGCTTCTTTTTTTTCTTAAAAAGGATTTAAGTATGGAGCTTCCTCCATTAATTCTACCAAATACCGGTAATATGGGTGTTCCAATTTGCCTTTTTGCATATGGCACTCAAGGTCTCGGTGTTGCTTCTGCTATAGCTTCTGTCATAATTCTATTCCATTTTACACTAGGTGTTTTTTTAGCAAAAAAAAGTTTTTCCTTTGATATTTTAATTAAAAGTCCACCTGTATACGCTATTATTATATCTGTTTTCTTTTTATACTTTGAAATCGACACTCCTTTATT
>CACNVR010000014.1 GCA_902623975.1 uncultured Pelagibacteraceae bacterium
TCAAGACGAGATGATCAAGTCAGTGGATAAAGGTATTTTCGCAGTCAGCTTCGGTGGTGGACAAGTTGATATTACCTCTGGAAAATTTGTATTTAATTGCACAGAAGCCTACGAAATTATTAACGGTAAAATTGGATCCCCAATTAAAGGTGCTACTTTGATAGGTGATGGTCCTTCAATTTTAAAAGAAGTTTCAATGATAGGAAATGATATGATGTTAGATCCTGGTATTGGAACGTGTGGTAAGGCTGGACAGGGTGTTCCAGTTGGGGTAGCACAGCCATCAATATTAATAAATAAAATGACTGTCGGCGGTACAAAACTTTAAATGGTTAAAGATCAAGAATTTTTAGAAAAAAAAGCCTCATATTGTCTAAGTTTAGCAAAAAAGTTAGGTGCGTCTGAGACTAGTGTTATTGTAAAAAATTCTGTTTCTGAAACAGTTAATTTTAGAAATAAAAATTTAGATGAGTCAAATAGATCAGATGATCTTGGAATTAGTATTACCACTTACATTGGCAAAAAAAAATCTTCTATATCATCATCTAATTTATTAAATGATAATTTAAAAATTTTGATTGAAAAGTGTGTCGTCTCAACAAAAAACACACCTGAGGATGAATTTAATTCTCTACCAGACAAAGATTTATTAGCAAATGAGGTTAAAAATTTAGATCTTTATGATGATACCCACATAGAAAATGATCAAAAAATAGACTACTTGAAGAAATTAGAAGCTTCTGCCTTTAATAATGAAAAAATAATAAATACAGAATCTAGTTTTACTCAAAATAAATCAAATTTTATTTTAGCAAACAGTGAAGGTTTTTGTAATGGTTATAAAACATCATCATTTACAGCATCAAGTGTAACAGTTGCGAAAGATGAAAAAAACATGGAGAGAGATTACGAGTATTCTAGTAAATGTTTTTTGAAAGACCTAGATGATCCCGAAGAATTGGGTAAATTAGCTGCTCGTCAAACTATAAGAAAATTGAACCCTAAAAAAATAGGTAGTGAGAAAATTTCTATAATTTTTGATAAAAGGATTGCCAAAGGAATATTGAGCACTTTTGCAAGTGCCATTTCTTCATCAGTCATATCTAGAGGAACTTCATTTTTAAGAGATAAAATTAATCAAAAAATATTTTCAAATAAAGTCAGTGTGATAGATAAACCGGATATATTAAAAGGCCTAGGTTCAAGAAATTTTGATAGCGAGGGAGTAAAAAATGATACACTTAAATTAGTGGAGCAAGGTATTTTAAAAGATTATTTAATAGATACTTATAACGGAAAAAAATTAAATCTTAAGTCAAATGGAAGATGTGGAGGAACTAGTAATCTTTATTTTGAAAATGGAAATATAAGTTTTAAAGAACTATTAAATTTAAATTCGAAAAGTCTCTACATCACTGAAACAATTGGCCATGGAAGCAATATTGTAACTGGTGATTATTCGGTTGGTGCAACAGGGTTTTTAATTGAACATGGAGAATTTAAGTATCCAATAAATGAAATTACAATAGCGGGTAATTTTAAGGATATGTTTCAAAATATTACCTTGGCAAATGACCTTGATTTCAAATATGCAACTAATTCACCAACCATGATGATTGATGGAATGGTTGTAGCTGGCAAATGAGTGAATTTTGTATAATTGGCTCTGGAATTTCCGGAGCTACTATTGCTAATCTTTTAAGAAAAAAACATTCAGTAATTTTATTTGACAAAGCAAGAGGGCCAGGAGGACGCGCCTCTTTTAAGAGAATTAAAGGCAAAATAGGTTTTGATCACGGTACTCAGTATATTTCACCTAAAACAAATGAATTTAAAAAATTTACGAAAATATTAATCAAAAAAAAAATTTTAAAGGTCTGGGGTGGAAAACATGTGTTTCTAAATTCCCAAAAAAAAGAGGATAAAAAACATATTAAGATTATTGGGAAAAATGGAAACAATGATATTAGTAAATACCTTTTAAAAAATATTAATTGTAATTATCAAAGTGAATTAATAAAGATTTATCACAAGAATAAATCTTGGCATTTATTTTTTGCCAATGGAAAACACTATACTTTTAAGTGTATCATTTTAACTTGCCCTTTTCCGCAACTCAAAAAACTCTCCAGAAAATTCATTAATAATTCTTTTTTAAAAAAATCTCTAAAAATGGACGCAAATATTACCACCATGATCGCGATTAAAAAGAACATGAAGTCAAATAGTAGCTATCTGTTTGAAGATTCAATTTTAGGTTGGGCTGGAAATGAAAATTCAAAAAAAAGATTTAAATCAAAATATGATTTATGGACTCTTCAAAGTACGTTTGAATGGGCTAATAAAAAGATTAATCAAAATAAAAGAAATAAAAAAGAAAATTCAAAAATTATGATTGATAAATTTTTTCAACTTTCAAAAATTAAAAAAACAAAAATTAATTTTATTTCAAATCATGGTTGGAAATATTCCTCTAATTCGAAACCTTTTAAAATTAAAAGTTTTTGGGATCCTAAAAAAAAAATAGGTGTTTGTGCTGATTGGTTTGTTGGACCTAGATTAGAGTCTGGATGGATAAGTGCACAGGATTTATTCAAAAAAATCTCAAAATAGATTAATTAAAATTTTTTAATTTATATTCCCAATTACCCATTCTTGAATAAGATACTTTTAATATCATATAATTTTTACGATCATACCAAATATCAAAATCTAATCTTTTATCTTTTGGTATACTCATATTTTTAGATTTCAGTGTAAAGTGATCAACATCATAAACTTTTCCATAAAGATCTATTTTTTCTTTTCCTAAAAAAGTTACTACTTGATCCTTAATACTCCCTGAGATAGGACTTATCTGAGAACTAGCTTGTAAAATTTTGTGATTCCACCAATTTCCAATCACGTTATCAGTTGAGGCTTCTCCACTATATGAAGAGCCTTTAATATCAAATTTTTGATTTTTTTGATTAAATGTTAAATTAACAAACTTTTTTTTGTCATTTTGTAAAGTTTTAGAATTATAAGAAACTAATTGATCTTTGAGATATTTTTCTTCACCATAACCCTCAACTTGAAAAACTGTTGCTCCCAAAAGTTTAACTACAAATTTAATTTGATTAGTAACAATAGTTTCTGATCCATCTCTTTTGAAAAAATAATGATTATAGCCAATAAGCTCACCATTTCGAAAAATTTCCATCTCAATTTTCTTAAATTTAATGTAATGTCCGATATGAGCAATCGAATTTGTTTGATAAATTAAGAGAAATAAAATGACTATAATTTTTTTCATTTAACAACTAGTTTAATAGAATTTGTTAACAATAGAAATAATTTATTAAAATGTTTTTAAAAATTAAGAAAATACCAAGGGTCAATTGGAGTTCTGATAAGCCTTATAATTTTAAACCAAAATTCTCTACATTCTTTTTTTTATGTTTTGGTTTAATGTTATTTGGTCTTGGAGAAGGTTTATTAATTGTGTCTTTTACTGGTGCTTCTCCATGGAGTGTTTTAGCACAAGGTATTTCTTTAAATGTTCACTTGAGTATAGGAACAATAACATTTCTGATTAGTGTTGCAGTTTTAATCTTGTGGATACCACTTGGTCAAAAACCAGGCATGGGGACAATACTTAATGCAATCATTATCGCACTGATGATTGATCTTTGTATAAAATTTGTTCCAACCCCATCTAACTACTTATATCAGTTAATTCTAGCAATAATTTCAGTAATAACAGTTGGAATTGGTGGAGGTATTTATTTAGTATCTAATCTTGGAGCAGGACCAAGAGACGGCTTGATGATTGGTCTACAAAAAAAAACGAATTTACCAGTTGCTGCCGTAAGAGCTTTTTTAGAGATCTCTGTTGTAAGTATTGGATGGTACCTAGGCGGAACTGTGGGAGTGGGAACCTTATTATTTGCTTTTGGAATTGGTCCTTGTGTTGCTTTGGGTTTATATTTAGTTGATAAAATTTTCGATTAGGCTGCGGCGCCTGATTTTTCACTTCTCTTTCTTTCATGTGGATCTAGAATTGCTTTTCTTAATCTACAAGAGTCTGGAGTGATTTCTAAAGCTTCATCAGTATTTAACATGCTTAGTTGCTCCGCGATCGACATTTTTCTTACTGGTGTTAGAACAACGTTTTCATCTGTACCTTGTGTTCTCATATTAGTTAATTTTTTACCTTTCATGACATTAATAATCATATCACCTGGTTTAGGAGATAATCCTACAATCATACCTGGATAAACAGGATCATTATGAGTTACAAACATCTCACCCCTAGCCTGTAAATTAAATATTGCAAATGCAACTGCTTTTCCTTGTTCCATTGAAATAAGTGCACCATTTCTTCTACCTTCCATTTCACCCTCAAATGGTCCATACTCATAAAAAATTCTGTTAATTACTCCATTACCTTTTGTAAGTGTTAAAAACCGACTTGTGTATCCCATCAAACCTCTTGTTGGTGCATGAAAGATTAATCTTTTTTTATTTTTACCAGTATCTTTTAGTTCAATTAATTTGCCTTTTCTTCTATTCATTGAGTCAATTATTTTTGATGAATGTTCCTCATCTAGATCCATAGTTATTTCTTCTATTGGCTCCAGTTTGTTACCATTTTCATCTTTTTTATAGAGTACTTTTGGGGGACTAACTGTCATTTCAAAACCTTCTCTTCTCATTTGAGTGAGTAAAATTTCTAACATTAATTCACCTCGCCCACTCACAACAAAAGAATCATTACCTTCATTTTCTGTAAAAGTAATTCCAACATTATTTTGAGCTTCTTGAATCAGTCTATTTCTAATCTGAGTACTTGTGAGCTTTTTGCCCTCGGTTCCTGCGAGAGGAGATGTGTTTACAGTTATTGTAATCGACATTGTTGGTGGGTCTATTGGAGTAGCTTTAATAGGATTATTTATCTCAAGGTCACAAATCGTATCCGCAACATTTGCTTTTTCTAAACCAGCGATAACTACAATATCACCAGCTTCACCAATTTCGATTGGCACTTTTTTCGTGCCTTCATATCTAAAAATTTTAGTTAGTCTTCCTTCATCCACTTTCTCACCTTTTAGATTTATTGCTTTAATTGATTGATTAGCTTTAGCAGTTCCTTGGGCAATTCTTCCAACCAAGCTTCTCCCTAAAAAATTGTCTGCATAAAGAAGAGTAGATAGCATTGCAAAGGGTTTTGATCTATCTAATTCAGCTGGTTTTACGTGATCAATTATTTGATCTAATAAAGGATTTAAATTTTCTCTTGGACCATCAATTTCTCTATCAGCCCAACCAGATCTTCCACTTGCATATAATACTGGAAAGTCTAGTTGTTCTTCATTTGCATCTAAACTAACAAATAAATCAAAAGTTTCATCTAAAACTTCATTGGCTCTTTGATCTGATTTGTCCAATTTATTGATTACAACAATTGGTTTTAAACCTTGTTTTAGAGCTTTAGATAAAACGAATTTTGTTTGAGGCATAACTCCTTCAGCAGAGTCGATTAAAAGTAACGCTCCATCTGCCATGCTTAGAACTCTTTCAACTTCTGCTGCAAAATCTCGGTGACCTGGTGTATCAATAATGTTTATTCTTGAATCTTTCCAATTAATAGATGCAGGTTTTGCCAAAATTGTTATTCCTCTTTCTTTTTCAAGTTCACCTGAGTCCATTAATCTTTCATCTACAACCTCATTTTCCCTAAATGAGCCGCTTTGTTTCATCAGATTATCAATTAAGGTAGTTTTTCCGTGATCAACGTGTGCGATTATAGTGATGTTTCTAATATTTTTGTTCATAAATTCTGGCTCTTATACCTTAAAAAATTTTTTTGAAAACTTTAAAAAAACCAATAAATATTAGTATTTTGAGCAAAAAATGAGGTTATTTTGTTTTTTTTGCCTTTTCTCTTTTTAATCTTCTTTTTTCTTTTAGAGTAAATTTCGGTTTTTTATTGAGACTTGAGTCTTTAAATGATTTCCCACTGTACCTTTTTGACATTGTATTATTTTAGTATTTCCAAAAAAAAAGGCCATCAAAAGATGGCCTTAAATTTTTTGTATTCGAAGCTGGGTTACATTCTCATACTGGTTTCTAATAATACTTGATTTACTTAACATTTTGAAAATTCCTTCATCACTCTTCATCACTATTTAAAGCAATTTCAAAGCAATTCAAAAATTGTTCTATTCTATAATGAGTGCTAATTTCAATAATAAATATGAAACCAAAAGAGACTAATGCCAGGATTATTATTGATAAGATGCTGTTAGAGGCAGAATGGAAACTCCCTGGTTATGTCAAAGACCATGAAATAAATGTCGAAACAGAAATCATTAATGAATTTGGTGAGGCAGACTATGTTTTATTAAGCACTAAAGAAAATCATCTTTGTACAGTTGAAGCAAAAAATCATTCAAAATCCCCTCTCTCTGGAAAAGAACAGGCAAGAGATTATGCGAATTCTCTTAAATGTAGATTTATAATTTTATCCAATGGTTTTACTCACTATCTTTGGGATTTGAAGCAGGGTAACCCATTTGTCATTCAAAAGTTTCCTTCACAAGAAGAGTTAGAAATGAGAATGGAGTCGTTTAATCCTCCCAGAGATGAGAATGAAAAAGATGGTATCAATGATGACTATTTAGCATTAACACAATTTCCACAATACAAAAATGATCCAGATTACATAATTGAAAACAAAAAAAACGAATTTCTTAAAAAAAATAATTTAAGATTTTTAAGATATTACCAAGTTGCCGCAATTAATGCAATTCAATCAAAAATTAAAAATGGTGGTGATAGATTTTTACTAGAGATGGCGACAGGCACAGGAAAGACAACGACATCTGCTGCTATAATTAAAATGTTTTTAAGATTATATAAAGTTAATAGAGTTTTATTTTTGGTTGATAGACTGGAATTGGAGAATCAAGCAAAAAAAGAAATTAATGACATCCTTCAAAATGATTTTGAAACAGCAATTTGGAAGGAAAATAAAGATGATTGGAGAAGAGCAAATATAGTAATTTCTACTGTTCAATCATTTACTAAACACAATAAGTATAAAAGAATATTTAAACCTAATAGTTTTGATTTAGTCATTTCAGATGAAGCACACAGAAGTTTAGGTCAAAGAAGTAGAAATGTTTTTGAATATTTTATTGGATTTAAATTAGGTCTAACAGCAACACCAAGAGATTTTCTTAAATCAGTGAATGAAGATGATATGTCAATGATTGACCCTAAACAATTAGAGAGAAGATTAATGCTAGATACTTACTCTATATTTGGATGCGAGGATGGTGAACCCACTTACAGATATACCTTGCTTGATGGAGTTAAAGATGGTTTTTTAATTAATCCTACTGTTGTTGATGTAGAAACAGGTCTCTCGGCAGATATGATGAGCAAAGAGGGTTTAACTTTTAAGGGAGTGGATAAAGATGGCAGAGACGTTGATGAACAAATGTTTTTTAAAAAAGATTATGAGAGAAAATTTAAATCTGATGAAACAAATCTATCATTTTGTAATGCATTTTTTCAAAATGCAATGAGAGATCCGTATACAAATGAAATAGGAAAATCATTAGTTTTTTGTGTTTCTCAAAAACATGCAGAAAAGATTACAATAATTTTAAATGAACTTGCAGAAAAATATTTTCCTGGTCAGTATCAATCTGACTTTGCTATTCAAGTTACATCCGATGTTAAAAAACCTGATCCTCAACAAATGACTATTGATTTTAAAAATAACAAATTAAGAGGAAATTCACCTTTAAATCAATTTTATAAAACTTCGAAAGCAAGAGTATGTGTAACTGTTGGGATGATGACAACAGGATATGATTGTAAAGATCTGATAAATATTTGTTTGTTTCGACCAATATTTTCACCAACAGAATTTATACAAATGAAGGGAAGAGGAACTAGATTGTTTGATTTTAAAGTATGTTGGACTGACAAGAAGGAAATACCGAAAACAATCAACTCGATAAAGTCCTCATTTAAACTATTTGATTATTTTAAAAACTATCAATATTTCGAAGAAGAATTTGATTATGATCAAACATTGAAACTTCCAAGTGGAGGATCTAAAGGTGGAGAGTTTCCTAATCCTCCAATTTCAGAAGAAGTTTTTAATAAAAATTTAGATCCAATCAAACGGACTGAGGAAATAAATATACCTCAGGCAGGAATGAGAATAGATAGGGATTTATATAAATCTTTTAAAAATGATATATTAAAAGATGAGCACTCTTATTCTAAATTAAAAGGTTTAGTTGAAATTCAAAATTTTGAAGAAGCAGAAAAATATCTAAATGAAAAATATTTTAAAAGTTCTTATTCTCTTGAAAAATTAAGGGATTCATTAGGGTTGGATGTGAATATTTCAATCAAAGAACTTCTATTATACTTGTTTGGTTATATTAATAAAATTAAAAATAGAGAAGACATTTTAGAAGAAGAATTTGAAAAATTTGATGATAAATTTAAACCAGATGAAAATTCATTTGAAGATATTAAAAAAGTATTTGAGACTTATATAATTGATAGAGAATTTAGAGAAAATCTTGATAAAAAATTATACGCAAATTTACATGTTCATCCAGTAATGAAATCATTTAAAAATATCCCAAAAAATACAACTTTAGATATTATTAATTATGTAAATAAAAATTTGGATTTAAATAAATTTACAGATGTTAGATAGTAATACAAAAAAAAGAATAGATACACTTTGTGATATTTTAGTAAGTAAATTTCCCATCCCTCAAGATCAGGTGGATCAAATTACAATCGGATTGATCTATAAATTCATGAGCGATATGGATAATTTTTCTGTAAATCAAGGTGGTAAGAGATCTTTCTTTGTTGGAGATTATGAAAAGTATAATTGGAGTAATCTTCTTAATAACAAAATATCAGGTAATGAAAGAATGAGATTATATAAAGAAGCAACTGAGAGTATGTATCTTAATATAAATTTACCTCAATTATTCAGAGATATATTCAAAAATTGTCCTCAACCGCTCAATGAAAGTTCAAGTCTAAATATGTTTTTAAAAGAAATTGATGGATTTGATTATTCACATTCTGAAAATTTAGGAAATTCTTATGAATATTTATTATCAAAGACAGGCGCTCAAGGTAAATTAGGACAATTTAGAACACCAAGACATATTATAGATTTTATTGTGAAACTCGTTAACCCACAAAAAAATAATTCAATTTTAGATCCTGCATGTGGTACTGCAGGTTTTTTAATATCTTCGTACAAATATATTCTTGAAACAAATACAAAAAAAAAACTTGGAGATAATTTAAATTCATCTGAACTTATTGATCTTGGAAATAATATAAATGGGTACGATATTGAACCTAAAATGGTTAGAACCTCTTTAGTTAATATGTATTTAAATAATTTTACTACTCCAAAAATTTCTGAATACGACTGTCTAACTTCTTTAGAAAAATGGAATGATTATTATGACATTATCTTGGCAAATCCTCCTTTTTTTTCACCCAAAGGTGGAATCAAACCTCACGATACTTTCGCTGTAAAATCAAAAAAAGCAGAAGTACTCTTTACAAGTTACATATTAGAACATTTAACTCCTAATGGTAAAGCATCAATAATTGTTCCTGAAGGAATTAATTTTAATTCACAAGGTCAATACAAAAAATTAAGAAATGATATTATTAATACAGGTTTGATTGCAGATATATCTTTGCCAGCAGGTGTATTTAAACCATATGCAAGTGTAAAAACTCATATATTGATTATAGATAAAATTTTATCAAAAAAATTAAAAGAAATTTTATTTATTGAAATAACTAATGATGGTTTCACACAAACAGATACAAGAAAACCAATTGATGGAGAACAATTAACAAAATCTCTTGATATATATAAAAGATTTATATCTGACAATTCACAAGATTTTAAAAGATCATCAGATCCAATTTCATTTTTGGTATCAAAAAAGGATATTACTATTAACAAATCTATTAACTTATTAGGAAGATGGTATGATTTACCAAATAGAAACAAGATACCAGATAATATAAATCATGATAAGTTAGATAAAATCTGTGATATAAAACTTGGTTTATCACCTAATGAAGCAACTCCTCCAGGTGAATTTTCCATGATAACTCCTGCTCCAAAAACTAAAACTGCAGATCATTTTGATTATGATGGTAAAGCAGTATGTATTCCAATAGTCTCATCATCTGGTCATGGTAAAGCAGACATAAAGAGATTACACTATTTTGAAGGTAAATTTGCACTTGCGAATACAATGTGTGCACTTTTTTCAAAAGATCAAAATAAAATTTTAACAAAATATTTGTATTATATATTGCTAAACAAAAAAGATGAAATACTTGTCCCTCTAATGAAGGGAGCAACTAATGTTACAATGGACTGTAACTTACTAGGGAGTGTGAAAATCCCTATCCCATCAATTGAAAGACAAAATGAAATTGTAAACGAATTAGATCCTTATCAAAAAATAATTGATGGATGTAAAATAATCATAGAAAATTATATTCCTGTAATTAAATTTAAAAAAGAATGGCATAAAGTTAAATTAGGAGAAATATCAGAAATTTTTACTGGATCACGAGAAAAAGGTGGATCAATAAGCGAAGGTATTCCAAGCATAGGAGGTGCTCAAATAACTAATGATGGGAAAATAAATACAAACGAAATGGTTTTTACTTCTAAAGATCATTTCAATAAAATCAAAAAAGGCAAATTAATCAAAGATGATGTTTTAATGGTAAAAGATGGTGCCACTACAGGAAAAGTTGGTTATTACAACAGTGAATTTGAAAAGGCATCAGTAAATGAACATGTTTATATTATTAGATCAAATGGAAAAATAAAAAGTAGATTTCTTTATTATCTTCTTAAATCAAATGAAATCCAAAAAAATATTAAATCTTATATTCCTGGTCAGATTGGTGGTATTACTTTAGAAATAAAGAATCTTGAAATACCATTACCAGATTTATCAGTACAAAATGAAATCGAAAATGAATTAAATAAACATCAAAAAATTATTGATAATAATTATGATCTTATTGACCTGTATGAAAATAAGATAAAGAGTAATCTCGATGAAATTTGGAAATAGTGTTATTGTTGCAAATGAGACTATAACACTACCAAATCCTTCATCATTCCTTCATCACTCCTTTATCACTAACGATTTTTGTATAGATAAAAAAAAAGGGCAGTAAAAACTGCCCTTTTTGAATTTTTGTTTGAGATTAATGGGGATTACATTCCCATTCCACCCATTCCTCCCATGCCGCCCATGCCGCCCATTCCTCCAGGCATTCCAGCAGGAGCTGAATCTTTTTCCTCAGGTTTATCAGCTATCATAGCTTCAGTTGTTACTAATAATCCTGAAATAGATGCTGCGTCTTGTAAAGCAGTCCTAACAACTTTCACAGGATCAATTATACCTTTAGCGAACATGTCACAATACTCCTCGTTTTGAGCGTCATATCCATGTGTTTTTTTATTTTGTTCTAAGAGTTTGCCAACAACTACTGATCCATCCACACCAGCATTTTTTGTAATTTGTCTAATAGGAGCCTCTAATGCTCTTCTTACTAAATCAACACCAGCTTTTTGATCTTCACCTTTAGCTTTAACTTTTTCAAGATCTTGAGCAGCATACAACAATGCACAACCACCACCAGTAACAATACCTTCCTCAACAGCAGCTCTTGTTGCATTTAAAGCATCTTCTACTCTATCTTTTCTTTCTTTTACTTCAACTTCTGTTGCACCACCAACTTTAATTACTGCAACACCACCAGCTAATTTTGCTAATCGCTCTTGCAACTTTTCTTTATCGTAGTCTGAAGTTGTTTCATCAATTTGTTGTTTGATTGAAGAACATCTAGCTTCTATATCTGATTTTTTACCTGAACCATTAACTATAGTGCTGTTATCTTTATCAACTTTAATTTTTTTACAAGAACCTAGATCATCAAGTTTAACATTTTCGAGTTTAATTCCTAGATCCTCAGAAATAACTGAACCACCAGTAAGTATCGCTATGTCTTCAAGCATGGCTTTTCTTCTATCTCCAAATCCTGGTGCTTTCACAGCGACAACTTTTAAACCTCCTCTTAACTTATTAACTACTAAAGTAGCTAATGCTTCGCCCTCAACATCTTCAGAAATAATCATTAAAGGTCTTCCAGCTTGAACAACTGCCTCTAAAAGAGGAACCATTGGTTGTAAGTTTGTTAATTTTTTTTCGTGTAACAGAATAAAAGGATTTTCTAATTCAGTAGTCATTTTATCACTATTTGTAATGAAGTATGGAGATAAATATCCTCTATCAAACTGCATACCTTCAACAACATCTAACTCTGTTTCAATTCCTTTGTTTTCCTCGACGGTGATAACTCCTTCATTACCAACTTTTTGCATTGCTTTGGAAATCATAGTACCAATTTCTTTATCCCCATTAGCAGAAATCGTTCCAACTTGAGCAATCTCGTCACTATCTTTTACTTTTTTAGCTGAAGATACAAGATTTTGTTTAACTACATCTACCGCAGCATCAATTCCTCTTTTTACATCCATAGGATTCATTCCTGCAGTAACATATTTTACACCTTCTTTTACGATAGCCTGTGCAAGAATAGTCGCTGTAGTTGTTCCATCACCAGCTTCATCGTTTGTTTTGCTAGCAACTTCTTTAACCATTTGAGCTCCCATGTTTTCAAATTTATCCTCGAGATCAATTTCTTTAGCAACAGAGACACCATCTTTTGTAATTCTTGGAGCGCCATAAGATTTATCCATAACAACATTTCTTCCTTTTGGTCCCAGAGTTACTTTAACTGTATCAGCAAGAATGTTTACTCCTCTAATCATTGCTGCTCTTGCTTCTGCATCAAATTTTACTATTTTTGCCATTTTATTTTCTCCTTTAAATTAAATTATTTACTTGAAACACCCATAATGTCTGATTCTTTCATTATGCTGTATTCCTTGCCATCAATTTTGACTTCAGTTCCTGACCATTTGCCAAATAAAACTTTATCTCCAACTTTTACATCCATTGGTATAGTTTTGCCGTCTTCAGTTTTCGCACCACCACCAACGGCAACTACTTTACCTTCTTGTGGTTTTTCTTGTGCTGTATCAGGTATGATTATTCCACCAGCAGTTTTTTCGCTGCTATCTAAAACTTCTATT
>CACNVR010000015.1 GCA_902623975.1 uncultured Pelagibacteraceae bacterium
ACTTAAAATAAATATTTATAATGAAAAAAAATTAAAAAAACTTGGTATGAATACTTTACTTGGAGTAGGTCAAGGAAGTATCAGAGGATCTTATTTAGTAACCATGGAGTGGAAAGGATTAAAAAATAATTCTAGGCCCTTATCTTTTGTTGGAAAAGGAGTTTGTTTTGATACGGGAGGCATATCATTAAAACCAGCTAAGTTTATGGAGGACATGACTTATGATATGGCTGGGTCAGCGGTAGTGGTAGGGCTAATGAAAAGTTTAGCTTTAAGAAAAGCAAAAATAAATGCGGTTGGCGTTGTAGGGCTTGTTGAAAATATGCCAGGAGGAAATGCTCAAAGACCTGGAGATATAGTAAAATCTTATAGTGGAAAAACCGTGGAAGTTTTAAATACTGATGCTGAAGGTAGATTAGTTTTAGCTGATGCACTTACCTACACTGAGAAAAAATTTAAGCCAAAATTTATTATTGATTTAGCTACACTAACTGGAGCTATAATTGTCTCTTTAGGTTCTGAATATGCTGGTTTATTTTCAAATGATGATAAATTGTCAAAACAGTTGGTTGAGGCAGGTCTTAAAGTAGAGGAAAAAGTTTGGCGAATGCCGTTAAATGAAAATTATGATAAGCTTATAGATTCTAAAAATGCAGATATGCAGAATATTAATTATGTTGGTGGTGCAGGTTCAACTACTGCTGCACAATTTTTACAAAGGTTTATTTTAAACAAAACACCTTGGGCCCATCTCGATATAGCTGGTATGGCATTTTCAAAATATGGTGGTGCATTAAATTCAGGTGGAGCGACTGGTTATGGAGTTAGGTTATTAAATAAATTAATTGAAGAGTATTATGAGTAAGTTAGAGCAGACTTTATCTATAATTAAACCTGATGCAGTAGAGAGAAATCTTGAAAATGAAATTAAAGTAATGTTTAAAAATGATGGTTTTTTAATTTTGAAAGAAAAAAAAATTCAAATTGAAAAATCAGAGGCAGAAAATTTTTATAAAGTCCATCAAACAAAACCATTTTATAATGATCTTTGTAGCTATCTTTCATCTGGCCCAATAATAGTTATGGTTCTTGAGAGAAACAATGCAGTTTTAAGAAATAGAGAGCTCATGGGAGCAACGAATCCTAAAGATGCGAAAGAGGGCACTATTAGAAAAAAATATGGAATCTCAATAGACAAAAATTCTGTTCATGGGTCTGATAGTTTAGAAAATGCTAAAATAGAAATAGATTTTTTTTTTAAAGATTAAATACTTTCAATATAGCTTTTGGATATATTTTATGTTCTTGAACTAATATCTTTTTAGCAAGAGATTTGGGTGTATCTTTTTTGGTTATTTTGACTTTATTTTGCAGAATTATCTTACCAGAATCCAACTTATGATTAACAAAATGCACAGTGCATCCCGAATAACTTTCCTTATTATTGATTGCTTTTTGATGAGTATTTAAGCCTTTATATTTTGGAAGTAAAGATGGATGAATATTTAATATCTTACCTTTGAAATTTTTAATAAATTTTTTTGATAAAATTTCCATAAATCCTGCTAAGCAAATTAAATTGATTTTATATTTTCTTATTTCTAAAAGTATTTTTTTTTCTGCAAGAGTCTTATCTTTAAATCTAAAAATCTTTTTTTTAATCTTGAATATATTTGCATATTTTAAACCTTTTGCATTATGATTGTTAGAAATAATTAAATCAATACTTATAGGCGAACTTTTAGTTTTTGAAAATTTGATTAAAGATTTTAAATTACTACCCCTTCCTGATATAAAGATGGCAGTTTTAATTTTTTTAAAGCCAATTAATTGAACCATTTAAACTTACTTTTTTTTGTCCCTTTATAATTTTACCAATTACGTAAGGTTTAAAGTTTTTTGAAAAGTATTTTTTTACTTTTTCCAGTTTTTTTGAATTCACTATTATACAAAACCCAACGCCGCAATTGAATGTTTTGAGCATCTCCTCATCAGGTATTCCTTTTTCTTTGAGCCATTTGAATATTTCTAAAGTTTCAATCATATTAAGGTTAATGTTTGCTTCAAGATTATTGGGAATAACACGTTTAATGTTATCAGCTAATCCACCACCAGTTATATTTACACATCCATTAATTAGGTCATTATTAATTAAATCAAGAATCTCTTTAACATAAATTTTTGTTGGTTTTAAAAGTTCTTTTTTTAAGTATTTGTTATTTTTGATATTAATTTTTCTTAAATTAATAATATGTCTTACTAAAGAAAAACCATTTGAATGTAATCCACTAGAGGGTATTGCCAATATAAGATCATCTTTTTTAATTTTGTCTTTATTTAGTATTTTATTTTCTTCGACGATACCCACTGCAAAACCAGCAATATCAAATTTATTTTTTGCATATGTACCTGGCATTTCTGCAGTCTCTCCTCCAACAAGTTCACATCCAGCATGTTCACATCCTTTAATTATTCCTTTAATGATTGATTTCAGTTTTTTAAGATTTATTTGATTAATTGATATGTAATCTAAAAAAAATAAAGGCTTAGCGCCTTGAACTATTAAATCATTAACGCTCATAGCTACTAAATCTATTCCAATAGTGTCATATTTTTTTAATATGTTCGCAATCTCAATTTTTGTTCCAACACCATCTGTGCATGCTACAATTTTTGGTTTTTTTAATTTAGATGGAATATCAGTAATAGAGCCGAAGCCACCGATATTATTTAACCTATTTTTACCTTTTTTTTTTGATGCAATATTTGCTATATATTTTACAAATTTATCTGCTGAACGTATATCAACACCACTTTTTTTATATGTAAATAATTTTTTATTCATTACTATATAGTATGAAAAATATAAATAATTTTATTCTTTCAAAAAGTTTATATATTTTATTAATAATTCTATCTCTATTTTTATTTTTTTTTTCCACAACAAAAGTAGAGGCAAAATCCTTTAGTATTGAAAATATAGAAATTTCAAAGCCTTTTGAGATAAATTTTGATAAAAATTTAGTAATAGATCAAGGATTTAAGGAAGCCTTCTTTGAGTTAATTTCATTAATATTAAAAGACATAGATAAAAAAATGATTCAAAATATTAAATTAAATGAAATTAAGGGAATGATAGAAACTTTTACAATAAAAGAGGAAAGTTTCATCAATGAAACTTATTTTGTAAATTTAGGAGTTTCTTTCAATAAAAAAAAAGTTTTTAGTTTCTTAGAAAAAAAAAATATTTTTCCATCAATACCTAAAAAAAAAACTTTTTTATTTTTGCCAATAATTATTGAAGAAAAAAATAAGGATTTATTATTGTACTCAAATAATAAAATATTTTCATCATGGAATAAATATAAAGAAAAATTTCATTTAATAGATTATGTATTACCAACAGAAGACATTGAGGATCTCAATTTTTTAAAAAAAGAGTACGATAATATTGAGCAGTATGATTTTAAGGAGATAACTGATAAATATTTTTTAAAAGACTCTATAATTGCTTTATTCTTTAAAAGTAATAATGAGATAAGAGTTTTATCGAGAATAACTTCAAAGAATGTTGTAAATTTAAAAAATCAATCATTTAAAATTAGTGATATTAATAATGAAGATCAAGTTGAGAAAATTATTAAACAATTAAAAATATTATATGAAGATTATTGGAAAAATTTAAATCAAATAAATACATCTATTAAACTAACTTTATCTGTAAAGATCAAAAGTTCTGATAATAAAAAAATTTTAAATTTTGAGAAAAATTTAAATACTAACGATTTTATCAATTATTATTCAATTTCGAAATTTGATAAAAATTTCGTTTTCTACAATATTATCTTTAATGGTACACCAGCAGAATTTTTAAAATCAATGAGTGAGGATAATTTTAATTTCAACACTGAAAATAAAATATGGGTTCTCAAATGAGAGATTTAAATCAACAATTAATGAAATTCAATTATGATCAAAATTTTCAAGATGATGACTTTTATATTTCAAAAAGCAATGAACATGTTTACAATTTGATTAAGCAATGGCCTAAATGGAATAAAAAATTCCTAAATATATCTGGAGAAAAATCCTCGGGAAAAACACATTTGATAAATATTTTTATAAAAAAATTTAAAGGTATTAAAATTAATGCAAAATTATTAGACAATGAAAATTTTGAAAAAATTAAAAATTTTCAGAATATAATACTCGAAGATTTAAGTAATAATATTGATGAAAAATTAATTTATTCTCTGATAAACAATGTTGAACAAGAGAAAAAGTATCTAATAATAACTACAAATAAACCTATTGTTGATATAAAATTTAAGATTAAAGATTTACAGTCAAGGTTTAAAAATTTCAATTTGCAAAGTTTATATAGTCCAGATGATGAATTGATGTTTGCTCTAATACTTAAAAATTTATCTGATAGACAAATTTACTTAGATAAAAAACTAATAAATTTTATTATAAAGCGGATTGAGAGATCATATAGCAATATAACAGATTTTATATATAAGATTGATGAAATGAGTTTAAAAAAAAAAAGATCAATTAACTTAACAATTATTAAAGAAATTTTAGGAGAATGATTGAACAAATATAGAAGTCATAATTGTAACGAATTAAGAAAAAAAGATGTAGGATCTAGAGTTTTACTATCTGGCTGGATTAATAAAAAGCGTGATCATGGTAATCTTTTATTCATAGATTTGAGAGATCATTACGGTATAACCCAGTTTATCATTGATAAAGATAATAAAAATTTTTCTAGGCTAGAAAAAATTCAGCTTGAAACTGTCATTAAAATTGACGGAGAAGTTTTGGAGAGATCAAAAGATACAATTAACAAAGAAATTGAAACAGGTGAAATCGAAGTTTCAATTGAAAATTTTGAAATCTTGGGAAATTGTAAAGAATTACCATTACCTGTTTTTAGTGATCAGGAATATGCTGAAGAAATACGACTTAAATATAGATTTTTAGATTTGAGAAGAAAAAAAATTCATGAGAATATTATTTTAAGATCAAATGTAATTTCATTTATTAGAAGTGAAATGAATAAACTAGGTTTTTTAGAATTCCAAACACCAATACTTACTGCCTCAAGCCCTGAAGGTGCTAGAGATTTTTTAGTACCAAGTAGATTAAGTCCTGGAAAATTTTATGCACTTCCTCAAGCGCCACAACAGTTCAAGCAACTTATAATGGTTTCTGGATTTGATAGGTATTTTCAGATCGCTCCATGTTTTAGAGATGAAGATGCAAGAGCAGATCGAAGTCCGGGTGAATTTTATCAACTTGATCTAGAAATGTCTTTTGTGGAACAAGAAGATGTTTTTGAAATAGTTGAAAAATTGTTGGTAAATACATTCACAAAATTTTCAAAAAAAAAATTAATGTTTAAAACTTTTCCTAAAATACCATATAAAGATGCTTTACTAAAATATGGTAGTGACAAACCAGATTTGAGAAATCCTTTAATAATAAAGGATATAACAGAAATTTTCTCTAGAGAAGACGTTAAGTTTGAAATATTTAAAAAACTTGTCAAATCAGGATCTAAAGTCAGATGTATAGTAACTAAAGATACAAAAGATAAACCCAGAAGTTTTTTTGATAATATTGATAAATGGACCAAAGAACAAGGGGGGTCAGGACTTGCATATTTTACAATAGAAAAAGATAAAGATATTGTAGCAAAAGGTCCTATTGGAAAATTTTTTTCAAAAAATTCTATTGAAGATATAATGAAAAAAACAGAGGCTAAAATTGGAGACAGTATTTTTTTGGCATGCGCTGAACAAAAAGAATTAGAAAGAATTACTGGTTTGGTTAGAGATAAAATTGCTCAAGATTTAGATTTAATTGATGAAAAAGTTTTTGCTTTTTGTTGGGTTGTTGATTACCCAATGTTTGAGAAAGATGATAAAACAAAAAAAATAGAATTCAGTCATAATCCTTTTTCAATGCCACAAGGTAAAATTGATAAGATTAATTTTGATAAACCTTTAGAAATATTAGCTTTTCAATATGATATAGTTTGTAATGGTGTTGAACTTTCATCCGGTGCTATAAGAAATCATATTCCTGAACTAATGTATAAACTTTTTTCTATTGTTGGTTATGATAAAAAACAAGTCAACGATAAATTTAGTGGTATGATAAATGCTCTAAGCTATGGTGCTCCCCCTCATGGTGGTATAGCACCAGGGATAGATAGAATTGTAATGCTTTTGGCTGAAGAAAAGAATATAAGAGAAGTAACCATGTTTCCTATGAATCAAAACGCTCAAGATTTGATGATGAATGCACCATCGCAAGTAAGTGAAGATCAATTAAAAGAATTGAATTTAATTCTCAAATCAAAAAAATAATTTATTTTTTTCCTTTGAGATTTATTTTAACATCTGAAAGATCAACTAAATTTTTTTTATAATTGTTCCTTACAAAACCTTTACTAGTTATATCTTTTACAATTTTTAATAACTTATTTTGATCATCGAAACTTTGATCATCTATCGAATTATCAGTAGCTCCAATAGCTGGGGTATGGGCCAAATCCTCTCTATTTTGATAAGAAATAGCTAATTCTCTAAAAATATAATCCAAAATTGAGGATGCTGTTAGTATTCTATCATTTCCTAGAACTTTTCCAGATGGCTCAAATTTAGTTCCGACAAAAGCATTTATGAATTCGTCCAATGGGACGCCGTATTGCAAGCCAAGAGAAACGGCTATTGCAAAGTTATTCATCAAAGCTTTTACCAATTCACCCTCTTTACTTGTGTCAATAAATATTTCACCAATTTTTCCATCCTCATACTCACCTGTGTGTAAATAAACTTTGTGATCTCCAATAGTAGCTTTTTGTATATAACCCTTTCTTCTATCTGGCATGCTGAATCTTTTTCCAGTTTTGTCAGTGATTTTAGAGTTTGATTTCATAAAATTTTCTATGCTATTTTTAGATGAATTATTATTTTCTTTGATCAAATCTATTTTGTTATTTTCTAAAACTTTGGAATTTTTAGGATCTAGGCTTTTAGTTTTTCTATTATCTAATTTAACATCTAAAACCTCAAATTTACCATCATCTCTTTTTTCAAGACTTTTTAATTCAGCTTCGCTAATATCATCTAAATAATGATTAACTTTAAATGTACATGTATAAAACGTCTCAACTAAATATTTTGCCATTTGACCCCAATTAATTAAATTGTTTGATTAATGAATTAAATTATTTATATACAAATTCATATTTTAGTCTAATTTAATTTTTACAATTTTAAATTGAAATTTAGTTTTTTTTTATGTTGACAGTTTTTAAGAAAATTTTTACTTGGTGGAATCGTGACACTCTAGGTACGCGATTAAAAACAATTTTATTTGGTAAGTTTGTTGGAAAAGACAGCTTTGGAAATAGGTATTACGAAAGTAAAAATGGAAAAAGATGGGTTATATATAACGATGAAATTGACGCGTCCAAAATACCAGTAGAATGGTTTTCTTGGATGCATTATACAAAAAATAAAATAGAAAAAAATCATGACTTTAAAAAGTATGATTGGCAAAAACCTCATCAACCAAACTTGACTGGAACTGATAAAGCTTATTTTCCTAATAAAAATAAAGATGTTTCTGAAAAAAAATACAAAAGTTGGAAAAATTAATTTAATTTTTTTTTTAATTTTTTTTATAAAAACAAGTATGTCTTACGCAAATGAGTTAGAAGGAAGATATATAGACATTAAGATATTAGATAAGATTAGCTCAAAAAATACCCTAATTAAACTTATAAATGGAGAGACATTAAAATATAAGGATTTATCAATAAAAAGTTTAAAATGCAAAAATTCAGAGTTTGATGATAATCCTGAAATAATTGCATACATTCAGGTTAAGGACTTGAGTAATCAAAATAATGATGGTGTTTTTGTTTTTAATGGATGGATGTTTTCATCTAGTCCATCAATAGCTCCATTTGATCACCCAGTTTATGATATATGGCTTGTAAAGTGTTATTAAATTATTTTCTCTTTATCAAGCCAACTTACATTAAAATCAGAATCTTTAAATTTTTTATGATTTAGAAGTTTTTTATGTAACTCAATTGTAGTCGTGATTCCTTCTATAACAAATTCATCGAGAGATCTATTCATCCTTTGAATTGCTTCAACTCTATTTCTTCCGTGACAGATAAGTTTACAAATCATACTATCGTAATAGGGGGTTACTTTATAACCTTGAAATATTGCACCATCTACTCTTGTTCTAAAGCCAGATGGCTGGTGACACATACCAATAACACCTGGAGAGGGCTGAAAATTCTTACTTGCGTCTTCAGCATTAATTCTGCACTCAATTGCGTGACCCCTTGGGTTAATATCTGACTGTTTAAGAGCAGTTTCTCCAGAAAAAGCTATCCATATTTGTTCCTTAATTATATCAATTCCAGTAACCATTTCTGTTACAGGATGCTCTACTTGAACTCTTGTATTCATTTCTAGAAAGTAAAATTTTCCGTCTTCATAAATAAATTCTACTGTACCTGCTCCCTCATAACCAATTTTGTTCACCATACTTACAGTTTTTTCAAAAAGATCTTTTCTTATTTCATCGTTTAATACTGGGCTAGGTGTTTCCTCAATTAATTTTTGATGTCTTCTTTGAACAGAACAGTCTCTTTCATGTAAATGAACAGTTCCGTTTTTCCCAGACAATATTTGTACCTCAATGTGTCTGGGATTCTGGAAAAATTTTTCTATGTATACTTCATCATTACCAAAATATTTTTTAGCTTCAGATTTTGCAGTCGAGAATAAAGTTTCAAAATCTTCTACCTTATGAACGATTTTCATTCCTTTTCCACCTCCACCTCCAGAGGCTTTTATTAAAACAGGAAAGCCAATTTTTTTTGAAAGGTCTTTAGCATCTGAAATGTCTTTTACACCTCCATCAGAACCCTCGATAACAGGTAGCCCATGTTCTTTTGCAATTTTTTTAGCTTGAATTTTGTCTCCCATCATTTCAATGTGTTTTGATGAGGCGCCTATAAATTTAATTTTATTTTCTTCCAATATTTTTGCGAATTTTGAGTTTTCAGACAAAAAGCCATATCCTGGATGAACAGCTTCAGCGTTAGTTAAATCAATTGCTGATAATAAGGCTGGAATATTGAGATAACTATTAGCTGGTTGATGAGAACCAATACATACACTTTCATCTGCTAATTTAACATGCATGCTGTCTCTATCAACGTCTGAATGAACAGCAACTGTTGAAATCCCCCACTCTTTACATGCTCTTATAATTCTTACCGCAATTTCTCCACGGTTTGCTATTAAAATTTTTTTAAACATTATTCCAAGATAATTAAGGCTTGGCCAAATTCAACAGGCTGACCATCTGTAACAAGAATTTCTTTTACAACACCATCAAAAATTGATGGAACATGGTTCATTGTTTTCATTGCTTCAACAATCATAACAGTGTCACCTTTTTTAATTTTTTTCCCTACCTCAACAAATTTTTTGGCACCAGGTTCAGGTGCATGATATGCAGTTCCAATAATAGGTGATGTAATTTCTTTGTTTGGTTTTTTATTGTTTTGTATTTTAGAGTTTTCAGAGCTTGAATTAATGACGTTAGTGTCAGGTGCATTTTGATTATTAATAGATACTAAATTTTTAGAAACTTTAATTTTGGTATCTTTTTCAGTATATTCTAATTCTGTTAAGTTGAATTCATCTAAGTAATCACTTAACTCTTTGATTATTTTTTTATTTATTTTCATTTTTTAAAAGTTTTTCCATTGAAATTATGGCTAAAATATAACCATCAGATCCTAAGCCAAAGATTCCTCCAGTAACTATATCACTAATTAAAGATTTTTGTCTAAATTCCTCTCTTTTATAAATATTAGATATATGTAATTCAATTATAGGTTTTTTAAAAATATCCAAAGCATCTCTTATCGCTACAGAAGTGTGTGTGAAAGCTGCAGCATTTATTATAATTCCATCATAAGATTTTCTGCTATCTTGAATGATATTTACTAACTCTCCTTCAAGATTAGACTGAACAAATTTAAGATCTAAACCTAGCTCTTTAGATTTAGTGAAACAACTATCTTTGAGTTTTTCAAGTGTGGTAGAACCATATTGTGATTGTTCTCTTTCACCTAATAGATTAAGATTTGGACCATTAATAATAATTATTTTATTATTCATTTGATCTTTATATACGATGAAAAAAATAAAAATTAAAGTAAATGGTAAACCAAAATTAATTAAAGAAAACTTAAAGCTGTCTTTTTTAATAAAAAATTTGAAAATACCTTTGAAAAAAGTGGCGATTGAATTAAATGAGGAAATAGTTGATAAAAAAAGATTAAATAAGATCTTATTAAAGAAAAATGATAAAATTGAAATAGTTCATTTTATTGGAGGAGGATAAAGTTGAAAAACAGCAAACTAGTTATTGCAAATAAAAGATTTAAATCCAGACTTATTGTTGGAACAGGAAAATATAAAAGTTTGAAAGAATGTGCCAAAGCAATCAAATTATCTGGAGCTGAGATTGTTACAGTGGCTGTAAGGAGAGTAAATATCTCAGATAAAACCAAACCTCTTTTGATGGATTATATTGATCCAAAGAAAGTTACTTATTTACCCAATACAGCTGGATGTTTTAATTCTAAAGACGCTCTAAGAACATTGAGACTAGCTAGAGAAATTGGAGGTTGGAAACTTGTAAAATTAGAAGTACTAGGAGATAAAAAAAATTTATTTCCAGAAATGATCGAAACACTAAAATCAACAGAGATTTTATCC
>CACNVR010000016.1 GCA_902623975.1 uncultured Pelagibacteraceae bacterium
CTCAGATGCAACAATTGCCATGGAACTGGGTTGTGATGGTGTCCTAGTAAACACCGCAATTGCAAAAGCAAAAAATCCATTTGAAATGGCTTTAGCATTTAAAAATGCAGTAATAGCTGGAAGACAAAGTTTTTTGTCTGGTAGAATTGAGAAAACTTTAATGGGTAGCGCTTCATCTCCAGTCAAAGGTATTATCTAGCTTTTCTAAAAAATTTTTTTTTTCGGTAAGTTTTTTTTTTAAATTTTTTTTGATCTTTTAAATCAATAACATTATCTTTTGATTGTTTTTCAAGATTTTTTAAAGTTTCAATATGACTAATAAGTTCTAAAGTTTTTTTTGATTTATTCTTAATATCAATAATATATTCTGGAACGATTAATGTATTATCAGTCACAATATCTATCTTAATTTTATTTTTTTTTTCAAAATATGTTAAATGATCTACAAAATTCTCTTTTAAAAAGTCAGAAATTTTTTTGCAAACTTTTAATTCAACAAATTTTCCTTTATTTAAAATAGATTTAAATTCTATCATTTTAAGAAGTTTTTGTGCAAAAGACTCATCTCTTAGTTCAATTTTCCATTTAACTGAACTTTCTCTTAATCTCTGTCTTGACATTTCTAGAAGGCCAAAATTACTAATTCTACCAATTTGAATTCTAGCTCTATCTGCTCTACACTTTTCCTTAAGTTTTCTCTCAATCTGTCTTCTGTTTCCATAGTTAAGCATATCTATAAAATCAATTATTATTAACCCTGAAAGATCTCTAATCTTTATTTGTCTTGCTATTTCTTCAACAGCCTCTAGATTTGTATCAAGAGCAGTGCTTTCAACATTTTTTTGTTTAATAGAGCTACCAGAATTTATATCAATCGACACTAAAGCCTCTGTTGGATTAATTACTAGGTATCCTCCAGAACTTAATTTAATTTCTGACTCAAATATTTGATTAAGTTTTTCTTCAATTCCTTCTTGGACGAATAGTGGAATTTTACCTCTATATTTCTTTATTTTTTTAACATGAGAAGGCATCATCATTTTCATGAAATTTTGTGCTTTTTTATAACCTTCGTTACCTTCAACAATTATATTTTTAGTATTTTCATCATACATATCTCTAATTGTTCTTTTAATAATTTCACTTTCTTGATGTATTAAAGAGGGCGCTATGGAGTTTATTGCATTCTCTTTAATTTGATTCCACGTATTAATTAGCGTATCTAGGTCATGGTTAATCTCATTTTTTGTTTTATTACTTCCTGCAGTTCTTACAATTAAACCCATTTCTTTGGGTATGGTAATTTCATTTAAAATCGATCGAATTTTTTTTCTATCAGCAGGGTTAAAAATTTTTCGAGAAATACCACCGCCTTTTGGAGTATTAGGCATTAAAACGATATATTTCCCCGCAATTGAAATAAATGTACTAAGTGCTGCCCCTTTTTGTCCTCTTTCATCTTTTATTACTTGTACAAGTATTACCTGATTAGGTTTTATCACCTCTTGAATTTTGTATCTTTTAAATTTTAATTTTCTCTCATTCTTTTTTTCAATTTCATCAACTAGGTTATCTTTGTTTTCTGGATCTTTTTTTTCAATAGGGTCATCGATATCAAGTTTTCCCTCAGCAATTTTTTCATTCTCCTTTGCTTCATTCTCTTTTGATAATTCCTCTCTTACTTTTTCTTCCTCTTCTTTAATTATTTTTAAATCACTTTTTGGAATTTGATAATAATCTGATTGGATGTCATTAAAAGATAAAAAACCATGTCTTTCTTTTCCAAAATCTACAAAAGCAGCTTGCAAGGATGGCTCAATCCTGCTTACTTTACCAAGGTAGATATTGTTCTTATTAAGATTTGTCTTTAAACTTTCGTACTCGTAATCTTCGATATTGTTATTTGATTTAAGTACAACTCTAGTTTCACTCGGATGCGATGCATCAATGTATAAATTTTTTTCCATAATATTATTGTAAATTGTTTCATTTAATAGCTTTATAAATTTTGTAAAAATCCTATGCCATAACTTTAACAAATTCCTGTATATAATTAAATCAAAATGAATGAATTGTTTAAAAAAATTTTAATTATAGTGGCTAGTTTTTTGCTACTAATTTTTGTAACAATATTCAGTATTTTATGGATTTTTTCAAATAATATACCTGATTACAAGTTTCTCAAGAATTATAAGCCACCTGTCTCAAGTAAAGTTTACTCTGGAAATGGGGATTTAGTCGCTGATTTTTCATCAGAAAAAAGAATTTTTGTGCCTTATAGCTCGATTCCAAAAAACGTAATTTATTCTTTTTTATCAGCAGAAGATAAGAATTTCTTTTCACACCCAGGAGTTGATGCAAAAGGGGTTTTAAGGGCAATAATTAATAATATTAAAAATATAATGTCATCAAAGAGATTGGAAGGTGCTTCAACAATAACTCAGCAAGTCGCAAAAAATTTTTTATTGACTAACGAAATAAGTATGAGTCGAAAAATTAAGGAAGCGATTTTAGCATTTAGGATTGAAAGAGCTCTTACTAAGGAGAGAATAATTGAGCTTTATCTTAATCAAATTTACCTTGGAAGTGGAGCTTATGGTGTCGCAGCTGCAAGCCTAGAGTATTTTGATAAGTCAATAAAGGAGCTTGATTATGCAGAATCTGCTTTATTAGCTGCACTTCCTAAAGCACCAAGTAAGTATAATCCGTATAGAGATAAAGAATTAGCAACTTTTAGAAGAAATTTAGTATTAAAAAATTTATTAGAAAATAGTTTTATTACTCTCACTCAATACGAAATTTTAGTTAAACAAAAAATAGATTTAAAAAAAAAGAAAAAAGTTTTTTTAGAGGACTCCCAATATTATATTGAGGATGTAAGAAAAAATATAATTGAAAAATTATCTTATAATAAAGTTTACAAACAAGGTTTTAACATTAATACGCCTATTAATTTAGAACTTCAAAAGATGGCAACCGAGTCTCTTAGAAATGGTTTAATTGCTTATGATAAGAGAAAAGGGTGGAGAGGGCCTATAGAAAAAAAAACTTATAGTAAAAATTGGACTGAAAATTTAGATAAATATCAACTAGAGAAGTCAATCGATTGGGAAATTGCGATAATTAAAAAAGTCAATAAATTTTCAGCTATAATTGAGACAAGGGATAAAATTAAAGGTTTTATAAAATACGACGATATAAGTTGGACCAAAAGAGAATTTAATGAATTAATTTTTCCTGGAGATATAGTTTATGTAAAAAAACTAAACAATAATTATTTTAGTTTAAAACAAATTCCTAAAATTAACGGTGGAATAGTTGTAATGGATCCTTTTACAGGAAGAGTATTGGCTTTGAGCGGAGGTTTTAGTTTTAAAAATAGTGAATTTAATAGAGCGTCGCAAGCACTTAGACAACCAGGTTCTGCATTTAAACCATTTGTATATGCTTTAGCATTAGAAAACGATTACACACCCTCCTCTTTAGTACTTGATGCACCGTTAGTGCTTGATCAAGGTTCTGATCTTAAAACTTGGAAGCCAGAAAATTACGGAAAAAAATTTTATGGACCTTCAACATTTAGAATAGGTCTTGAAAAGTCAAGAAATTTAATGACGGTAAGAATCGCGCAAAAATTAGGTATTGATAAAATTATAAAATTTTCGAAAGATTTGGGTATCTATGAAAATCCAAATGAATTAATATCATTATCTTTAGGATCATCAGAGACTACATTGCTTAAATTAACCTCAGCATACTCTGCTTTTGTAAATGGTGGAAAGATGGTTGAGCCTATTTTGATTGACAGAGTTCAAGATAGTGAAGGTGTAACGATTCTTAATAACGAAAAAAGAAAGTGTATTAATTGTGATCAAATATCTTTTTTAAGTGATAAATATCCAAAAATTAGAGATGATTATAAACAAGTTTTTTCCCCTCAAACTGCTTATCAGATTACATCGTTACTTGAGGGTGTTGTAAAAAGAGGAACCGGAAAAAGATTAAATAAGTTAAAACTTAATTTGGCAGGCAAAACTGGAACCACAAATGAGAATACTGATGCTTGGTTTATTGGTTTTACGTCAAGTTTGGTCATTGGTGTTTATGTTGGTATGGATAATCCATCACCACTAGGAAAATATGAAACTGGTTCAAAAACTGCATTACCAATTTTTGAGAGTTTTGTTAAGAAAGCAGTTAAAAAATCTGATGCTAGACCATTTAAAGTAGCAGAGGGAATTACTATGATGGTTATTGATCCAATTACAGGTAAAAAAGCGGAATTTTCGTCGAAAGACACCATTGTGGAAGTTTATAAAAATAGAAATGTTATTGATGGTAAGGCAATTAACTTAGATAATAATAGAATAGACTCAAATAATATATTAAGGTTTTATTAATGGATGATAAATATTTAGATATACAAAAAGAAATAGAAAAGATAAATCAAAGAATTAAGGAGTATCTTTGAAAAAAATGATATCTATTCAAAATTAGAAAGTCATAACAAAAAGATGCTTGATGCAAATTTTTGGCAGAATAAATCTAATTCAAAAACAATCATAAAAGAAAAAAAATTTTTTGAGGAATTAATTGAGTCATATAATGATTCTGTTAAAGGTTTAACTGATTTAAACGATTTATACAAATTAGCTAAGGAGGAGGGTAACTTCAATGTAAGTGATGAAGTATTCAAGAATATTAAAGAATTAAGATTATCTGTAAAAAAAAATGAGATTAGATGTTTTTTGTCAAATGAAGCTGACTCATTTGATTGCTATATTGAAATTCATGCTGGTGCAGGTGGAACAGAAAGTCAAGATTGGGCTGACATGCTAAGAAAAATGTATATTAGATGGTCTGATAGAAAAAATTTTAAATTTGATTTGATTAGTGAACATAAAGGCGAAGAAGCAGGCATTAAATCATCAACTATCAAAATTCAAGGAGATTTCGCTTTTGGTTGGTTAAAGAAAGAGTCAGGAATTCATAGACTTGTGAGGATATCTCCATTTGACTCAGGTGCCAGAAGACATACCAGTTTTGCGAGTGTTTGGGTTTATCCGGTAGTTGATGAAAATATAAGTATAGAAATTTTAGACAAAGACTTGAGAATAGACACTTACCGCTCAAGTGGAGCTGGTGGACAACATGTAAATACAACAGATAGTGCTGTCAGAATAACACATTTACCTTCTAAGATAGTTGTACAATGTCAAAATGAAAGATCACAACATAAAAATAAAGAAACATGTATGAATATGCTAAAAGCTAGACTTTATGATTTTGAAATTAAAAAGAAAGAAGAATTAAATCAAAATTTTGAGTCTCAAAAATCAGATATTGGTTGGGGCCATCAAATAAGATCTTATGTTTTACAACCTTATAGATTAGTTAAAGATAATAGAACAAACCATGAGAGTAGTAGTCCAGATAAGGTTTTAAGTGGAGAAATTGACGATTTTTTAGAAAAATCGCTATATCAATCATAATGATAAAATTTATCTATAGATTTACAATAGTAATATTAACTATTTTTTTATTAACAGTAATCTATTTAAGTATAGTTGGTATCAATACAGATAGATTTAACAATCAAATATCGAAACAAATCAAAAATATTAATAAAGACTTAGATGTTGAATTAAAACAGGTAAATATTGTTTTAGATCCTTTTAATTTTGAAATCCTTCTTAAAACTTTAGGTACAGATTTTAAATACATGAATAATATAATAGAGTTAGAGCGTATAAAAACAAATATCTCAATTAAATCTTTTGTAAGCAACCAATTTTCATTAAAAAAAATTAATATTTCAACTAAATCAATTGAGATCAAAAATCTAATCTCATTTATTAGATTAATACAAAAAGACCCTAAGTTGTTTGTAGCAGAAAAAATGATAAACAAAGGTTATCTTATTTCAGATATTAAAATTGAATTTGATGAAAATGGAAATATTAAAGATAATTTTGCAATAAACGGTATCGTTAAACAGGGAAAAATCAACTTCTTTGATAAATATAATTTATCCGAATTAGATTTTATTTTTTTTTTTAATAAAGATAGTCTAAAAATAGAAAATTTTAAATTAGTAATTAATGATAAAAATTTTTTACTCCCAAAATCAAATATTAAAAAAAGTAAAGACAAATTCTTAATCTCAGGAATATTAGAAAATAAAAAAATAAGTTTAAATAAAAATGAAATTGATGATTTGTTTGGCCAATATATTTTTGACTCTAGGATTAATAAAATTGAATTTCTATCAATTAATAAATTTTCATTTGATCTAGATAAGAAATTTAAACTTAAAAATTTAAGAGTAAATTCTGATATCAATTTATTAGAATTGAACGCTGAAAATAAAGAAATTAAAGAAATATTTCCAGAATTGGAAAAAGAAATAAAATTTAAAAATCATAAAATAAATCTAATATATAATAAAAAAATTGTTGATATTAGTGGATCTGGAGACTTTTTTGTCAAAAATAAAAAAGACCAGATTAAATATGAAATATTAAAAAATAAAGACTCTTTAGATTTTAAGACTTATTTAGAAATAAAAAATAATAAATTCAAAATTAATTTCCTTAACTATGATAAAGATGATAACTCAAATTTACAATTAAGTATTAAAGGAACAAAAGATCTCAAAAAAAATATTTTGTTCGACGAAATTTTTTTGAATGAGAAAGAGAATAATATTAAAATTAAAAATTTGTTATTAAAAGATAATTTTTCATTAATTAAATTTAAGAGCATATATCTAAACTATTTAGATAATGAAAAAATCAAAAATAAAATTTCAATAATTAAACAAAATAATAATTATATTTTAAATGGAGTTTCTCTTAACATAAATAAAATTATAAAAAATGTGTTAGATAATGAAAATAATAATCAAAAATTATTTAATCAGGATTTAAAAATAAAAATTAATTTAGAAAAAGTTTATTTGGATAAATACAACTTTATTAATGAACTTGAAGGACACCTTTTTCTAAAAGATAACAATTTATATGCGGCTAATTTAAGTTCTAAGTTTTCTAATGATAATGATATGAAATTAACAATCAAAACAGAAAATAAAGAAAAAATTACAACTTTATTCTCAAGTGAGGCAAAACCTATCGTAGATAGGTATAAATTTATTAAAGGTTTTAACGATGGTTCATTAGATTTTTATTCCACAAAAAAAAACAATATTACAAAATCAACATTGAGGATTTATGATTTTAAATTAAAAGAACTCCCAGCGCTTACTAAGTTATTAACTCTTGCATCTTTGCAAGGCATAGCTGACTTGTTATCAGGAGAAGGAATAAGATTTAATGAATTTGAGATGAATTTTTCAAGTAAAGATAAGATGATGACTATTGAAGAGATCTATGCCATTGGACCAGCAATATCAATTATGATGAATGGATATATTGAAAAAGATAAAGTTGTTAGTTTACGTGGTACTTTGGTGCCAGCTACTACAATAAATAAAACAATTGGATCTATACCTTTGTTAGGGGACATATTGGTAGGAAAAAAATCTGGTGAAGGTATATTTGGTGTGAGTTTTAAAATTAAAGGACCTCCAAAAAAATTAGAGACTTCAGTAAATCCAATCAAATCTTTAACACCAAGATTTATAACTAGGACTTTAGAAAAAATTAAGAAAAATTAAATTAATTCAATTTTAATATGTCTTTTTTTGCCAATTGAAAGTTTAATATATTTTTCTACAAAAATATTTTCACTAATCTTAAATTTTTCATCCTCTATAATTTTGTTATTTATCTTAATCGCTTTACCTTTTATTAGTCTTCTTACCTCACTTCTTGATATTTCAAATTTTGAAAAAATTACTAAATCGATAATGTTCATATCATTTTGTAATAAAGACTTGTGAAGTTTTTTAGATGGCAAGTTTGATCCCAATGAATTTTCAGAAAATATTTCTTTGGCGATTTTTTCTGATTTCATTGACTCTTCTTTACCATGAAGAAGTTCTGTTGTTTTATTTGCTAACAATATTTTGCATTTATTAATGTCTCTTTCTTCCATATTATTTATTTCATCAACAGATATGTCAGTAAAAAATTTAAGAAATCTTTTTACGTCTCTATCATCTGTATTTCTCCAAAATTGCCAGTAGTCATAAGCTGATAAAAATTTTTTATCTAACCAAATTGCACCGTCTGCGGTTTTACCCATTTTGGCTCCGTTTGCTAAAGTTATCAGTGGTGTCGTTAAACCATAAGAAATATTATTAGAATGTCTTTTAATGAGGTCAACACCATTAACTATATTACCCCACTGGTCTGACCCACCTATCTGAAGAACACAATTTTTTTTTTTATTTAATTCTAGAAAATCGAACGCTTGAAGTATCATATAATTGAATTCCATATAACTCAAAGATTGTTCTCTATCTAATCTAGTTTTGACACTTTCAAAAGTTAACATTTTATTTATTGTAAAGTGTTTTCCAATATTCCGTAAAAAAGAAATATAATTTAGTCCTTTCAACCAAGTATAATTATCAACAAAAATTGGTTTTGTTTTTTTATTTTTATTATCTAAAAATTTTTTTAATATCTTTTTAATATTTTTTGTATTCTTAGTAATTTCTTTTTCAGACAAAATCTTACGGGTTTTATCTTTTCCTGACGGATCACCTATTCTTGTTGTTCCTCCACCTAATAGCACAATTGGTCTATGTCCATGTTTTTGGAGAAGTCTTAAGCACATTATCTGAAGTAAACTTCCAACATGAAGACTTTCTGCGGTACAATCAAATCCTATGTATGCGTTAATTTTCTTTTTATCTAATAAATTTGATAATTCATTTTCATCAGTACATTGATAAAAGAAACCTCTATCTTTAAATTCTTTCAAAAATTTATTCATAAGCTTATAATTGTACAATATACAAAATTTATTAAAAAAAAATAAGAATGGGAAAGTTATATACAGCTTTAGGATTGATGAGTGGCACCTCAATGGATGGGGTAGATGCTTCCATCATTAGTTCAGATGGTAAAAAAGAATATTCAGTAAAATTAAACAAATATTTTGAATATAGTGATGAACTAAGACAAAAACTTATTAATATTAGACCCAAAATTCATAAACCAGAACATCTAGAAAAATATTCAATTGAAATAAGAGAAATGGAAAGAGAGATAACACTTTTTCATGCGAATGTTGTTAATGAAATTTTAAGCACTTCCAAGATAAATGTAGATTTATTAGGTTTTCATGGTCATACAATATTTCATGATGGTGATAAAAAGATCAGTAAGCAGTTGGGTGATGGTAAATTATTATCACAGTTAACTAATAAAATTGTTATTTATGATTTTAGACAAAAAGACATACAAAACGGAGGTCAGGGCGCGCCCCTCACACCTATTTTTCACAATGTGATAGCTAATAAATTTTTAAAAAAAGAATTAAATGAGTCATTTTCAGTGAATTTTTTAAATATTGGAGGAATTGCAAATATTACACAAACTGTCAAATGGGAAAATTCAGAGGACAAATTAAATGATATTAAAGCAAGTGATATTGCTCCAGGAAATTGTTTGATTGACGAATGGATTAGGAAAAATACAAAAAATAAATATGACAATAATGGTATACTAGCAAGTTCTGGTAAAACTAATGAATTAATTTTAAATCAAGCTTTAGAAAATTTTAATATTAATCAACCTTATGAAAATTCTTTAGATATTAATGATTTTGACATTTCTTTTGTTAAAGGACTCTCCTTAGAAAACGGTGCAGCAACTTTGACAGACTTTACTGCTGCTCAAATAATAAAAGCTTTACTTTATTCTGTCAGATCTAAAAAAAATTATATTTGGTTAATTTGTGGTGGGGGAAGAAAAAATGTTTATTTATTCAACCTGATCAAAAATCAAATAGCTGAATATTCAAAAATGAAAGATGTAAGTATATCTATATTTCCCATAGAAAAAATTGGAATTGATGGAGACTTTGTTGAGTCTCAAGCTTTTGGCTATCTAGCGATAAGATCATTTTTAAAATTACCTATTTCTTTTCCAAATACAACAAGATGCAAAGTACCAACTTGTGGAGGAATATTAGCAAAGAATTTTTAGTACAAAGCAGTTTCTTTTTTAATATATTTGTCTAA
>CACNVR010000017.1 GCA_902623975.1 uncultured Pelagibacteraceae bacterium
AATTAGACCAACATCATTTGATGCTTGTGAAAGTTCTGGTGGTTCTGCTTCAATTGAAAAGGTAGAACCGAGTGAAGAATTTGTAAAAACAAAATTTATCAAAAGGGAAGAAGTTAAATCAGATAGACCAGAACTTGGAACAGCTAGGGTGGTTGTATCAGGTGGAAGAGGAATGCAGAGTGGTGATAATTTTAAATTGATTACTTCTCTGGCTGATAAATTAAATGCAGCGATTGGTGCATCTAGAGCAGCTGTTGATGCTGGATATATCAGTAATGATCATCAAGTTGGTCAAACTGGTAAAGTTGTAGTTCCAGATTTATATATTGCAGTTGGTATCTCTGGAGCTATTCAACATTTAGCTGGAATGAAAGAGAGTAAAGTAATTGTTGCGATTAATAAAGATGGAGAAGCGCCAATTTTTAGTGTCGCAGATTATGGACTTGAAGCAGATCTTTTTGAGGCAGTTCCTCAATTCCTAGAAGAATTAAACAAATTAAATACTATACAAAAATAATATAATCTGTAAAAAAATATAATATGTCCAGAGAGACAATGGAATATGATGTTGTTATTGTAGGTGGTGGTCCATCGGGCCTGTCAGCTGCTATAAAATTAAAACAATTAAATTCCGAATTAAATGTTTGTTTGTTAGAAAAAGCATCAGAAATTGGCGCTCATATCTTAAGTGGAAATGTGTTTGAGACTAGAGCTTTAGATGAATTAATTCCAAACTGGAAAGATCTTAACTCTCCAATTAAAACTAAAGTCAGTAAGGAGAAGTTTTTATTTTTAGGTGAGAGCAAATCTTTAAGTTGGCCAACTTGGCTTTTACCTTCAGTTCAACAAAATCATAAAAATTATATAATAAGTCTTGCTAATTTATGTAGATGGCTTGCCGAACAGGCAGAGGCTCTAGGTGTTGAAATTTTTCCAGGTTTTCCAGCAAGCGAAGTTTTATATAATGACGACGGATCAGTAAAAGGGGTCGCCACCCAAGATATGGGAATTGATAAAAATGGAAATAAAAAAGATAGTTTTGAACCAGGAATAGAGCTTTTAGGGAAGGTAACAATTTTTGCAGAGGGATGTAGAGGCCATTTAGGAAAGGAATTAATAAAAAAATTTGAGCTCGATAAAGGAAAAGACCCTCAACAATACGGAATTGGTTTCAAAGAAATATGGGAAATTGAACAAAAAAATCATGAGGAAGGTTTAGTTATGCATACAGCGGGATGGCCTTTAGATAATAACACTTATGGTGGAAGTTTTATTTATCACGCTGAAAATAAGCAGGTTTTTCTAGGTTATGTGATTGGTTTAGATTACAAAAATCCACATTTATCACCTTTTGATGAATTCCAAAGATTTAAAACTCATCCAGCAATAAAAAAAATTATTGAGGGAGGGAAAAGAATTTCTTACGGTGCAAGAGCATTAATTGAAGGTGGCTTTCAGAGTTTGCCAAAAATGTATATGCCAGGTGCCTTACTCATAGGATGTGACGCTGGAACACTGAACATGCCAAAAATTAAAGGATCTCATACAGCAATGAAAAGTGGTATAATCGCAGCTGAAACCATAAATGAACATATAAAATCTGAAAAAAAATTATCTTTATATGAAGAAAAGTTTAAAAAAAGTTGGCTACATGAAGAACTCTATAAAGCGAGAAATGTAAAACCAAGTTTTAGCTGGGGATTGATTTTAGGAATTATATTTACAGGAATAGACCAGATTTTGTTTAGAGGAAAATTACCCTTTACCTTAAAACATAAACATGCAGATCATGAAACTTTAAAACCAGCCAACGAAATGCCAAAAATTGAGTATCCAAAACCAGATAATAAAATTACTTTTGATAAAACAACATCAGTTTATTTGACTGGAACCAATCATGCTGATAATCAACCAGTCCATTTAAAACTAAAAGATCCAAACTTACCAATAGATTATACTTTACAAAAATTTGATGAGCCTGCGCAAAGATATTGTCCAGCTGGTGTTTATGAAGTTCAAAAAGAAAACGAAGTAAACAAGTTTGTTATTAATTCTCAAAATTGTATACATTGTAAAACTTGTGATATTAAAGAACCTTCTCAAAATATTACTTGGGTTACTCCAGAGGGAGGTGGTGGACCAAAATACGGAAATATGTGATTAAGAAATATCTATTGCAAATTTTTTAAGGGTTTCTATAGATAAAATCTTTAATGTATTTTCATGAGTTCTTTTGAGAAATATTGGGCATCCTTTTCCAGCTTCAACAGCCCTCGCATACCAAGTTGCACAAACACACCATCCATCTCCATCTTTAAGACCAGGGAAGCCAAATTCAGGGTGAGGCGTAATCAAATCATTTCCAGCTTCCTTACACCATATTAAAAATTCATCTGTTACTCTTGCACATACTGTATGAAGTCCCCGATCATTTTCATCGGTATTGCAACATCCATCTCTATACCACCCTGTAAGAGGATCTAGGGAACATTCTTCTAGGTCTTCACCTAAAACATTTTTTTGTTTTTGAATCATTTAAATTTTAGTTGGATTAGGTTGTCCTTTATAGACTTTTTCAGGATCAAATTTCTTTTCTTTTTCAGTAAACTTCATTTCAACTTTTCTGCCGTTATCTATTGGTCCCAGTGGAATTGATCTATAAAAACAAGATCGATATCCTACATGGCAACTAGCACCATTTCCTATGTCAACAGTCAGCCATACGGAGTCTTGATCATCATCTATTTTAATTTCCAAGACTTTTTGAACAAATCCACTTGTTTTACCTTTATGCCAAATTTCTTTTCTAGATCTGCTGAAGTAATGAGCTTCTTTAGTTTCAATAGTTTTTTTTAACGCCTCAACATTCATATATCCATGCATTAAAATTTCTTTAGTTTTTGAACACATTGTAATAACAGGTATAAGGCCATCATTATCAAATTTTGGGGACAGAAGATTTCCTTCTTCAATTTCAGCAACATTTTCTCTTTTTTTGAACATATAGGGTGATTATGTAGCATATATCTAGATATATTAAATATTTTAAAAGTGAGTATTTATATGTATAAAACATCGAATGAAATTAGTTAAAGATACTAACAATAATAAAAATTTAGAGCAGATTTCTGATCAAGAAGCTGAGGAAGCATTTAAAACTATTTTAAAATGGATGGGTGAGGATCCGAATAGAGAAGGACTGTTAGAAACACCTAAGAGAGTGGTTAAAGCTTTTAAAGAATATTTTAAAGGCTATAACGAAAATCCAAATCAAATTCTTGATAAAACCTTTGGTGATGTAGAGGGTTACGATGATATGGTTATTCAAAAAAATATCTCTGTACAAAGTCATTGTGAACATCATATGGCTCCGATAATTGGAAAAGCTCATGTAGCTTACATACCTAAAAACAGAGTTGTTGGTTTAAGCAAGTTAGCAAGAGTGGTTGAAGTTTTCTCAAAAAGATTGCAAACTCAAGAGAGACTTACTATGCAAATTGCGAATACACTTATGGACTCTTTAGATGCAAAAGGAGTAGCAGTAACAATTGATTCAACTCATCAGTGTATGACTATGAGAGGTATAAAAAAAGAACAAGCTTCCACTGTAACAAATTATTATTTAGGTGAATTTAAAGAAGACCTTAGTTGTCAGAATAGATATCTAAGATTTATAAGTATCGCAAAAGAATAAAAAAGAGTAAGGCTCAAGTGTCTGATCAATTTAAAGCATTAATTTTAGATCAAAAAGGTGAAGAGTTTACAAGAGAAATAAAATCAATAGATAAAAAATTTTTAAAACATGGTGATGTAACAGTTAAAGTTGATTACTCCGATTTGAATTTTAAAGATGGAATGATTTTAAAAAATGGTGGTAGATTAGTCAAAGAATTTCCACATATTCCAGGTATAGATTTTTCAGGAACTATATTGGAAAGTGAAAATTCAAAATTTAAAGAAGGTGACGAAATTATTTTAACAGGCTTTAGAGTAGGTGAAATTTTTTACGGTGGATATTCACAAATTGCTAAAGTTAGTGGAGATTTCTTAGTAAAAAAACCAAAAAATTTAACTTCTAAACAAGCGATGATACTTGGCACTGCTGGATTTACTTCTTTAATGAGTGCGTTTGCTATAAAAGCTAGAGAAGAAATTCTTTTAGGTGAGAAAGTAAAGACAGTTTTAGTAACTGGAGCAACAGGTGGAGTTGGAAGCGTTGCAGTTATGGCATTAAATAAAATGGGTTATGAAGTGACTGCTGTAACAGGAAAAGACTCAAAAGCAGATTATTTAAAACAATTGGGTGCTAAAAACATAGTAAATAGAAGCGAATTTGATAAAGAGCCAAGACTAATAGATAAAGGTTTGTGGGATGGAGTTGTAGATACTGTGGGTGGAAAAATATTAGCCAATGCAATTGTCCAAACAAACTCAAATGGAATAATTGCAGTATGCGGCAATGCTAACACAAATGAATTAAATACAAATGTAATTCCTTTTATGCTTAGAGGAATTAAGATGTGGGGAATGGATTCTGCTAACTGTAGTATTAAAAGAAGAGAATTTATTTGGGGAGAAGCTGCAAATTTAATTAATTTTGATTTATTTGAGAAGTCTATTCAAACAGTAAGTTTAGAGGAATTAGTTGAAGTATATCCTAAAATTTTGAAAGGTGAAATTTCAGGAAGAGTGCTAGTAGATTTAAATAAATAAATGGATTGGGATAAATTAAAAATATTTCATGCAGTTGCAGAGGCAGGAAGTTTCACAAATGCAACAATCAATTTGAATTTAAGTCAATCTGCGATAAGTAGACAAATTCAATCATTAGAACAAGATCTTAAAGTTCAGTTATTTGAGAGACATGCAAGAGGCCTCACACTTACAGAAAATGGAGAATATGTATTTAAAACTGCTAACGAAGTTATAAGTAAATTAAAAGAAGTTGAGACTTCTTTGGGTGATCAAAAGAATAAACCTACAGGTAAATTAACAATCACCACAGTTCGTAGCTTTGGAACTCACTGGTTAACTCCTAGAATAGAAGAGTTTATGAGGTTAAATCCAGAAGTTGAGATTGAACTTATTTTCGAGGATAAAGAGTTAGATTTGAGCACAAGACAAGCTGATATTGGTATTTTTATGAGACGACCAAAACAACTTAATTATATTCAAAAAAAACTTATCGATTTGAAATACTACATATATGGCTCAAATAAATATTTAGAAAAATATGGAATGCCGAAAAATGTAGGTGATTTAAATAAACACAAGTTCATCTCTTTTGGAAAAGGAGCTCCCTCACCAGTTTATAACCCAGACTGGGCTTTAAAATTAGGAATGCATGACGGTAAAAAGAGAAAACCAATAATGAAAGTTAATAGTGTTATGGGCTTATTGCTTGCTGTAGAATCTGGCGTAGGATTGGCAGCATTACCTGAATATTTAGTAAGCGACTCAAGCAAGATAATAAAAGTATTACCTAAATCCGAGGGTCCAATCACTGAGGCTCATTTTGTCTATCCTCAATCTCTTAAAAACACCGCTAGAGTCCAAGCATTTAGAAACTTTTTGTTTAGCAAAATAGGCGACTGGAAGTCCTAATTAATCTTAAAAGATCAACCACAGGGTGCGACACTCCTGCAATTGATAATCATTCTCATTGCGAATAATTATCATTCTCAAATAATCATGCGGAAGAACAGGGAAAGTAAATGAGAAAAATATCAATTTTAACATTGATTGCATCTTTATTTGTATCAACTTTTGTTGTTGCAAACGAAGTCAATGTTTTTAATGCAAGACACTATAAAGCAGATGCTGAACTTTATAGCAAGTTTACAAATAAAACAGGAATAAAAGTAAACTTAATTTACGGTAAAGCAGGAGCTCTTGAGAAAAGAATGATTGAAGAGGGCGCTGATTCTTCTGCAGATCTTTATATTACAGCTGATGCAGGAAGATGTGGAGTTTTCAAAGCAAAAGGAATGACTCAAGGTGGTTTAACATCTGCAGTTATCAGAGCTGCTGTTCCTTCAAACTTTAGAACAAATCATTGGACTGGTATCGCAAAAAGAGCGCGAATAGTTTATTACGCACCTGAGAGAGTTTCTGGTGCTGAGTTATCAGGCTTAACTTACGAAAGTCTAGCTGATCCTAAATGGAAAGGTAGATTGGTAATCAGAAAATCTAGCAACATATACAACAAATCTCTCGTAGCCTCATTGATTAAAAACAATGGAAAAGCGGCTACTGCTGAATGGGCAAAAGGGGTTGTCGCTAATATGGCGAGAACACCAAAAGGAAATGATAGAGCACAAATTATGGCTGTAGCAGCTGGAGAAGCTGACATAGCTGTGGCTAACACTTATTATTTAGCACTTATGTTGTCTGGTAAAAAAGGTCCAGAACAACAAGCTGCTGCAAAAAAAGTGAAAGCTTTCTTTCCAAATCAGAATGACAGAGGAACACATATGAATATTAGTTGTGCTGCTTTAGTTAAAGGTGCACCTAATAAAACAAATGCTATTAAACTTGTAGAGTTTTTATTAACTCCTGAGTCTCAAGAGCATTTTGTTAATAATACTTTTGAGTTTCCAATGATAAATGGCGTTTCAGCAAATCCATTAGTAGTAAACAACATTGGTTTAGATTTTAAACAAGATCTAAAGACAAAAGTTTCTAGTTATGGAGCTAATCAAGCAGACGCATTGGAAGTAATGACAGCTGCAGGTTGGAAATAATGAAAGAAAAAAAGAAATTTATATCTAATGTTGATTTAAATAATTCTTCTAAAACATGTTCACCATGTAATTTGGAGTGTAAAAAAATTAGCAAAAGAATAAATGATAGAAAACTTTCAGAAATTAAAACAAAGGAGGTTCCGCATATCCTAAAAGTATTTAATTTTTGATTTTTTCTGAATGTCTACGCTTAATAGGAAAGATGTCTCTTTCCTCCAAGCGTAGACACAAATACTTTTCATGTTTATAAGGCGGAGTATAAATTATGAGAATAAATTTTTGGTATATATCCTCTTTATTAATTTCACTATTTGTAATAATTCCAATAATGACAGTATTTTCAAGTTTTTTTGAAAATACATCAAATTATTATCAAATTTTAAAAGATACTTTTTTGTTAGAGTATATCTTTAACTCAATAATTTTATTATTCAGTGTTTTGATTTTAACTTTTTTAATTGGAACTGTTTCTGCTTATCTTGTATCTTTTTATAAATTTCCTTTTAGCAATTTTTTTAAATGGGCATTGATACTCTCTTTTGCAGTGCCACCTTATATTTACGCTTACTCCTTAACAGCTTTTTTTGAAAATTATGGTACTGCTTATTCAATTCTAAAAAATTTATTTGGAGAAGCTAATTACAATCGAAGTATTCCAAAATTCGATGGAATGTTTGGTGTAATTTTGTCTATTTCATTTTCTCTGTATGCATATGTATATATCTTAGCTAGAGCGTCTTTTTTATATCAGTCTCAAAATCTAATAGACTTGGGTAAAAACTTAGGTTTTACAAAGTTTAAAACACTATATTCCATAATCTTACCTGCAGCACGACCAGCAATTGTTGCAGGTCTATCTTTAGTTGCTATGGAAACACTTGCAGAATTTGGAGCAGTAGATTTTTTTTCAATAAATACATTAACAACAGGAATTTATAATTCATGGATAACTTTTGATGATCTTGCTTTTGCAAATCAATTATCATTTTTTTTACTTTTATTTATATTTGCATTGTTTGTTTTGGAAAATTTATCTAGAAAAAGGGCTAAATATCACATGAATTCCAGAGGTGGGTTTAAGCAAAAACAAAAAATCAAACTTTCAGGTTTTAAGTCTTTTATGGCTTTTATGTTTTGTTTTATAGTTCTTTTTTTAAGTTTTTTATTTCCATTAAGCCAGATGCTATATTGGACATTAAAATTTCCTGAAAACTTATTTGATTTAGAAATAATTAAGCTTTTAATTAATACACTTTATTTAGTTGTACTGTCTAGCTTAGCCTTGATAATATTTGCTCTTCTCTCAAATTATGGAAACAGAGTTACAAGAGATAAAACTTTAAAAATTCTGTCTATTTTATCAATTTCAGGTTATGCAATACCAGGAGTAATTTTAGCTGTTGCTTTTATAACGTTCATAGCTTGGTTTGATGAAAGTGTAATTAAAAATTTAGGTTTCTTTTCTATAAAAAATATTTTCATTGGTTCAATTCTAGGTTTGGTTCTTGTTTATATTGTGAGATTTTACTCATTAGCTTTCAATGGAATTAAATCTGGATATGAAAAGATAAATATATCAGTTGATGAAAGCTCATACTTACTTGGTTATTCAAAGTCAAAAACATTCTTGAATATTCATATTCCTTTTTTAAGAAACTCTTTATTATTCGTTTGCATCTTAATTTCCTTGGAAATTATAAGAGAATTACCTATCACATTAATATTGAGACCTTTTAACTTCGAAACTTTTGCTACCACAGCATATATTTCTGCATCTGAGGACTTACTTGAAGCTGCGGCAGTGCCGTCCTTATTTTTAATTTTGATTGCAACTTCTTTTATAATAGTTACATCTAAATATATTCTAAGGGACAAAGATGAATAAAAATTTTTTTGAAATAAAGAATGTTGATTTTAATGTTGGTGGTAAAACCAAAGTTAAAAATGTTTCTTTTTCAATCGAAAAAGAAGGTGATATAATATGTCTTTTAGGACCTTCTGGAATTGGAAAGACAACTATATTGAGAACTATAGCAGGTCTAGAAAAAATAGAAAAAGGTTCAATTAAATTAAATGGTAAAACAATTTCTTCTGAAAAAATTTATATTGAGCCAGAATATAGAAATATATCATTAGCTTTTCAGGATAATAGCTTATTCCCTCATTATACTGTGGAGAAAAATATTTTATTAGGCTCAGAAAGAAATAAGGAGAATAATGAAAAAAAACTTTCTTTAAAAGAAATTGTAGATTTATTAGATATCTTTCACATACTTAATAAATTTCCACATGAAATTAGTGCTGGTGAAGCTCAGCGTGCATCACTTGCTAGATCCTTAATTACACAACCTGATTTATTATTATTAGATGAACCTTTATCAAATGTTGATCAAAGTTTTAAAGAAGAAATTCAAGTAAGACTGAAAAAAATTTTAAATAAATTAAAGATAACAACAATTATTGTAACTCATGACTCGTATGAAGCCTTTTATTTAGGTTCAAAATGTGGAATAATTCTAAATCAAGAATTAAAACAATTTGATGATCCTTATAAAGTTTATCATTTTCCTAATTCTGTTGAAGTTGTAAATTTTCTTAACAGAGGCATATTGATACCAGCTAAAGTTACTGGAAAAAATACGTTAGAAAACTGGGATTTAGGCATCATTGAAGGAAACTTTATTAAAGAGTATCCTAAAGGTTCAAATGTTCAATTGTTACTTCAACCTGAGGACCTAGAGCATGATGATAAAAGTAATTTAAAACTTGAAGTAGTGGATAGAAAATTTAGGGGGACTAACTTTATATATACTTTAAAAACTCCAAGTAACACATTTATACCAGTCTTTGTTCACTCACATCACATCCATCAACATGAAGTAGATGAAAAATTTGGTATTAAAAGGCCAATTCATATTGATCATATAGTTTGCTTCTAATAAAAGCCATTAAGTAAATGGAAAGTAATTTAAAAATTTTTTCAAGAGGTATAATTGATGTTAGTCCATTAATGATACCTGTTGTACCTTTTGGTTTAATATTTGGTGTATTATCAATTGATATTGGATTTACCCCAATAGAAACAATGGGTATGTCACTAATAATTTTTGGCGGAGCATCTCAAATTGTTCTTCTTCAATTGTTCTCTGGAGGCGCTTCATCACTTATTATCATTAGTTCAGTAGGTGCTGTCAATTCACGACATCTTCTTTATGGTGCAGTTGTATCTGAACATT
>CACNVR010000018.1 GCA_902623975.1 uncultured Pelagibacteraceae bacterium
GCCTCTCCTATTATCAATGGTACCATCATCAACAATTGTAACTCCTTCACTTGCAACTTTTTGGCCCATTAAATTATGAAATGCAGAAGTTTTTTTTCTATTAAAATCTCCCTCTAAACCATGACCAACAGCTTCATGAATTAAAATTGCTGGCCAACCTGGGCCTAGCACAACTTTCATTTCACCAGCTGGGGCAGGTTTGCTCTCTAAATTCACAGTTGCGATCCTCAAAGCCTCATCACAAACATTTTTCCAATTATCATCTTTCAAATATGTGTCATATGATTGTCTTCCACCGATGCCATAAACACCTGTTTCTTTTCTTCCATTTTTCTCAAGCATGACAGATACATTAAATCTTATCAAAGGACGTACATCTGATAATGTCTCTCCACCTGATCTGATTATTTCAATTGATTTTTGTTCCCCTAAAAAATTAGCAGTTACTTGTTTGATATCATTATTTTTTGATCTGATGTATTTATTTACATCTTTAAGTATTTTAATTTTTTCATTAAGCGACTTTTGTTCAAGAGGATTTATATTTTCGTAATATTTTTTGTTAGATTTAGGAATTGTATGATTGTAGCTACCTTTAGCAGATTTCATAGTTGATTTCAGATTGTCTGAAGATTGTTTTAAAGAATTTTTTGAAATTTCATTGGAGTGTGAATAGGCAACAACTTCATCTGAAATCGCTCTTAAACCAAAACCCAGATCAGAACTATAACTAGAATTTTTTATTTTATTATCATCTAATAAAATTGATTCTGATTTAGAATTTTCTAAATACAATTCACCATCATCACATTTATGCAATGTGTCAGAAATTATATCTTCAGCTTCTTTTCTAGATAAATCAGATTTTGCAAAGAAATTACTCATAAGAGATATTACATAGTTTGTTTCATAAAATTTTCAACTAGAGTATTTTACGCATGTACATTAATTGAAATAATTAGTAATAAATTGATTAATCATGAAAGTATATTTTAATAACTCCTGTAAAATTTGTAAGGCTGAAATTGATTTATATAAAAAAGAAAAAATAAACGAAATCGATTGGATTGATATAACAAATAATGAAATAGCTGAAAAAGAGACTTCTAAAAATAGCAAACAGCTTTTACGTAGACTTCATGTAAAAGATGGAGAAAAAGTTTTAGAAGGTGCTGAAGCATTTTTATTGTTATGGAAAAAAATGCCAAAGTATAATTTTCTTTATAATTTTTTTAAACTACCAATTATCTTTCATATTTTTTCTTTTGGTTATGAATTGGTTGCATATTTTCTTTTTCTTAAGAATAAAAAACAACTAAGAAAGTTAACTGAAGAAAAATAATAAAAATTTACTTAGCAAAGACATTGATGATACAAACATTATTAAAACTATAGAATACATTAATAATACAATCTTATTTTTTTTTCTTCTAAGTCTAACGAAATTTTTGTCATCTAAATCAGAAATATCTCTTTGTCCAACGACTGGATAATCATAAGTAAATCTCCATGTACTATCCCCAAGTCTAGGGTCTAAATTATTATAATATGTGATCCAAGCAATAATATATCTAAATATTAAATATAAGATTATTAAAAAGATAGATCCAAAAATCATAAAAGATAATACCTAATAAAATATAATTGTTTAATTGTTATTTTTTGCTCTTTTTCTAGCAATGAGTTGTGTTAAAGAGTCGACCATCGTGTCTGAAGCTTTAAAGATGTCTACATTTTTGAACTCATGTGAAAGATTTTTTTCTGGATTTGTTTTGTCTTCTATTACAATTCCTTCATCGGGAGAATTATTTTTTATATAAATTAACAATAACCAATCATCGTCCTGTGACTCATCCCATTTAATAAAAACTTCTCCGGTTTCAAATCTTCTATCTATACAACGAAAGATGGACATATCTCGAGTAATATGTCTTTTATTTAATTGAAATACTAAACTGCTTGCACTTCTGTAAAAACTTTCTAGTGCGAACTCTATTTTTTGCCTTGCTAATGTGTATTCTTTTTCTTTCTCTAATAAAGTTTCTCTATCTTCGTTACCTTGAAGTTTAACTCCTAATGCCTCAACTCTCTCTTTAATTTTTTGATCTCTGAGTAATCGGTATTTCTCTTTAAGTTTATCAATTCTCTCTTGTAATCCTGCATAATCCTCCCTTTTTTCTTTGAGAGAAATTTTCTCAAGTTTTTCTAGTTCTTTTACCTCTCTAATTCTGAATTTCTCAATCTGTTTCTCTAATTTTAATTGTCTTAAAAATTGTTTTTGTTTTTCTGACTGTTCAATCCGTAAAAGAGCCTGTTCTTTTCTAAGAAATAATTTTATATCTTTAGTTCTTTGTTTTTCTAATTTTGCTTCCTCTTTCAAGGTTTGTTCTTTAAGTTTAATTTTAAGAGCCTCCTGTTCTTTTTTTCGGTTTGCTAATTCAATTTTTGCTTCTCTTTCTTTTTCAATTTCTTCTAATTTAATTCTTCTTTTTTCATCCTTCTTCAAAATTTTATAACTCGAAATAGTATCAGAAATTTTATCGAAAAAAGCTTGGATATATTTTTCTATGCTAAAATCTAATTTAACATCAAATGGAGATTTTAAGGATAATTGAAATTTAATAAGTTTTAAAAGTAAATTGTCTTTTTTATTTTTTAATTGTTTTTGATTGCTGATTTTGATTAGTTTTCTTATCTTAATTTTTTTTCTTTTGATATTTTTTTTTTTTCTAAATTTTTTTGTTTTTTTTTTAACTTTTTGAATTCGTGAAAGTTTAATCCTCTTTTTAAATTTTTTATTTCTTTTTGATTTTTTTTGTTTTTTTTTCATTTCTATGGAAGGATAATTCTATCAACAATTTATTGATAAATATAGTCCCTAGTCACAGGAGTTGATCTATAATTTTTTGTAAGTTGAAATTGATATACAACTTGGTCTCCCCACTTAAATGCCATTTCACAACCAGCAAGATAAAACTCCCACATTCTAAAAAATTTTTCATCAAACATTTCAATAATTTTGTCTCTGTTTTTTATGCAATTTTCCTTCCAGTGTCTCAAAGTATGAGAATAATGAAGTCTCAAAACTTCAATATCTGTAACTATTAAGCCTGCTTTTTCTATAGGTGTTGTTACCTCACTTAAGCTAGGTGTATATCCACCAGGAAAAATATATTTTGTGATCCAAGGATGTGGGTCTCTTGGAGGATTCACTGAACCGATTGTATGAATAAGCGAAATACCATCATCTTTTAATAAATTCTGAATTTGATCAAAAAACTTTTTATAAAATTTTCTACCAACATGCTCGAACATTCCAACACTTACAATTCTATCAAATCTTTCATCAAGTTCTCTATAGTCCATTAATTTAAACTTAACCTGATTTTCTAAATTCATAGCTTTTGCTTTTTGATTACAATAATTAAGTTGATTTTTTGAAAGGGTAATGCCTGTAACTTCACATTTCGCACTTTTTGCAATATCGATTGCTAGAGATCCCCAGCCGCAACCAATATCTAAAACTTTTTGATTTTTTTTAATATTTAATTTTTTTATTATATGTTGGATTTTATTATTTTGAGCAGTCTCTAAACTATCATTATCACTTTTAAAATAAGCACAAGAGTATTGTCTTTTAGGATCTAGAAATAAATCATACAAATCATCTGATATATCATAATGATGTGAAACATTCATTTTTGATTTTTTAATAAAATTAAAGTTTGTAAGATATCTATATGAGCCTCTTAGCCTATTGATCAAAAAACTAAAAAAATTAAATTCTTCTCTACCGATATTCATTAAAGCTAGATCTAAAAATTCACTTAAAGTTCCATTTTCAACTATTATTTCTCCATTTGTATACGCTTCCCCAAAATATAAATCAGGGTGTAATAATAGTTTATAGTGAAGATTCTTTTTTAAGATTTTTAATCTTATGGGATTATTTCCTGGATTTCCAATTATATAATCTCTTGAGTAAAAGTCAGTTAATATAAAGCCACCTTTTTTAAAAATTTTATTTAAAAAATTCGCGAGTTGCATTTTAGGCTGCTTTTGATGGTTTTAGTGTAAAATTTAGTTTATTCAAAGTGTCAACAAGATCCTGCTCTTCTTTACTATCCAATAAACATAAAGGTGGTAAAACATTTTTATAAATTTCATTTTTTCTTGCGTAAAAACTATGTAATCCTGAAATTAAATTATATTTATCAAATGCACTTCTCACATCACATAACTTTTGATTAACTGATTGTTTTTTTCTAGAAAAAAAATCTTCATACACTTTTCTCGATAATTGTGCAGTTACATTACACGTAGCAGTAATTATTCCAGAACAACCCAATTCCAAACCTTTTAAAAGTTTTAATTCTGAACCTGGTAAAATAGAAAAATTTTTTATTTCTAAATTTTCATATAAGTTATAAGAACTATCTTTAACACCAATTATTTGTTCAGGAAATTTGTTTACTAATTCATTTACACAATTAATTGAAAATTTATATCCACATAACTTCTCAAAATTATAGAGAATAATTTCTGCGTCTGGAACAGACTCTACTATTCGAGAATAAAATGAAATTACTTCTTTGTCATCATATTTATAATAAGCTGGAGGCATTATTAAAAACTTTTTGAAACCTAATGACAATGATATTCTAATTAAATTAATTATTTCCCCTAAAGAATTTAGGCCAGTTCCAATGATATAGTTTTTTTTATATTTGTTTTTAGAAAGCTCATTTAGTAGATCTATTTTTTCTGCTATTGAGATAAGCTGTGCCTGACCCGTACTTCCAAAGATAGCTACACCGTGACAACCCTGATCGATTAAACTCTCAGAGTGCAAAATAGTTTTTCTAACATTAAGACTTAAATCATTGTTCAGAATTGACAATCCTGCAGCATATATTCCTTTAATTTTTGACATAATTTTTTTTTAACAAGTATAATAGAAAAATTATTTTTATGAAAACAGGAATTTTCTTGAGCTATAAGGGTTTAGGAGCAAATTTAATGCATCTTAGTTATTGTCATCAAATTGCAAAAAAATTTGGTCCTGTTGTTCTTCTTACATTAAACTCAAAATTATCTGAAATATTAATAGATGATCCAAATTTTAGTGAAATAATATGTCTGAATAATTATCACAAGAAGTTATTGGATATTTTCAAATTATCAAAAATTTTTAAAAAATTAGGCTTAGAAAATTTATTTATCTATTATCCTAGTTTAAGATATGTCCTTGCAGGTAAAATTGCAGGAATAAAAAATATTTATCACTATCCGATTTTTAAAAAAAAAAATCTTCATCTTGTAGAAGCAGCTAAGACTTTTACAGAAATAAAATTAAATATCAAAAATTGTCCAACAGAGTCAAAAATAATCCAAAATAAAAAAATAGAAAAATTGAATAATATCAATAACAAAAAAATTATTCTTGGTATTGGATCTTCCGGACCTACAACAAAATGGGGCTCTAAAAACTACACTTCATTAATAAAAAAATTAAGTAAAATAAATAAATTTTATTTTTTTTTGCTTTGTGGTCCAGAGGAAGAAGATGAGGCAAAAAAAATTATTGAAAATATTGATAGTGATAACTGTATGTCTTTAAGTAAAAAAAGTATTTCTGAAGTTAAGGATTACATCTCTCATTGTGACCTTTATATTGGGAATGACTCATTTGGACACCATATTTCATGTCAAATGGGCATACCATGTTTTATAATTTTATTAGATACACCAAGAGCTTATTCTGACTATAGTGTAAACCAAAATAGGATTATTCCTCCCAATACGGTACTTGACCAAATTACACACGATTCAAAACTTGATCCAAATTCAATTTCTGTTGAGATGGTTTTAGATAAAATTAAAAACTTTATTTAATTTCATTCAACAGTACATCTCGCGCTTCATTAACAATTGACGATAATCTAGCTGTTTCAGGAGACACATCAGGATGAATTTTTTTTTGGATTTTAAGATATGCTTTGTTGATATCTTCTTTGGTTATTTTTTTTTTTTCATCTAAATTTAAAATTTTGCAAGACTCTGCAAAAGATAACGAAGAAAAATTACTCTTTGTAGAATTATTAAATGAAAATCTTCCACTTCTTCTTAGTGTTTGAATAAGTCTGAAAAGTGATATCATCTGAAAAATGGACAAACCTTTTAGTTTTAGGAGAGCGAGACTGGCCAAAGTCAAAGGCAATGATAATATGAATCTGCCTGCTACTGCAAATAAAATAGCAAAAATTATAAGCCCAATAACAATTAATATTCTAAGACCTTTAGATAATTTTTTTGATGAGACATTACTAATAAATCTTAAGAGCAAATAAATAATGACTAATATTACTACTGTATAAATTATTATATTCATATATTTGTATCATAATGAAAATACCACAACTTAAAAAAAAATTAGAGCTAAAATCTTGTCACAATATAACATGGGAAGATAATTATAGCTGGGTGCACCAGGATAATATCTTAGAAGTTCTGAGAGATAGTTCAAAATTGCTTCCTGATGTCAGAAAATATCTTGAAGATGAAAATAAATATACTGAACATAATTTAAAAGAAACAAAAGAATTTCAAAAAAAATTATTTGAAGAAATAAAAAGTAGAATTAAATTAGACGATGAGTCGCTTCCATTTAAAGATAAAGAATTCGAGTATTGGACTAAAACAACAGCTAAAGGTAATTACTCTATAAAATTAAGAAGAAAGATTGGATCTCAAGAAATAGAGGAATTTTGGAATGGAGATAAAGAAAAAGAGAAATTAAAGACCGAATATTTTGGAGTTGGAGATTTAGAAGTAAGTAATAATGATAAATACTTAGCTTACTCCCTTGATTTAAAAGGTTCAGAATATTTTACGATATACGTCAGAGATATTGTTTCAAAAAAATTAGTTTCTGAAAAAATTGAAGAAACAAGTGGAAGTATCATTTTTAGCTTGGATGACAATTTTTTATTTTATTCAAAACTTGATGAGTTCCATAGACCAAGAAAAATCTTCATGCATCAATTAGGGTCAAGTGCTAAAAATGATGTGCTTATTTTCGAAGAAAAAGATGATGCTTTTACTGTTGGGATAAGTTTGAGCTCAGATGAAAAATATTTCTTAATAACAACTTCAGATCATAATACGTCTGAGCAGTATTATTTTGCAGCAGATGAAAAAAAACCAAAGCCTAAATTGATAAAAAAGAGAAAAAGAGGCGTTATTTACTCTGTAAATTCATGGAAAAATTATTTCTATTGCCATACCAATGAAGATGCAGAAGATTTCAAAATTGAGAGATGCAGTGATTTGTCTAACCAAAAATGGGAAATCTATATAGAACCAAAAGATGAAGTTCTTATAGGAGGATTAATATTTTTAAATGACTGGATCATTAGAGGAGAAAAATCAAATGCTTTGGGCAAATTATTTGTAAGAAATAATCATACTGGAATAGAGGAAGAATTAAGCTTTTCTGATGAAAAAGTAATTGTTCCGGGAATTTCACTAATGCAAAAGGATAGAAATACTAATTTGGTATATTTATCTTACTCATCTCCTAAGAGTCCAAGTAAAACATATTTATATAATCTGAAAACTAAAGAAAAAAAATTAGTAAAAGAGCAAATAATTCCATCCGGACATAATTCTGATGATTATATAGTTGAAAGATTAGAATGTCCCTCTCATGATGGCAGATTTGTTCCAATAACAATTACAAGACATAAGAAAACGAAAGTAGATGGGTCAGCTAATTTACTATTATACGGCTATGGGTCTTATGGAAGTTCAGTGTCACCTGATTTTTCATCATCTAAATTTAGCTTGATTAATAGAGATATTATTTGGGTTACAGCTCATATAAGAGGCGGTATGGAAAAAGGTATGAAATGGTGGAAAGAAGGAAAACTTTTAAACAAAAAAAATACGTTTGAAGATTATATTGCTGTAGCAAGATTTTTAATTGAAAAAAAATATACATCAAAATCAAAAATAATTGGTATGGGTGGCTCTGCGGGAGGTTTATTGATGGGTGCAGTTATTAATCAAAGTCCGGAATTATTTTTGGGTGTAATCATGGCTGTCCCCTTTGTAGATTCCCTTACTACTAATTTAGATCATTCACTTCCTTTAACAGTTGGTGAATTTGACGAATTTGGTAATGCAAAAGATAATAAGGAACATTTTGATTATATTTTATCCTATGCTCCTTACCACAACATAAAAAAGATGGATTACCCTAATATTTTAATTACTACAAGTCTAAGTGATAACCGAGTACTTTTTGATGAACCAACAAAGTTTACCGCAAAACTTAGAGATTATAAAACCGATAATAACTTATTGTTACTAAAAACAGAAATGAATGCAGGCCATGGTGGTAAATCTGGAAGAGATGGAGCAATAGAAGAAGTTGCATTTGATTACGCGTTTATTTTGAAAATTTCAAAAAAAATTTAATTTTTCACTCTTGAAAAATTAAACTGAATTACTATATGAAAATTAAGTCGCCTAATGGGGCTTTAAAAATAAACTTGCTTAAAAAAGGAGGATATTATGACAAGTAAGGATCTATCAATTTTTAACTCTCTAAGACCTTTTTCAATTGGCTTTGATGATATGTTTGATCAATTTGAAAATATGCTTGGAAACGGTGCTTTGACTATGCAGTCAAACTACCCACCTTATAACATTAGAAAAACTGGTAAGGATAACTATGCTATTGAGGTTGCTTTAGCTGGTTTTAATAAAAAAGATGTTGAGGTTGAGTTTGAAGATAATTTATTGACTGTAAAAA
>CACNVR010000019.1 GCA_902623975.1 uncultured Pelagibacteraceae bacterium
TATATGTTCATAAAGATAAATCAATCACTGATGACTTGATTGATAGATCTAGAAGATCAGGTTTTGACGCAATGTGTTTAACAGTTGATACCTTGGTTGCTGGGAATAGAGAAAAAGATCACAGAACGGGATTTACAACACCACCAAAACTTACTCTGCAAAGTTTAATGAGTTTTGCAGCAAAACCAGGGTGGGTACTAAATTATTTAACCGGAAAAAAATTTGAACTTTCAAATGTAAAAAAAAAAACAGACAAAGGTACTAACATAGCAAAATCGGTAATTGATTATATCAATGAGCAATATGATCCTTTAATGAATTGGAAAGATGCAGAGTATTGCGCAAAAAAATGGAATGGTCCATTTGCCTTAAAAGGAGTTATGTCAGTTGAAGACGCAAAAAAAGCTATAGACATTGGATGTACTGCAATAATGATATCAAATCATGGAGGGAGGCAATTAGATGGCTCGAGATCACCGTTTGATCAAGTCAAAGCAATATCAGATGCAATTGGTGATAAATTAGAGATTATTTTGGATGGAGGAGTAAGACGGGGGACACATGTATTAAAAGCTATTGCCGCTGGAGCTAAAGCTTGTAGTTTTGGAAAAATGTTTTTGTTCTCCTTGGCCGCAGGTGGACAACAAGGTGTTGAGCATTTACTTAAAAATATGCATGATGAAATCAATAGAAATATGGTTTTAATGGGGTGTAAGAATTTAAAAGAGTTGAATAGTTCAAAATTAATCTATAGAAAATAGGGGGGAAATTATGAAGTTGGCAAAGAGTTTAGAAAGATTAGGTACTGAGTCAGCATTCACTGTTCTTGCGGAAGCAAAAAAATTAGAGGCTCAGGGAAAACCCATGATCCATTTAGGATTAGGGCAACCAGATTTTAAAACTCCAAAACATGTTGTTGAGGCAGCTAAAAAAGCTTTAGATGATGGACATCACGGATATGTTATGTCAAATGGAATCCCTGAATGCCGTCAAGCTGTAACTAGATGGATAAAAAAACGTTACAGTGTTGATGTAGATTCTGAAAGAATACTTATCATGCCTGGTGGAAAACCAACAATGCATTATGCAATACAATGTTTTGGCGAGCCGGGTGCAGAAATTATACATCCTACACCAGCTTTTCCAATTTACGAGTCGATGATAAATTATACAGGTTCAAAACCTGTACCTTATGATTTAACAGAGGATAAAGATCTAAAGTTTAATCCTGATAAAATTTTGTCTTTGATAACGGATAAGACTCGATTATTAATTTTAATAAATCCTAATAATCCGACAGGAAGTTTTGTTGAAAAAAGAGATATTGATTTTTTAGCCGATGGTTTGAAAAAACACCCACATGTAACAATATTAAGTGATGAAATTTATAGTAGACAAATTTTTGATGGTAAAGAAATGCCTTCATTTTTCCATTATCCAGAGTTAAGAGAAAGGCTTATAGTGCTAGAGGGATGGAGCAAAGCTTATTCAATGACAGGATGGAGACTTGGCTGGAGTTTTTGGCCACAACATTTAATAGAACATGTTAATAAATTATTAATTAACAGTGTTTCTTGTGTTAATGCTGCAGCTCAATTTGCTGGCATTGCTGCATTAGATGGCCCAGATGACTCAATTAATGAAATGATGGAAAAATTCACTCAAAGAAGAGATTTAATCCACAAAGGCTTAAATGATTTACCAGGTGTAGAATGCAGTCTACCTGGAGGTGCTTTTTATGCATTTCCTAAAGTAATCGGTACCGGTATGAATGGTGCAGAATTTGCAAGAAAAGCAATGCATGAAGCTGGGGTAGCGATTGTACCTGGATCTGCTTTTGGTGAAACTTGCCAAAATTACGTTAGATTTAGTTTTGCTGCTTCAAGAGATAATATTTCCCAAGCATTAGAAAATATTAAGAAAATGCTAAGTAAATAAGATGTATTTTTCTATTAATCTTTATTAATATCTTTAAGTTATGAATGAGCAAGTTCAAGCAGAGTTAAAAAAAATTTTTAATGGTAGATTTTCAACCTCTGAGTCAGCTAGAGCTAACTATGCTAGGGGAGAGGATACTTACGATCCAATTTTATCACAAGCTGTAGTTTTTCCAGAGACTAATGAAGAAGTCTCAAAAATATTAAAATTATGCAATGAACATAAAATACCAGTTGTCCCATTTGGAACAGGGACATCTTTAGAGGGAAATGTTGTAGGTAATGAAAACGGTATAACTATTTGTTTAGAGAAGATGAATAAAATTTTAGATGTTAATGTAGAGGATTTTGATTGTAGAGTTCAAGCCTGTGTAACTAGAGAACAATTAAATGAGCATTTAAGAGAGGATGGAGTGTTTTTTCCAATCGATCCAGGTGCAAATGCTGCATTAGGTGGAATGGCTTCAACTTCTGCTTCAGGAACTATGGCAGTAAAATATGGAACAATGAAAACAGTTATTTCAGGTTTAACGGTAGTTTTACCTAACGGTGATATAATCAAAACTGGTGGCAGAACAAAAAAAACATCCGCAGGTTATAATTTAACTAATTTATTTATTGGAGCAGAGGGAACCCTTGGTATTATCACTGAAGTCCACTTAAGGTTATCTCCTATACCAGAAAGTATAATGAGTGCTGTATGCCATTTTCCCTCGTTAGAAGATGCAGTTATGACAGCTCAGCAGGTTATTCAATACGGTATTCCAATTGCTAGAATAGAAATGCTTAATGCAGATCAGATGGGTATTAGTATTAATTATTCAAAATTAAAAGAAATTGAAGCAGTTCCAACTTTATTTTTTGAATTCCATGGATCAGAGATATCAAATAATGAAAATATAAAAATTGTGGAGGACATATCAAAAGACAATAATGGTAGCTCTTTTAAGTGGGCAAAAGATTTAGAGGAGAGAAATAAAATTTGGAAAGCTAGATGGGATGTTTATTACTCTGTTAAAGCTTTGCATAATAACGGAAGAGTTTATTCTACTGATGTATGTGTTCCGATTTCGAATATAACAGAATGTGTTAAATTTGCAGAAGAACAAGCTAAAAAATTTGGTGTAAGGGCCCCAATGGTAGGTCATATGGGTGATGGAAATTTTCATGTAGTTCTACCTTACGACCCTGCGAAAAAAGAGATGTATACGCAAATAAGAGCTTTTAACGATACATTAATAAGAAAAGCATTAGAGCTTAATGGCACTATTACTGGTGAACATGGTGTAGGACTTCACAAAAAAGAGTATTTGCTAGAACAACATCCTGACAATATTCCAGTAATGAAATCAATCAAAAGAACCTTGGATCCAAACAACATCATGAATCCAGGAAAGATTTTTGATCTTAATTAATAAATTATTATTTTGTTATGAAGAAAATTTTAATTACAAGAAAATTAATTAAAGATAGTGAAGATAAAGCAGGAAAAACTTTCAATCCAATATTCAATTCTAATGATGAATTATATTCACAATCAAAAGTAATTGAAATGAGTAATGGTTGTGATGGAATATTATCCGCATTAACTGACAAGTTAGATAAAGACACAATAAATAAGCTTCCAGATACGATAAAAATTATTTCAAATTTTGCAGTAGGTTTCGGAAATATTGATTTAGAGGCAGCAAAGAAAAGAGGAATAGTAGTTACGAATACTCCTGAAGTTTTATCAGATGCGACTGCTGAAATAGGAATTCTTTTAATTTTGGGTGCATGTAGAAGAGCTGCTGAAGGGATAGAGTCAGCAAGAGAAGGTGGATGGAAATGGTCAGCTGATTATTTAATTGGCAAACAATTAACTGGCACGAGACTTGGTATTTTAGGCATGGGAAGAATCGGTCAAAAAATTGCTAAAATTGCCAAGTCTTTGGGGATGGTAATTCATTATCATAATAGATCTAAACTGAGTGAGGATAAAGAATTAGGAGCAATTTATCATGAAAATATAAAAAGTCTTTTTTCAGTTTCAGATGTTTTGTCTATTTGTTGTCCAGCAACAAAAGAAACAGAAAATATGATTAACAAAGAAACTGTAGAATATTTTCCTAAAGGTGCAGTGATTACTAATGTAGCAAGAGGAGATATAGTTGATGATGAAGCTTTGATTGATGCTTTAAATAGGAGAAAAATATATGCAGTTGGGCTTGATGTTTATAAGAATGAACCAAACTTAAATCCCGCATATAATAAAATTAAATCTGCATTTATTCTTCCTCACTTGGGAAGCGCAACAAAAGATACAAGAATAGCAATGGCAAATTTAGCTATAGATAATATTGATGAGTTTTTTAAAACTGGTAATTGTAAAAATAAAGTAAATTAATTCTACTATAGATTGCATTTAATTCAATTTCTGCGACATCTACGCCTTTTTTTCGAAAGACTCTAATTTGATTCTATGTTTAAATTAATAGAGTTAATTAACTTTAATAGGAGTAATAATGACTAAAGAAAATAAATCATTGAAGATGAAAACATCTTCAAGACGTAAGTTCTTTAAAACTGCTGCTAAGACTGGTGCTATAGCTGCAGCCGCTGTTGCAATGCCTTATGTAAAGGCAAATGCTGCAACAACTCTAAAGATGCAAGCTGCATGGCCAAGTGGAGCTAATATCTTTTTTGAAATGGCTGGTGACTATTGCAACATGGTTAAAGAAATGTCTGGAGGATCTCTTCAGATCGATCTTCAACCAGTTGGAGCAGTTGTAAAGACTTCAGAAATCGGACAAGCAGTTAGTTCTGGTGTAGTAGATATGGGTCACTGGGTGACAGCATATTGGTATGGTAAAAATCCTGCTGCATCATTATTTGGAACTGGTCCTTCATACGGAATGTCATCTCAAGAAGTTATGGGATGGATGGAGTATGGTGGAGGAAGAAAACTATATGACGAAACCCTTGCGAAAGTAGGATTCGATTATATTGGTTTTTTCCACATGCCTATGCCTGCACAGCCTTTTGGTTGGTTCAAAAAGAACGTAACAAAAGTATCTGATGTTAAAGGTATGAAGTACAGAACAGTTGGTCTAGCGACGAACGTTTTGACTGCAATGGGAATGGTAGTTAGACAATTACCTGGTGGTGAAATTCAACCAGCAATGAAAACTGGTCTGATTGAAGCTGCGGAGTTTAACAACCCTACTTCAGACTCTCAATTTGGTATGCAAGATGTTTCTAAGCACTATCACTTAGGAAGCTTCCACCAATCTCAAGAGATGTTTGAAATACCAGTTAACAAAAAAACATATAATAGTTTATCACCAGCACACCAAGCGATTCTAAAGAATGCTGCTTATGCTGCTAACAGTGATAACTACTTTAAAGCTTTAGTAAGATATTCAGCTGACTTAGCTAAATTGATGAATGAGCATAAAGTAAATGTGTATCAAACTTCTGATGAAATCTTAGCTCAACAATTAAAAGGTTGGGATAAGGTAATCGGCGACTTCAATAAGAAAGATCCTTTCTTTAAGAAAATCGTAGATTCTCAGAAAGCATATGCGAAGAGAGTAATGAAATACTTGCTGATGAATCAGCCTAATTACAAACTTGCATATGAAAACGAGTTTGGTCCAATAGGAAAAGTTAAGATATAATTAACTTTTATAAATTTTAATTAGGGGGCCTTCGGCCCCCTTTTTATTTGATTAATTAAGAACAATTCAATAAAAGTTTATATCTATGATGAGAACTTATATAAAATTTGCTGATCGTTTAAGTGTCTCAATGGGTAAAGCTTTTTCATGGTGCATAGTTATTTTAATGGGTGGAACATGTTACGAAGTTTTTATGGCATATGCTTTAAATGCACCAACTTTATGGAATTTTGATTTTAGTCTTCAAATGTACGGCGCAATTTTTATGATGGCTGGCGCATATACTTTGTGCACTGAAGCACATGTAAGAGGAGATGTTATTTACAGATTATTTTCTCAAAGAACCCAAGCCTGGATAGACATAGTTTTATATTTTATTTTCTTTTTCCCTGGCGTTATTGCATTAGCTTTTTATGGTTATGAATATGCATCACTTGCTTGGAAAATTAAAGAAACAAGCTGGAATAGTCCTGCACAAATTCAAATTTATATGGCAAAATCTCTAATACCTCTATCTGGGAGTTTATTAACCCTTCAGGGTATAAGTGAAGTATTCAGATGCATTATATGTATAAAAAATGGAAGTTGGCCAGAGAGGGGCACAGAACGTGATGCCGAGGAAACTGAAAAAGTATTAATGAGAACTTCACAAGAAGGAAATAAAGAAGATGTTATTTAGTCTAACAAATCCTGAAGTAGCAATTATGATGATGGGGATATTTTTATTTGCCGTCTTATTAGGTTTTCCTATTGCGTTCACGTTAATGGCGATGGGTCTTGGTTTTGGATATTATGCTTACTTTGATCCAACTAAGATGGAGCATCTTTTTGATAATAGGATATTTCAACTCTTTGTTCAAAATACCTATACCGTAATGGACAACAATGTGTTGACCGCAGTTCCCCTCTTTTTGTTTATGGGATATTTAGTTGAAAGAGCAGGCATTGTAGCAAAATTGTTTTTTGCAATTAGGTTAGCTTCGCATAAGCTTCCTGCATCAATGGCAGTTGCAGCATTAATTACTTGTGCATTATTTTCAACAGCGACAGGTATCATTGGCGCGGTTGTCACTTTAATGGGACTTCTTGCTTGGCCTGCAATGATTAAAGCTGGATATGATAAAAAATTTGCATCGGGAATAATTTGTTCAGGTGGTTGTTTAGGAATTTTAATTCCACCAAGCATTATGCTAATCGTTTACTCAGTAATTGCTCAACTATCTCCATTAAGATTATTTGCAGCTGCTATTTTTCCAGGACTTATGTTAGCAGGTCTTTATATTGGATATGCAGTTTTTAGAGCCTGGCTGAATCCTTCAATAGCACCAAAACCTGCGGCTGAGGAAATACCTCCAACAGCAGTGATTATGAAAGAGGTTTTAGTTTCTTTCTTGCCTCTATTTTCTTTAATAATTTTAGTTTTAGGTACAATTTTGGCTGGAATAGCTACACCTGCGGAAGCTGCAGCAGTAGGAGCTTTTGGGTCTTTGGTACTTTCATATTTCTATAAAACTCTTAAATGGAAAAATTTCAAAGAGTCTGTTTTTTTGACTGCTAAAACAACTGCAATGATTATGTGGCTATTCATTGGTTCGTGGACATTTGCTTCTGTATTTTCTTATCTTGGTGGTCATGAAGTTTTTGAACATTTCTTTAAATCTCTAAATTTACAACCATGGCAATTCTTAGTAATCACGCAATTGATCATATTTTTATTAGGTTGGCCACTAGAGTGGACAGAGATTTTAATAATTTTTGTGCCGATATTTTTACCTTTAGTTGAATTTTTTGGAGTAAATCCATATTTTTTTGCGATGTTAATTGCTTTAAATTTACAAACCTCATTTTTAACACCTCCTATGGCGATGTCTGCTTACTATTTAAAGGGAGTTCAGTCAAAGAATGTTGAATTAATGCAGATTTTTGGCGGAATAATGCCGTTTTTAGGTATTGTTATTTTAGCTATGGTGTTAATGTATTTATTCCCGGGTATAGCACTTTGGTTACCAGAGACATTATTTGCAAATTAATTTTAAATGACAGATATATTTTCTTTAAGTCTAGAAGAGCTTGCAAAAAAAATAAAAGATGCTCAACTTACTTCAGTTGATGTTTGTCAAAAGTATATAGAAAGAATAAATAAATTTGAAAAAGATGTGAAAGCTTGGGCTCATTTTGACAAAAAAGTTTTATTGGAAAAAGCTGCTGAAGCTGACGATCATAGGAGATCTGGTAAACCAATTGGGCCACTTCATGGAGTGCCGATTGCAGTTAAAGATATCATTGGAACTGTTGATATGCCAACAGAATGTGGAACAGTCATTAGAAAAGGTAAATCATATTCACAAAATGCAGAAATAATTGATCTACTTCATGCGTCAGGAGCAATTGTGATGGGTAAAACAGCTACATCAGAGCTTGCCTACCTAGGTCCCTCTGCAACAACAAATCCTCATGACAAAACCAGAACACCTGGTGGTTCTTCAAGTGGATCTGCTGCATCAGTTGCTGCTTTTATGGCGCCAGCATCAATTGGTTCACAAACTGGAGGTTCTGTAATCAGACCAGCATCTTATTGTGGGGTTGTTGGCTATAAACCTAGTTATGGATTAATTTCAAGAAACGGTGTTTTAAGAACTTCATATAATCTAGATCATATAGGAATTTTTGGAAGAAAAGTTGAAGATGTTGCAATGTTGGCAAAGGCGTTGATTAAAAAGGATAAGTTTGATCCAGCAACAATACATTATTCAACAGAAAATATTTTGTCTGAAACTAAAAAAGGACCCCTTTTTGATCCTAAGTTTATCTTTTATAAGACTGAACATTGGAAATTAATAGACAAAAAGTCTAGAGAGTCATTTG
>CACNVR010000020.1 GCA_902623975.1 uncultured Pelagibacteraceae bacterium
TCTACTTAAATCTTTATTTTCTTTAAAAGGTTTTCTTCCATGCAACCAAAAATAATTGTTTGCAACAACGGCTGAACCAACTGGAAGCTTGGTTATAATCTTATTTTTGCTTTCCTCCAAACTATCAGATAATTTTTGTAAAAATGCACCTTGCTTCATATTTTTGGGTTCTGGGAATTGATCTATATATGAAATTTGAGGTTTGCCTTCTTTATCAGAGGAAAATACAGGGTGTTCAACTTTATAATCTATATTTTTACTTTTTGGGGAACCCCAAACAAAATTTTCTTTAGCCGTCGGGTCATTAAATAATTCATCACAATGTTCCCAATCATCAAGATGTAACATTGCTGTTTCCCCACCTTCAACATTTTTTTCCTCTAGCTTTGACATTAATAACCAATCCGTTTTTTCTTTTACATAGGTTCCATCTGTGTGTAGATCCATATTTGTATAGGCTTTTCTTAAATAAGAATCACTTTTATCCTCATGTTTGACATGAAATCTTGCGTAATATTTTCCAGCCATTGCATCATGGTTTGGTATACCAATTAAATGTACTACTGCTGTAGAAAGTTTAACTAAAAAATTATTATCAATTTTAGAAATTAAATTTTTTGGCTTAATTATAAAACAACCTGTGTTTCTATCTCGAACAATCTTATTTACTAATTTAGACAATTTATTACCACTTAAATCATCTAAACTTTTAGCAATTGTAAATCTAGTAAACGGTTTATATTCAAGAGCTGTAAGATCGAACTTGTTAAATGGAAAAATTAGTTTACTTAAAACTTCGTCACTTATATCAATATTAATTATTCTTTTCGATTCTTCATTTAAATTTATTTCAAATCCATCAATTTTTTCAATCATATATAACTACTAAAAAGTGCAAGTATGATAGCAGAGAAAAGTGTTGGGTAAACTATATTTTTTCTAGTTAAATAAAAAACTATGATAGATAAAATTACCACTATTAATCTGACTAAATAATCTACTTCTGATAAAGTTCCTGAAGGAAAAATTACTATTCTTGCTATCAAAGCTGCTAAAGTAGAATAAGCAAGACAATTGAACCATCTAAATATTTTCGATGTTTCTTTGATTTTTTCTGCACTTAACACACCTAAAAATCTAGACAAGTATGTTGCAAATGAAGTCACTAGGATAGTAATTAACACACTACCGGTCATTAAATTCTCCTATAAAATAAGCAATAGTCCCAGCAACAAATCCCCCAAATAGAATTGACCACTCAGAAGATAAAAAATAAAACATAGGTCCTAAAATTGCTCCAAGAACCACTGACAAACTTATTTGAACAGTTTTCATCGCACCAACCATCATACAAGTAAAATAAATGGGATTGATTATTGCTAGTCCGATTAATATATCTTTGTTCAGGTATTCTGAAGCAACGTATCCAATAATTGTAGAAGTTATCGCAACAAACCAGGTTGCTGTACCTATTCCTATCCAAAAATCTATTCGATTTTTTTTTTTAATAACTGTGTAGTTATCTTTCATTATTAACCACGAGGAAACAGCTATAAAGTGACATGACAAATAATATTTCCATCTAGGTTGGGACTCATGCATTAATAATGGCATTAAGGACACTGTCATTGGATAGAGCCTTGCATTCACAAGCCACACTGCAATGAATATATTAATTAAGGAAGCACCAATTAACATTGATTCTGCCATCACCAATGATCCAGGCAATGCATAAGTTAAAAAAGTTGAAAATATACTTTCTTGAATTGTAAAACCTACATTTTTAAGAAGCGCACCAATTGCAATGAAGCTTGCTCCCAAGGCAATAGCTGGGCTTCCAACCCCTTTAATGGATAAAAAACCTTTAACAAAATATTTTGTATTTATCATTAACCACCTAAGAATAGGCGACCAACATCAGGGTTACTTAAAAGATCATCACCCTTTCCGGCTATTGCTGTTTGGCCTGAAACTAAAACATATCCTATATCTGCAAATTCAAGTCCTTTTTTTGCATTCTGTTCAACTAATATAATTGTTTTTTTTTCATTTTGTTGGAGATCTCTTAAAATCTCAAATACCATGTCTATATACCTTGGCTCCAATCCAATTGAGGGCTCATCGACCAATAGAACTGAAGGTTTCATTACAAGAGCTCTAGAAATTTCTAATAATCTTCTTTCTCCACCTGATAAAACTTTTGCTGGCTGACTTCTTCTATTTCTTAATCTTTCATATTTTTCAAAAATTCTTTCTGCCTCTTGATAAGATTCCTCTGTTTTTTCCTTTATGAAACCTCCCATTAATAAATTTTCCTCTACTGTCATATCTGGAAAAACAGAATTATCTTGAAGAATATAAGCTATACCCACTGACCTTAATTTTTCTGCTGGACTAAGATTAGTTATTTCTTTTCCATCAATTTCTATTTTACCAGAGAATATATTTGTAAATCCGTAAATTGAATGAAGAATCGTTGATTTACCTGCTCCATTTGGGCCAATTAAACAAAGTGATTGCGCTTTACTTACAAAAAGATCAAAATTATGTAAAATTTCCATTTTACCATAGCCAGCATTCATATTCTTAATTGTTAGATGAACATTATTTTGTGAGAGTTTTTTTAAATCATCTGCTACAGGAGCTTTACCTAAAACTTCGTATTGATTAGACATTATTGCACCCCCAAGTAAGCATCTATGACACGTTTATCATTTTTAATTTCATCTGGAGTTCCGTTTGCAAGCATTTTTCCATGAGCTAAACAATAAATACTTTCGGCTAATTGCATTATTACTCTCATATTGTGTTCAATTACTAAAAGAGTTATTCCAAAATCTTGGTTTACTTTTATTAATCTATCAATAATTCCATTGATTAGAGTTGGATTAATACCTGCTGTTGGCTCATCTAACAAAAGCATTTCTGGTTCATTCATTAAAGCCATTGCGAGTTCTAATAATTTTTGTTGTCCGAATGAAAGATCGCCAGCCCTTAATTTTCTTTTTTGATAAAGTCCAACAAAATTTAAAAGGTTTTCAGCTTTTTCTGTTAAGTCTTTTGGTATTCTAGAAAATATCTTCAATATGCTTTCATCACTTCCTTTATGACTTATAAGCATATTGTCTACACAGTTTAATTTTCCATAAATTCTAGTTTGCTGAAAAGTTCTAAGTAACCCAAGTTTAGCAATCACTGGCACAGGTAATTCGGATACTTCTTTACCATTAAATTTAATAGAACCATTATCTATAGGATAGGTTCCTACAATTGAATTAAATAAAGTTGTTTTTCCTGATCCATTAGGGCCTATTAAACCAAATATTTTTCCTTTCTCAACTGACATAGAAATATCTACATTAGCTTTTACACCTCCAAAAGATTTACTTACATTGTTGACTTCTAAAATACTCATTTCAATTCCACCTGTGCTTTACGATCTGCTTCATCTATGACCTCACCAAATCTCTCTGGATATTTTTCTCTTAACCATCCCATAATTCCTTCAGGAAAATAGATCACAATTACAACTATCAAAACTCCTAATGCTACATACTGCCATCCTAAAAAGAATGTCCAAAATCCCTCTTTAAAAATATGAAACACTGTTGCCCCAATTATAGGACCCCATAAAGTTCCTTTGCCACCTAAGATCGCCATTAACACCATGAACACTCCCATTTCTCTTCCATCAAATGCAACATCAGTGGAATCAATGTAACCAACTAGACCTCCCATAATTCCTCCGGCTAAACCACAAAAGAAAGCTGACACCATCCAACCAATGATTTTATATTTCATTGTTTCAATTCCCATTGCTTCAGCTTTATCTTCATTATCTCTAATCGCATTAAGAATTAGTTTAAACCTAGTTGAATAAATTGCTCTCACAGCTAAAAATGTAAGTACAAGGGCTCCAAAACTTAAAAAGTAAAAGAATTCTCCTCTAGCTTCTAAACCACCAACATTAGGAAAAGGAGGAGTTGTGAAACCTTGACCAGCACCAATAATTTCTATACCCCCAGAAATTTCACCAGCTGCAACACCTAGGCCTAAAGTACAAATTGCAAAATAATGTCCTCTTAATCCTAAAATAGCATAACCAATTAAACCGGCTACTATAGTCGGTATTACCGCTGCAACGACAAGTCCAACTGCCATTCCTTGAAAAAATTGAGCTGGAGTGTGTACAAAAGTTTTTTCTCCACCACTTTCAGTCCATTCTGCCAAAGGAAAAAACATTCCAACTTGAACCGATGCACATAAATACATTCCTAAACCATAGAATAAAATGTTACCAAATGTGTTGTAACCCATCTCACCACCTTGAATATTCCAAGTGGTTGCTAAAACAATTAATACACAAAGAATTGATAATTGAACTTTAAATGCTGGAAAAACAAAAGGTGCGGTTAACCCAAATATTAAAATGACTGCATATAATATGAGGTTTTTATTCATTATTTTAAATACTCTCTTTTCCTTGATAATTTAAACCTTCTATAAACAAGAATTAATACTAACAATAAAAACACTGAACCAATTCTAAATTCAGTACCCAATATATAATCAGCAAATTCTTCGAATACCCCAAGACCCATACCTGACATTGCAACACCAGGTAAATTTCCTAAACCGGCAACAATAACAATCATAAATGATCGTATTGTATAAGGTAATCCCATGTAAGGATGTATTGTAAAAGTGATTGAAATTAACGCCCCCGCAACACCACAAAGAGCAGCATTTATTCCAAAAGTTGCAGCATAAACTTTTTCTGTATCAACTCCTAAAATCTTTGCAGCTCTAGCATTTTGAGCAGTTGCTCTAATTGCACGACCTAACTTAGATTTTTTCATATAAATTACTAAACAAATTGCAAATACAATACTTACAAATGCTGAGAATATTTTTGAATTCGGTAATGTAACATTATTATCAAACAACATGGTTGTACCGTAGCCAGAATTAGCGAGTACAACATCTGCGCCAAATGCAAAATTCATTAATTGCATAAATAAAATACTTATTCCAAATGTAGCAAGAATTGAAATAAATAAATCTCGATCGACTACTTTATTAATGACCAACTTATAGATTCCAACTCCAATAAAATACATTATGATTGGTGAAACAATCACGCCCCAGGCAGGATGTATTCCATATAAATACATGAAGTAAGCAATATATCCTCCGAGGATAACTAAATCACCTTGAGCTATATTTATGATATTCATAACGCCCCACTGCAAAGCCATTCCATAAGCAATCAATGCAAATAAAATACCTAGCAGCAGCCCGTCCAAGCAAGCTTGAACAGTAATCATCGGATATTGGAAAACCATGAAATCCATAATTGCCTTAAAAAAAAATACCCCCTAAAATTTAGGGGGTATTTAAAGATTAGTTGTTATCTTTCAGACCACTTAGGAATTGGATGAATTAACTTAGCTGAAGCCCATTTAGTTGGAGCCACAACTTTGTTTTCACATTTTCCTGAACCGTCACACATTACTTGGAAAAGTACCATCGGCTTGTCAACATTTTGACCGCCTGATGCGAACTTAATATTTCCATAAAATGT
>CACNVR010000021.1 GCA_902623975.1 uncultured Pelagibacteraceae bacterium
ATCCAATATCTAAAATTCTAGATTTAGAATTAATCTCAATATTTTTTATTAAAAATTTATTAAATGAATTGATATAATTTTTTGAGGATAACCAAGTTTTATTATCCCAATTTTTAATGACAGTTAATGCCATATTTTTTCAATCTCCAATAATTATATGGCCATGGTGTTAAAAAGCCAACAATCAGCATCAAAGGCACAACCCACCACGTTAAAACTGCTCCACCAGTTAAAAGATAATCAGTTAAATTCATTGTCGTTTCCATACTTATCATAGAGATAAAACTCATACCTAGAGCAGTTTTTAAAGCTTTTTGAAATTCTAGATTTTGTCGAATCAAAATAATAGTCTCTAAAATTATACTAGTGATTAATCCATTTATGATTGCTAAGATCATTATAGCTAGAACTGGAAATGGTATCTTTGTTAATTGAAAAAATAAGATAGTACCAAAGTCACCAATTGCACAACCTAATAAACACCAACCTGTGTTTTTTGCACTTTGTTTCCATGTATGATTGCATGACCAGTCAAATGTAGAAGTTTTCATACTTTACTTATATGATAATATTTACTTATGATTTTTAAACAATTATTTGATGAAAAATCTAGTACTTACACATACTTAATTGCCTCAGCTAAAGGACGAGAAGCGTTAATTATTGATCCAGTTATTGAGAATGTCAATCAATACATCCAATTACTTAAAGAACTAAATTTAAAATTAGTAAAAGTAATAGATACGCATATTCATGCTGATCACATAACAGGTGCCTCAAAACTAAAAAGTATAACAAAATGTTCTACTATCATGGGTGATCATACTCCAGCCGAAACAGTCGAAATCAAAGTGAAAGACGATGAATTTATAAATTTAGATAATTTGAAAATCAAAGCTATGTACACTCCAGGACACACATCGGATAGTTACAGTTTTTTAATGGATAATTATCTCTTCTCTGGTGACACATTATTAATAAACGGAACAGGTAGAACAGATTTTCAAAATGGAAATGCAAAAGATGCCTATAATTCAATTTTTAACAAACTTTTAAAATTGCCCGAAGAAACTCTATTATATCCTGCTCATGATTATAAAGGTGAAAAGGTAAGTACGATTGGCAAAGAAAAAAAACAAAATCCAAGACTACAAGTAAAGAGTGTTGATGAATATGTTGAAATAATGAGTAATCTAAATCTAAAAAAACCAGCTAAGATTGATTTTAATGTTTCAAGAAATATTGTTTTAGGTGCTTAGAACTAAATCGAAGCTTTTATAGCCTCGTAAATCAAGTCCTCTGTTGTCTCGCCTATACTTCTGTAAACCTCTTTATTACCTTTAAAAATTAATAATGTAGTTTGATATTGTATATTAAATAAATCTGCTATTTCTTTGTTGGTTACATCAAACACAAAATATTCAATGTTAGTAAATTCAATATCTGATAACTTTCCTTCTTTTTTTGCTTTATTCAAAACTTTCATTTGACTTGCACATGATGAACAATATTTAATCCATGAACTTACTATTACAATCTTATTATCAGCTTGAGCTTTATCAAATAACTCTTTTTTAAAAGTTGTTTCTTTTTCCATTGCATTGATGCTAAATGCGAATAAACAGAAGATTAAAGTGAAAATTTTTCTCATAACTTATTTTAAACTCTTTTTTTTCCTTGCACAATTCTATCTAGTAGTAATGCGACAAATAAAATTGCTATACCAGCAAGAATACCCTGGCCCACATTTGCATATTGTAATGCTTCTAGGACATCTTGACCTAGACCTTTTGCACCAATAAGTGATGCTACTACAACCATTGCTAAGCTTAACATTACAGTTTGATTTACACCTGCAAGAATTGTGGGTGTGGCTAAAGGTATATCTACTTTTGTTAAAAGATACCATTTAGAAGCACCATAAGCGATTGCAGCTTCTCTTATTGTTTGAGGAACTCCTCTCAAACCTAAAACAGTTAATCTTACAACAGGTGTCCCACCAAAAATCATTGTAATTATTACAGCCGCAACTTTTCCAGTGCCAAAAAAAGCTATGACCGGTATCATAAAAACGAATGCTGGCATTGTTTGCATAAAATCCATTATTGGTCTTATAAAAGAGTAAAATCTTGGACGTGAAGAGCAATAAATTCCAAGTGGAATACCGATAACAATACTCAATATTGCAGCTGTGCCTAATAAAGCAAGTGTCGTCATAGCTTTAATCCAAAAACCTAAAAAACCCATATAAGCTAGAAAAGCCGCTGAATATATAGCTGCTCTGGGACCAGCTGAAAGTCCAGTTAACAAAACAATTGCACTTATAATTACAATCCAAGGAGTTTTCACAAAAAGCAATTCTAAAGAGTCTAAAACAGATCTTATTCCATAAGTTATTGCATCAAACACTCTTTCTCCTTTTAATACCAAATAATCAAAAATTTTTTCTACCCCTGATATAGAGTTTAAACGTATGTCAGGATGTGTAGGGAAATCTTTCATGATATTTAGATAGTTTGGGAAACTATAATGAATTGTTGAAAACAAAATAATTACTAATGCAAATATTCCTGTGATTAAGAAGTTTTTAATTCCCATTCCAGGACTGATTGTTTTATTTGAAAGCCACTCAGAAAATCTTTTTTCCAGAATTGAATTTGCAAACATACCTTGAATTATCCTTATGGTTACAAACAAAATTATTCCACCAATCGCAATCCAAAAACCTGAAGCTTCTATTCTCTGAGCTTCAGTGAGAAATTCATCAACAGATTTTTGTAAAGAATTTATAGTTCTTTCAAACATCTCTATTTTATCAGGATTATTTTCTATAGCAGCTTGAAGTTGTTTCTTCCTAAATGCTATAGTTGCCTCAATTTTCTCGATTTTTGTATAAGCATCAGCGCTGATATTTCCAAAAAAACCTCTAACAATTTGAACAATCGCAAAAGTTTCAATTATTAAAAAGGCCAATGACCAGTTCCATATATTCCTTATTCCAAACCAGATAGATCCCAATAAAGAGGCAGTAATGTTAAAAGAAAATACATATTTAGAGCTATTACCAATTTGTTCAAATTGTCTTTCGTAATAGTCTTGATTTGTTTTTACAAATTTACCAATCTCCTCAGTATTTTGATTTTTTAAATCATTCATCTTGGCCCTCTACTGCTGACTTTAACAATTCTTTCTGAGTTATAATACCTTGGTCTTTATTATTATCATCTGTAATGATGATTGAAGAATTTTTACTAACCGATTGCTCAATTAATTTACTTAAGATATCATTTTGTTTCATCCTAATAATATCTTTTGGTAGTTGTCCATTGTCTTTTATAAATTTATCTATCGGCTGCATAATTGATTTAGCCTCAACAACTTTTAATCTAGAGATTCCTTTAACAAAATCTTCAACATATTCATCTGCAGGTTTTGTTACTATCTGTTCAGGTGTGCCTACTTGAATTACTTTTCCATCTCTCATAATAGCGATTCTATGACCAACTTTAACAGCTTCATCTAAATCATGTGTGATGAAGACAGTAGTTTTCTTCATTTGCTTTGAAAGTTTTATAAATTCAGATTGAAGTTGCCTACGAATTAATGGATCAAGTGCACTGAATGGTTCATCCATTAATAACACCTCTGGATCTGCTGCAAGCGCCCTAGCAAGACCAACTCGTTGTTGCATACCTCCAGATAATTCATGTGCATATTTATTTCCCCAACCTTGAAGTTCAACAATATTTAAAATCTTGTTTGCTTGATCATATCTTTTGTTTTTATTAATCCCTCTAATCTCAAGTGGCATTGCAATATTATCAATTACTGATCTATGAGGCATTAATGCAAAATTTTGAAAAACCATTCCAATTTTTTTATTTCTAAAATCTTGAAGTTTTTCTTTTTCAAGTTGCATTACATCTTGTCCATCAATTAATATTTTTCCTGATGTAGGTTCAAGTAATCTATTTATATGTCTTACTAAAGTAGATTTTCCACTTCCAGATAATCCCATTACACAGAAAATTTCGCCTGGTTTCACATCAAAAGAAACATCTGATACTCCAATGACAGAATTAAATTTTTCTAAGGCTTCTTGCTTTGAAATATTTTTATTTTGAATAGCGTCTAAAGCTTCTTTATTGTTATTTCCAAAAATTTTCCAAATATTTTGGATACTTATTTCGCAGCCAATTGATTCTTTAGACATATGAAAACTTTTTATAAAAAACCCGGCGTATAAATTAACGCCGGGTTGATTTTTAAGAAAATTATAAACCTAACCAGCCATCAACTGTTTTAGGATTTTTCTTCATCCAATCTCTCGCAACTTCACCTGGATCTCTTTTTTGTACTGAAACCTCGTACGCCATCCAAGAAACATCATCAGCAGTTAATTGAAAATTGTTGAAAAATTCAACAATTGCTGGTGATTGTTTTTCTAAAGATGTAGCCCATCCAATTTGAATTTGCTTTAAAGCATCCTTAGAAGCAACATAAGATTTTTTATACCAATCAGGATCTGCTTTTGGTTGTATCATCTTATATTTTGCTGGATCATATTTTGGTTCTTCTAACATTACTACATCTGCCATTCCCCAAATTGCATGAGGTTTGTAACAATAGAATGCATAACCTTCACCTTTTTTAATTGAGTCTAAAACTCTTGCATTTTTAACTGCTTCTGCAGCTCTAATCGGCTCGATACCAGCATCAATTAATTTGTAATCTCTAACTTTTACCTCATTAACGTTTGCTGAAGCCCAACCGTCCGCACCAATCCAAAACTCACCTTTGCCATTGCCATCACTATCCATTGCTTTAACAACCTCTGGTCTTCCTAAATCGAAGATAGAAGTTATTTTCATTTTTTTAGCAAAAGCTTGTGATACACAATAACCTTGGTTACCTTCATAAGGTTTGCTACTTAATTTTAACTTCCCTTTTGGAACTAAATCATTTGTATATGCCTCTTGGTTTGGCAACCAAATGTCTGGGTGCACATCAATTTCACCTTTTCCTCTATCAATTGCACCATAAATAGCAGTGTTGTTACCTGGTACAATCTCTACTTCTCCACCCATTTTATCTGATACTACAGCTGCAAGT
>CACNVR010000022.1 GCA_902623975.1 uncultured Pelagibacteraceae bacterium
AAATTTACCAAGTTTATTCACCATTATATTTTGATAATCAAAAAAAACTATATTGTATCTCAGGTGCAATGAATTTAATTAAGATATTAAATGCAGACTTTCAAAAAAATACAAAAATTTTTGAATTGATAGATAATTTTTATCAACTACTCGAATCTAAAAATTGGATTAAACTTTATATTTATTGGGAACTAGAGTTATTTAAATTTCTTGGATACGATTTAGAGTTGGAAAACTTAGCTGTAAAAGAAATAGTTAATGATAAGTTACAATATTTTACAAAATCAACCTCAAATAAAAAAAAAATACCGAATTTTCTTATTGATAAAAGTGAAAATTATGAGGATTTAAAAACCTTGATTGATGGCTTAAGATTAGTTGGTGATTATTTAGAGAAAACAATTTTAAAACCCAACAATTTATCACAACCGCAAAATAGGTTTAATTTTATAAATACTCTAAAGTAATTATTTCAAAATTTTATCTAATTTGTCAGCGTAATAACTGATTATAGCGTTAGCACCTGCTCTTTTAAATGAGATTAAACTTTCTAAAATTAAATCTTTATTGAATGAACCTTTATTAATGCTGTTAGATAGTAAACTATATTCTCCAGAAACTTGATATGCTAAAACAGGAATTTTGAAATTTTCTTTTACCGATTTGATGATATCGAGATAAGGAAGTCCTGGTTTGACCATAACCATATCTGCTCCTTCTTTAATATCTAGAGCTACTTCTCTTAACGCTTCATCACTATTTCTAAAATCCATCTGATAATTTTTTTTATTTCCTTTTAAAAGTGCCTTTGAACCAACTGCTTCACGAAAAGGGCCATAAAAACTAGAAGCATATTTTACTGCATATGATAGAATTTGGGTAGTTTCATAACCATTTTTATCTAGAGCTTTTCTTATTCGTCCTATTCTTCCATCCATCATGTCTGATGGGGCTATAACATCACATCCCATTTCTGCTTGTAATAAAGATTGTTTAATTAGAATTTCAACTGTTTTATCATTTAAAACATATTCTTTGTTAATTATTCCATCATGGCCATGAGATGTATAAGGATCTAAAGCAACATCGCACATTAATCCTATCTCATTTTTGTATTTCTTTTTAATTAATTGAATTGCTTTACAAACTAAATTATCTTCATTTAATGCTTCAGAACCAAAAGCATTTTTCTTTTTTTTTTGAGTATTTGGGAATAAGGCAATCATAGGAATGCCAATTTTGAGTGCTTTATCAACAATTGAATTTAATTTATCTAATGTATAACGATATACATCTGGCATAGATTTGATTTTTTGTTTCTTATTTTTTCCATCTATTAAAAATATTGGTAAGACAAAATCATTGGGTGAAAGGTTATTTTCCTCTACTAATCTTCTGGACCAAGCATATTTTCGACTGCGTCTAAGTCTTAATTCTGGATATTTACCTGTAATCATCTCTAAAATATATTTATAATCTGCGACAAATGTTATATACAAATATAACGCAAAAAAGATATTAAACAATCTAATGAATTTAAATTTTAATGATTTTCAAAAACAAGATGTCACATTTGACATTCATGAACTTAAGAAAGCCTATAAAGAAATACTTAAGATAAAAGATTTTAGCGGTCCAGAAGGAGTTTCTAATTTTGGTGCAATATCTTTGACTCAAATCCCTGGAGATCCAGATTCTATAAAAGGTCATAAAGCTAGAGGAGTTTTTTGGACAAAACCAAATGCGTCTGGAAAAGAAGTTGTTAGAGATGAAAAAATTAATGAGGCAGCATATTCTGAATTTATTAAAGAATTTAAGGATACTTATTTCAAGGAAGTTTTTGATGTTTTATCGTCAAAGTATAAACTAGGAAGAGTGAGGATTTTACTAAAACAACCCAGATCTACTCTTAGTTGGCATAGAGACCCAGAGCCAAGATTGCATATACCAATAATTACAAATCCTGGTGCAATAATGGTAATAGATAATATTGCTAAACATTTACCCGCAGATGGATCAGTTTGGATTACCAATAATACAAAATATCATAATGCATTTAATGGAGGAGAAGAAAATAGAATTCATTTAGTTGCTTGTGTACTAGATCATAAATTTAATTAATTTGAAAAAAATATATATTTCATCTGATCACGCTGGATATAATCTTAAAGAACAAATAAAAAAAAATTTTAAAAAAAAATATGATTTTCAAGATTTGGGAACCGACAATTCAAAAAAATCTGTAAATTATCCGGATTATGCTCATAAACTTTGCAAAAAAGTCAGTAAAAATAGTAAAAATATGGGTATTTTGGTTTGTGGTTCTGGAATGGGTATGTCCATGGCGGCTAATAGACATAAAAATATACGGGCTGCAGTCTGTTATTCATTAAAAAATACAAAATTATCTAGATTGCATAACAACGCAAATATTATTACATTAGGATCTAGACTGATAAAAAAAAATACTGCTTTTAGATGTGTTGAAGCTTTTTTTAATACTAAATTTGAAGGTGGTAGACATAAAAAAAGAGTAAAAAAAATATAAAAAAATATGTCAAGTGAAAAAAAATATATAAACTCTTCTTATCAAGATTTTTTTGAAAAAAGTCTTTCAAAATCTGATCCAGATTTATTTAAGGCAATCAATGATGAGTTAATTAGACAACAAAATCACATTGAGTTAATAGCTTCTGAAAATATAGTTTCACAAGCTGTGTTAGAAGCTCAAGGATCAGTTCTAACAAATAAATATGCAGAAGGTTATCCAGGTAAAAGATATTACAATGGTTGTGAACATGTTGATGTAGCAGAGCAACTGGCACTAGAGAGAATAAAAAAACTTTTCAATTGTAAGTATGCAAATGTTCAACCTCATTCAGGTGCTCAAGCAAATGGTGCTGTATTTTTGGCTTTGTTAAAACCAAATGACACTTTTATGGGTATGAGCTTAAATTCAGGAGGTCACATAACTCACGGATTGAAAATTTCAATGTCAGGTAAATGGTTCAATGCGATAAGTTATGATGTAGATAAAAAATCTGAATTAATCGATTATGATAATGTTGAAAAACTTGCTCTAGAACATGAACCAAAATTAATTATTGCAGGTGGTAGTGCATACTCAAGAGTAATTGATTTTAAAAGATTCAGAGAAATTGCAGATAAAGTTGGAGCATATCTTATGGTAGATATGGCTCATTTTTCTGGTTTAGTAGCTGGCAAAGGATATCCAAATCCTTGTGACTATGCGCATGTTGTTACTTCCACAACACACAAAGTATTCAGAAGTGCACGTGGTGGAATTATTCTATCGAATGATTTAGATCTTGGAAAAAAATTTGATACAGCTGTTTTTCCTGGTTATCAAGGTGGTCCTTTAATGCATATCATCGCTGCCAAAGCTGCAGGTTTTTTTGAAGCATTGAAACCTGAGTTCCAAACTTACATTAAGAATGTTTTAGCAAACGCTAAAATATTAGCGGAGACGCTAAAAAATAATGGATTTAAAATTTACTCGGGTGGCACTGATACACATTTAATGTTAGTTGACCTAAGACCCTTCGGTGTAAAAGGAAATATAGCATCTGAGAGTTTATGTAGAGCCAATATTACATGTAATAAAAATGGTATTCCTTTTGATACAGAAAAACCAATGATAACCTCAGGTATAAGACTTGGTTCACAAGCTGCCACGACAAGAGGATTTGGCTTAAAAGAATTTGAAAAAGTTGGCGAATTAATTACCAAAGTAATAAAAGGATTATCCAAAAATCCAAAAGATAATAGCCAAGTAGAGGAAGAAGTTAGGAAAGAAGTAATTGATTTATGTTCTTCATTTCCGATTTACAAAAATTTGAATAGATGATTTGTTCAATATGTAAGAAAGGTGAGACCTCAGTTGTAGACTCACGTCCAACAGAGGATGGCACCGCTATACGTAGAAGAAGATTGTGCGTTTGTGGTGCAAGATTTACTACCTTTGAAAGAGTTCAACATCGTGAGGTAATGGTTGTAAAAAAAAATGGAAGGAAATCTTCTTTTGATCGAGATAAATTAGCTAAGTCAATTTACATTGCATTAAAAAAGAGACCTTTAGATACGGAAACTGTTGAAAAATTTATAAGTCGGATTTCTAGATCATTAGAGGAACTCGGCCAAAATGAAATTTCGAGTAATACTATAGGAACAATGGTCATGGAAGGTTTAAAGGAACTTGATCCAGTTGCTTATGTTAGATTTGCTTCTGTTTATAGAAATTTTAGAGAAGAACAAGATTTCGTACAATTTGTGGACAAGCTAGATGTCTACAAAAAAAGATAAATTCTCAGCTCAAGATAAAAATTTTATGAAATTAGCTTTAAATTTAGCTAATGCGCGAAGAGGTTTAACAGGAAACAATCCTTCGGTTGGATGTGTAATAGTGAAGAATAATAGAATAATATCTATAGGACAAACGGGCTATAATGGCAGACCACATGCGGAACATAACGCTATCTTAAATTGTTCAGAAAACTTAAAAGACTCAAAAATGTATGTTTCTTTAGAGCCATGTAATCATTATGGAAAGACACCCCCTTGTACTAAAAATATTATAAAAAATAAAATTGGTGAAGTTTACTACTCAATTGATGACATTGATTTAAAAGTAAAAGGTAAGAGTTATTCAATACTAAAAAAAAACAACATTAGAGTTAAAAGAGGACTATTAAAAAAAGATGCACAAAATTTATATAAATCATATTTTTTTAATAGAAAAAAAAAATTACCATACGTT
>CACNVR010000023.1 GCA_902623975.1 uncultured Pelagibacteraceae bacterium
ATTAAGAATAAATCCACAGCAACCGGAACCCACATAAGATAAAAATTTTCTTCTATTCATTTTACTACAAGATTGATAATATATTTTGTAATGAATCTAAATAATAAAATATTGTTATTTTTATTTATTATTGCTATTTGTTTTGTAATTTACTCTAGTTTTAAATAAATCTATGAAAAAGAATAAAAAAAAAAGATCATTAACTCTTATTCTTAGAAATTATTTTATTACTGGAGTAGTGGTATTAATCCCTATTGGTTTTACTTTATATTTAAGTAAAGTACTAATTGGAATTTCATCCAAAATAATTCCAGAAAACATAAATCCAAACAATTACCTACCATTTGCAATACCAGGAATAGAGATTATTGTTTCAATTATTTTTATCACAATAGTTGGAGGGTTATCATTATCTTTTTTAGGAAAACGAATTCTTAAACTTATCGATGATTTATTCAAAAGAATTCCTGTCTTAAGAACTATTTATTCAGCAATAGTACAAATGACCGAAACTTTTTCTAATAAAGACGACAATGATAAAAAAAGTGTTGTATTAATCGAATATCCTAGGAAGGGTGTCTGGGCTGTTGGATTTGCAACAAAAGAAAATAAAGGTGAGATGGCTGAAAAAACTAATAAAAAATTGATTAACGTTTTTGTTCCAACAACACCAAATCCCACTAGTGGTTTTTTACTCATGTTTCCAATAGATGAAGTTATATATCTTAATATGACATTTGAGGAAGCATCTAAATTTATAGTTTCTGCAGGAACATCTACAGGTAAGAATTAAGCTATATCATTAATTATATCAGCGCGATCATACAATTTGATTAATGGTTTAAATTTACTAATATCTTCTCTATCATTTTCAATTCTTTTAATTTCTTTTTCAGCTAAAATAAAAAGATTATGATTATGTATTGGGTCTGCTAATTTAAAGTTTTTAATTCCACTTTGTTTAAAACCAAGAATATCTCCATATCCTCTTAATTTCATATCTTCCTCTGAAATTTCAAATCCATCATTAGACTCTTTCAATATACTAATTCTTTTTTTTGCATTATCACTTAAATTTGACTTAAACATTAATATACATGAAGACTCTTTATTGCCTCTTCCGACCCTACCACGAAGTTGGTGTAATTGAGACAGGCCAAACTTATTTGCATTTTCTATTATTATTACGTTTGCATTGGGAAAATCTATACCTACTTCAATGATAGTTGTTGACACTAAAATTTTGAATTCATTTTTTAAAAATTTGTTTAAGATTTTTTCTTTTTCTTCAATAGTTGTTTTTCCATGAAGCAAATAAACTTGATTAGGAAATATTTTTTTTAAATATTCAGATTTTTTAACTGCTGAAGTATGATCAATCTTTTTAGACTCCTCAATTAAAGGGCATACCCAAAAAATTTGATTTCCAAGATGTATTTCTTTTTTGATGAATTTAATTACGTCCTCAATTTTACTTTCAAGTTTACTATAAGTCTTAACAGGTTTTCGATTATTTGGTTTTTCTCGTATGATTGAAAGATCCATATCTCCATATATAGTCATAGTTAAAGTACGTGGAATAGGCGTTGCAGTCATTAAAAGAACATCGCAATCTTTGCCAGCTTTATCAGATAACTTTTTTCTTTGATTGACTCCAAATTTATGCTGTTCATCAATAATTATTAATCCAAGTTTATTAAATTGAATCTTCTTTTGAAAAAGAGCATGTGTTCCAAAAATTATGTCAATTTTATTTTTTATTAATCTACTTAAAATATCTTTTTTATTTTTATAAGTTGATTTTCCCGAGAGTAATTCTATTTCAATATTTTTAGGAAATATTTTTTTAGCTAATAAAAAATGTTGTCTAGCTAATATTTCAGTAGGTGCCATTACAGCTACTTGGAAATCAGAATTAATAGTATTGAAAGCAGATAACAAAGATACTATTGTTTTGCCACTACCGACGTCACCTTGAAGCAATCTGAACATCTTATTATCAGAACACAAATCTTTATTAATCTCATCTAGAGTTTTGTTTTGGTCATCAGTTAATGAAAAATCTAACTTTGATATTATTTCATTTTGTTTTTTAGTATCGAATTTCTTCCTTGTTTTTTTGATCTTTTTTATTTTTTTTCTAATCTCTGAATTTACTAAAAAAGTTGAGAAAATTTCATCGTAAGCAAGTCTTTGATAAAAATCTTCTTTAAATTTGCCAATATTTTCTGGTTCATGTAATTTTTTTATTGATTCCTTCCAACTAACGTTATTAAATTTTTTTAATATTTCTTTTGAATGCCATTCATCTATATCTGGTAAGTTTTTGATTATTTGTAACATGATTTTATTATAAATTTTCTCAGTTATACCGTCTGTTAATGAATAATTATTATGTTTTTGCTTAACTATTGAAGAATCTTCTGAAATATATCGGGGATTAGTAAGCTGATATTTATTTCTAAAATATTTTATTTTTCCACTTATAGTGACTTCCTTCCCGATAGGTAATATCTTTTTAATATATCCTTCATAACTATTAAAGAACACACAATCTATCTCACCAGTTTCATCTTTACATAAAACTCGATTTGGTAAGTTTCTTACTCTTGGAAATGAATATTTTTGGGGAATTATAGTTATAGTTTGTACCTCATCTATTTTTAAATCTTCAATTTTTGATGACAAACTTCTATCCGTGTAGGATTTAGGTAATTTCCACAATAAATCAAAAATACTATTAATTTTTTTTCTCTTTAATAAATTTGTTGTTTTTATTCCTACACCTTTTAAAGAACTTAGATCAGATAATAGATAGTCATAATTTCTTTTAATATTCATAAACTAATATTATATTCCTATTATGACAGTTGATATAGAACAAATAAAAAAAAAAATCATTTACAGATCAAACTATCGTGGCACTAAGGAAATGGATAAACTTTTGGGAGCTTTCACTAATAAGTATTTAGATAAATTAGATTTTGAGGATTTAAATGAATTAATAAAACTCCTAGAAATAGATGATAATAATCTTTACAATTTTTATAATGGTTTAAAAACTAATATAAAATTTGAAAACAATAAAATTAACACTCTTTTCAAAAATTTTAAATTTTAACAAATTAAATGGCGGAGAGACTGGGATTCGAACCCAGGAAAGAGTTGCCCCTTTGCCGGTTTTCAAGACCGGTGCTTTCAACCGCTCAGCCATCTCTCCGTGTAGAAGTTTTTATAATTAAAAATATTTAATTCAACTATAAAATAGTCTAATTAGTCTTGATATTTTGTTCTTTTGAGAAGTATGAAAAATAATTTTAATAAAGGTTTAGTTTTAACTTCACTAGGGTCCTTTTGGTGGGGATTTATTGGAGTTATATATTTTGAGTCGGTATCTTTTATCGGCCACACAGAATTAGTTGTTCACAGATGTTTGTGGACAGCAATAATGTTAATTTTGACAACAACCTTTTTATCAAAGTGGAAAATTTTTTTTAAAGAAATAAAAGATAAAAAAAAATTAATTTTATTATTTTTATCTGGTTTTTTAATTTTTGTTAATTGGTCGATATGGATTTATGCTGTTGCATCTGAGAGGATTATCGATGCAAGCTTTGGATATTTTATAATGCCTATTATTAGTGTTCTCTTAGGATATGTTTTTTTTAAAGAAAAACTTAACAAAAAAAGAATTTTTTCAATTATCCTAGTTTTCATATCCATTATGATTTTAATTTTTTTTAATTTAAGATCATTACCATGGGTTGGTTTAATTGTAGCTTTCAGCTGGGCCTTTTATAATTTAGTAAGAAAGAAAATTGAAATCGATACAGATATAGGACTATTAATTGAAAGTTTATATATTTTTCCTTTTGCTTTTATTGTTTTTTATTTGATAACAAATAATGGACTAAATGATTTTAATTTGGATAATCCGGGATTAAGTCTATATCTACTTTTAGCTGGACCAATGACTGTGATTCCTTTATTTCTTTATGTTAGAGGAGTAGAGTTGATTGGATTAGGTCCAACTGGAATGATTTTCTACATTACACCAACTTTACAGTTCATTTTAGGTTATTTTTATTATGGGGAAGATTTCTCATTAGTAAAATTTCTAAGTTTTATTATTATTTGGATTGCTGTAATTATATATTTAAATGATTTATATGAAAAAAATTAGATTTTTTTTTTTAATTTTTCTTTTTTTTAATTCCACCGTATTTGCAAATGATGATATTGACTTTGAAAAATGGAAAATAAGTTTTAAACAGAGAGCCTTAGCTAATAATATTTCCGAAAAAACTTTTGATCTTGTGATGACAGACACTAAATTTTTAAAAAATGTGATAAAGTACGATAGATATCAACCTGAATTTTATGAGGATACCAAAACTTATATATCAAAAAGATCTTCAACGAAAAAATTAAACAAAGGATTAGACTTCTATTTAAATAATAAAGATTTAATTAATATTGTAGAAAACAAGTTTGATATAGAAAAAGAACTTTTATTATCGTTAATGGGCATTGAGACCAATTATGGAACTTATGTAGGAAAAATGGATATTCTTTCATCATTAGCAACATTGAGTTATGACAAAAGAAGGTCTGAATTTTTCACTAAAGAACTTTTAATTTTACTTAAACTAATTGATGAAAATCAAATAGATTATAAATCTTTATACGGCTCATGGGCAGGTGCATTTGGTTATTTCCAATTTATGCCCTCAACTATAAA
>CACNVR010000024.1 GCA_902623975.1 uncultured Pelagibacteraceae bacterium
CATTTGGTTGAGGTGATATAGCAATAAATCTACTTATCTCAGGACGTCTCATTAATAATTGCATTGCTATTAAAGACCCAAATGAAAAACCAGAAACCCAACATTGCGAATTATCAAAATTTTCTCTTTCTAACCAATCTAAAGCTGCAGCAGCATCTGCTAGTTCTCCTTGACCATTATCAAATTCACCATCACTTTTGCCTACTCCTCTGAAATTTACACGACAAACGGAAAAATCATTTTCCATAAACGTACGAAAAGTTTCAACAACAACTTTATTATTCATTGTTCCACCATATTGAGGATGTGGTTGTAAAACTAAAGCTATTGGAGATGTGCTTTTTTTACTTTTATAATATTTAGCCTCAAGTCTTCCTGCTGGTCCTGGGATAAATATTTCTAAAATTTTGTTATCCATTATTGTTATTGATTATTATTCTCAAAAAAAATTTACATTTATCATAACTGCGTCACAAAATGTTAGTTTTTTTTTACTCAAGATACTTGACTATTTTAGTCAGGTTTATATATACCCCAATAAATAAGGATTTATGAAACTTACATCTAAAGGCAGATATGCGGTAATGGCTTTAGTGGACCTGGCTAGATTTAACAATATAAACCCAGTTTCTCTAAGAGATATCTCATTGAGACAAGGTATATCTTTAGATTATTTGGAACAAATTTTTTCAAAATTAAGAAAAAAAGAGATCGTCCAAAGTGTAAGAGGTACCCAAGGTGGATATATTTTAAACAAAAAAACAAAAGAAATAAAACTTACAAACATTTTTGACGCTGTGGATGAGAAAGTAAAGACTGTTCAATGTAAAAAAGAATCCAAAAAGGGTTGTAATGGAAAACTAACAAAATGTTTGACTCATAATCTTTGGGATGAACTTGAAAACCATATAAATAATTTCTTTGAACAGAAGACTCTCGAAGATTTAGTTAAAGATAATAGTGAAAAAAGAATATAAAATGGATACTAGAGAAAAAGACATAGAAAAATTAAAAGATTATAAGTATGGTTTCTCAACCGATATTGAGAATATAAAAGCACCCAAAGGTTTAAACGAGAAAGTAATAAAGTTTATCTCAAATGTTAAAAAAGAACCAAAATGGATGCTAGACTTTAGATTAAAAGCATTTGAGAGATTTAAACAATTGAAAGAACCTAATTGGCAAAAACCAAAATATCCAAAAATAGACTATCAAGATTTATATTATTATTCAGCACCAAAAAGTATGAAAGATAAACCAAAAAGTTTAGATGAACTTGATCCAAAACTTTTAGAAACATATAAAAAACTTGGCATTCCTTTACAAGAACAAGCAAGATTAAATGGTATTGCAGTTGATGCAGTTTTTGACTCAGTTTCGGTTGCAACAACCTTTAAAGATGAACTCACAAAACAAGGTATTATTTTTTGTTCAATGTCCGAAGCAATTCAAAAACATCCTGAGCTTGTAAGAAAATATCTTGGCACAGTTATACCAACTACTGATCATTTTTTTGCTACACTTAATTCCGCAGTATTTACTGATGGTTCATTTGTTTACATTCCTAAGGGTGTAAGATGTCCAATGGAGCTGTCAACTTATTTTAGGATTAATGCATCTGAAACAGGCCAGTTTGAAAGAACTCTTATAATTGCTGATAAAGGAAGTTATGTGAGTTATCTTGAAGGCTGTACGGCTCCAATGAGAGATGAAAATCAATTGCATGCAGCTAATGTAGAATTGATTGCTCTCGATGACGCAGAAATTAAATACTCGACTGTTCAGAATTGGTACCCAGGTGATGAAAATGGCATAGGTGGTATTTATAACTTTGTTACAAAAAGAGGATTGTGCCAAGGAAGAAATTCTAAAATTTCTTGGACACAAGTAGAAACAGGTTCGGCAATTACTTGGAAATATCCAAGTTGTATTTTGAAAGGTGATAATTCAATTGGTGAATTTTATTCAATAGCTATTACTAACAATCATCAAAAAGCTGATACTGGCACTAAGATGATACACTTGGGAAAAAATACAAAAAGTAAAATTATTTCTAAAGGAATTAGTGCAGGATTTTCAGATATGACCTATAGAGGACTTGTTGATATTAATTCAAAAGCAACAAACTCTAGTAATTACACTCAATGCGATTCTCTTTTGATGGGGAATAAATGTGGTGCACATACTGTTCCATATATAAGAAATAAAAATTTTGACTCAAATATTGCTCATGAGGCAACTACTTCTAAAATAAGTGAGGAACAATTACATTATTGCCAGCAGAGAGGATTAAATTCCGAAGAGGCTGTAGGGTTAATTGTTAATGGATTTTGTAAAGAAGTTCTCCAGCAATTACCAATGGAGTTTGCAGTTGAGGCGCAAAAACTCGTAGGAATTAGTTTAGAGGGGAGCGTTGGCTAATGCTTAAGATAACCAATTTAAGTGCAAACGTAGAAAACAAGTCTATTTTAAACGGCTTTTCTTTAAATATAAATCCAGGTGAGGTGCATGCAATTATGGGTCCTAATGGATCAGGAAAAAGCACATTATCTAATATTTTATCAGGAAAAAAAGGTTATGAGATTTCAGGAGAAATTTTGTTTGAGAATAAAAATTTATTTGATCTTGAAACTGAGGAACGAGCTCATAAAGGTATTTTTTTGGCTTTTCAATATCCTTTAGAAATTCCTGGTGTAAATACTAACATATTTTTGAAGACTTCTCTAAATGCAATTAGAAAAGCAAGAGGGCAGAAAGAACTTGATGCTATTGAGTTCTTAAAACTTGTAAAAGATAAAGCTAAAGAGCTTAAATTTGATGAAGAAAAGTTAAATAGACAACTTAATGTTGGTTTTTCAGGTGGAGAGAAAAAGAAAAATGAAATTTTACAAATGTCAATGCTAGCACCCAAGTTGTCAATTTTAGATGAGACTGATTCCGGCTTAGATATTGATGCACTTAAGATAGTAGCAGATGGAGTTAATGCCCTTAGAAATAAAGAAAATTCGTTTTTAATAATTACTCATTATCAAAGACTGTTAGACTATATAAAACCGGACTTTGTCCATGTTTTGATGAATGGGAAAATAATAAAATCAGGTGGACCGGAGCTTGCGATAGAATTAGAAAAAAAGGGATATGAAAATTTTAACTAAATGAAAGAACAATTAAAAATAGACTTTGAAAAGATACTAGAATTATCTGATTTTTCAGAAAAAGATATTGGATATAAAAAAGATCATTTAAATAAATTTATTGATAATGGTTTTCCAAGTAAAAAACAAGAGAATTGGAAATTTTTAGATTTAAATCAAATTATAAAAAAAAATATTAGTGAGCTGAGTTTTTATAATGATTACTCAAAAACAAACAAAATTGATACTTCAATTTTTATTGATGGTTTAGAACATAATAAGATTATTTTTATAAATGGCAGAATAGAGAAAATAGATTTTAATTATGAAGATAAAAATCAAATTGAAATTAACGACGATATAGAAATTAAAGATCATTTTGATTATAATAACTCTTTAATTAGTCTGAATAATGCTTTTGTTAATAAGTATTATAAAATTTTAGTAAAAAAAGATTACTCATTAAAAAAACCTCTTATCATTTATCATCTAACAAATGAAAAAGTGAAATCAAAAAATATTAATTTAAGATTAAACTTTGTATTAGAAAAAAATAGCTCCTTAAAATTAATTGATTTTTTTAATGATACATCCGATAAAAATTTTATGAATATTTTTTATAACTTTAATTTAAAAAAAGACTCAATTTTAAAGAATTATAAAATTGACAAATCATTAAATAAAAATCTCAAATATTCATTCAATAATATTGATCAAGAAGAAAATAGTATTTCGGAAACTTTTATCTTTTCAGCAGGGTCTAATTATTTTAAAAACGAGATAAATTGTAATCTTAAAGGAGAATATTCATCTGCTTTTATAAATGGTATTTTTTCCTTACAAGGAAGTCAACAACACGAAATAAGATCTACAGTTAATCATTTAGTTGAAAACACCAAAAGCTATCAATTAATAAAAAGTGTACTTGGAAAAAATTCAAAAGCTGTATATCAAGGCAGAATATTTGTAGATCCAAAAGCTCAAAAAACAGATGGTTATCAATTGAGTAAAGCGATCTTGTTAGATGAGACGTCCGAATTTAATGCAAAACCTGAGCTGGAAATATACGCTGATGATGTCAAGTGTTCACATGGATCTGCCTCAGGAAGCCTTAATGAAAACTCAATTTTTTACTTAATGTCTAGAGGACTTAACTACAAACAATCTAAAGAGCTTTTAATTAATGGTTTTATGTTAGATGTCGTTGAAAAAATCACAAATACTGAAATTAGAAATTTAATAAAAAATATAATTGGCCTAAAAGAATGAATATAGATAATATAAAAAAAGAATTCCCAATTTTTGATGAAAAAATTCAAAACAATGATTTAGTTTATCTTGATAGTGCCAATTCATCTCAAAAGCCAAAAGTAGTATTAGATAGAATTAACGAATTTTATTCT
>CACNVR010000025.1 GCA_902623975.1 uncultured Pelagibacteraceae bacterium
GATGTATCTCTGCTAATTGATTTTGTTTATTCAATTTACTCTGTTTTTAATCTCAAAACTGGTTCTTCTTTAATTGGCAAATGTATTATTGCTGCGAATACTGATAAAGCAATTGCTAAATACCACGCATAATCATAAGAACCATATAAGTCATGAAATAAACCTCCTAAATACGCACCAAAAAAAGACCCTATTTGATGACTAAGAAATACTATTCCATACAAAAGTCCCAAATATTTTGTACCAAACAAATGTGCAACAATCCCGCTGGTCGCTGGAACAGTTGAAAGCCATAAAAAACCAAAACTTGCCCCGAACAAAAACGCAGAAATATTACTTGCTGGTGTAAATATAAAAAAAATAATAGAAATTCCTCTTAAAAAATAAATTCCACTCAAAATTATTTTTTTGCTCATTTTCGCTGATAAGTAACCACTCAATAAAGAGCCAAAAATATTAAATAAACCAATTAAAGATAATATTGCAGCTGCAGTCCAATCTTCTAAACCTCTATCGATAACATATTTTGGTACATGCGTCCCAACTAATGTAATATGAAAGCCACACACAAAAAAACCCGATACTAGTAAAACATAACTTTTTGTTTTAAATGCCTCAGAAAGTGCTTCTTTAAATGATTGATCTGTTTTTTTTTCTACACTTTCAGATTCTGATGGAGATCTTACAAAATAAGCAGCAACTAAACCTGTTATTAAAAATAATGTAAAAACGAATAATGTATAATTCCAACCAAATTCAGCTAAAGAATAATTAGTAAAAATTGGAGAAAGAAAATAACCAAAAGATCCGATTGCAGTTACAATACTCATTGCAATTGTTCTAGTTGATAAAGGAAAATGTTTGCCAACAACTGACATTGGAATACTTATGGCGGTACCACCAAGTCCAATTCCAATTAATAAACCCATATGAATTTGAAAAAATATTCCAGTGTTAGGACCAGTGTACAAGAAATACATGCCTAGAGTATAAAATATGAAAGCTAAAATTATAGCTATATGGCCACCATATCTATCAGTTAATGCTCCGAAAATAGGACCCGTTAATCCCCACATCAACATTTGAACTCCAATTGCAAAGCCAAATGCGGTGTTACTTATATTTAAACTCTCATTAAAATCTATAAAGAATAATCCAAAAGTTTGTCTTACACCAAGAGATATCAAAACCACAAAACATGCAGCAAATAAAGTTATTATTGCAGTTTTTGAGTGAAAAAATTTTTCAGAATTCATTTCAAGTGTCTCAATGCTTGTTTGATATCTGCAATTAAATCTTTAGGATCCTCAAGTCCTATGTGTAATCTTACAAGATGTTCGTCTTTTGCTAAATTCATATATCTTCTTTTGCCAGTTTCTCTAAATTCTTGATGTAACACCAAACTTTCAAAGCCACCCCAACTATAGCCATATCCAAACAATTTCAGAGAGTTAACAAATTTTCTTACAAAATTGATATTTTTTGATTTAATTTTAAGACCCATTAAACCAGACGCACCAGAGTAATATTTTTTCCACATTCTAAAATTTAGAGAGTCTTTTTTATATGGATATAATAATTTAATTTTCTTATTTTTTGATAAAAAAGCACCAACTTTTTTTGCATTTTCTCTATGTCTATCTAGTCTAACATCAAGAGTTCTTAGACCTCTTGTAATTAAATAAGCATCATCAGGTCCTAACCTTAGGCCTGTAATTTTTTCAGCAGCTTTTACTTTAGAAAAAACTTTTTTATTAACCGCTAAACTTCCACCCATTACATCAGAATGTCCAGAGTAATATTTAGTTGCAGAAACAATTGACATGTCAAAACCAAGTTTGATTGGTTTTAAATAATAAGGTGTGCCCCAAGTATTATCTATAGCGGTTAAAATTTTATGCTTTTTTGCTATAGAAATTATTTTTCCAAGGTCTTGAAAATCAAAAGTATTACTTCCAGGGTTTTCAACAAATATCAATTTAGTTTTTTTTGTAATATTATTTTCTAAAGTTTTTAAATCACTTGGATTATAAAAAATTGTTTTTATATCGAATTCCTTTAAGAAATCTTGAGTTAATATTCTGGTAGGGCTATAAACAGGGTCGGCTACTAACATCTCATCTCCAGGTCTAACCACGCTAAAAATTGCTAAAAAAACAGATCCAAAACCTGTGGGAGTTGTAAATACGTGATAACTTTCCTCTAATTTAGTCAAAATTTTTTGTAAAATATGCGTAGTAGAGGTACCTTGTCTTCCATAATCATAATGACCAGCCGTAGGATTCTTCAATGCTTTTTTCTGAGTTTTTCTTATATGTTGCATTGATTTAAAAATTATTGTCGAGGCTCTTACTACAGGAGGATTAACTGATTGATTATGAAAATCTTTCGCAGTGTGTTTTAAAAATGTTTTGAAAGATTTAGACATAAAAAATTTGATAACTGGTTAGGACAATGCTATATCCAACACATAATTTCAATTAAATTATATACAAGGAAAAACAATGGGTTATCCGAAAAAACATAGAGGTCGAAGAAAAATGGGCTCTAAAAAGAGAAGAGCTAGAAAAAAGAATAAAAAAAAATAAAAATAAATCAATCTAAATGGATCAAATAAATAAAATTAAATCCATAAGTGTTTGGATTTTTATAGTACCATTTGTTGCAGTAAATACTTGTTTGTTATTAATTACCCAATTTCATAGTTTATATCCAAATCAAGTTGAAATAATACATAATACCTTCCCCTATTTTGATGGTGGAGCTTCTATCAGTAGAACAGCTAGACCTTACCCTAGTTGGTTGGTTTTTAAGCCTGCCATGTTCTTAACATCGTTTTTATTGATCAAATATTGGCTTTATAATAAAAGTGTAATTGAATTTTTTGAACAAGATCATAAGTTTAAAAAAAAGATAGTTTTTTTTGGTATTGCATCAGCTGTGGCTTTAACAATTCACTCAATTTTTCTTGGTATTAAGTTTGATAACGATCTTTATAAACTTTTTAGGCGAGTTATTATGTTATTATTTATAATTTTTGAGATTGTAGCCCAGGCTTACCTTGTGGCGACTTATTATTCATTTAGAGAAAAGCTTAAAGATTATATAAATCTTAAATTTTTAAAACTGAAGATCATTTTAGTATCAATTTTGATTATTGTTGCCCTAATAAGTGTTCCAATTATTAGTTTACCAGGAGATTATTTTTTAGGATATAATTTAAAGTTCTTTAAACATGCACTAGAGTGGGATTATTTTTTAGGTGTTATATCCTTTTACCTTTTAACTTATTTTATGTGGAAAAAGATTAATTACTGATCCAGCCTCCACCCAAAACCTTATATCCTATTTCATCTTTTTTATAAAAAACACAAGCTTGACCAGGTGATATACCATCTTCGGTAATACTCAAATTTACCTCGGCAATGTTTGCATCTTTTAAATTAATTTTTGCTTCTAAAAACTTTCCTGTTGATCTGACTTTTACTAAAATATTTTTTTTAAACTCTGATCCATCACACAAAAGATTCAAGTTTTTTAAAGAGATAGTTTTTTTTCCAAGTTTTTCTTTAGGTCCTACTATTATTTCATTTTTTTTTGGATTAATTTGGATTACATATAAAGGTTCCTGATTTGAAATTTTTATTCCTTTTCTTTGACCAATAGTAAAATTTATTATTCCATCGTGAACTCCAATAACTTTACCATTAAGATCTTTAATGTTTCCTTTTTTAAAAGAATCTGGTCTAAATTTTTGTATAACAGATGCATAGTTACCATTAGGAACAAAGCAGATATCTTGACTGTCAGGTTTATCCGCAACATTTAAATTTAATTCTTTTGCTATGTCTCTTGTTTCAGCTTTTAGCATTCCTCCTAAAGGAAATCTTAAATAATTTAATTGATCTTTTGTTGTATTAAACAAAAAATAGCTTTGATCTCTATTTTGATCAAGGGCTTGATACATGTTTGTTTGATTTTTAAAAGTTACACTTTTTACGTAATGACCTGTAATCATCGCATCAGCTTTTAAACTTTTCGATACCTCAAACAAATCCTTGAATTTAACTGTTTGATTACACTGTACACAAGGTATTGGGGTTTCTCCTTTTAAATAACTTTCTACAAAGTTATCTATTACCCCCTGTTTAAATTTATTTTGGTAATATAATATTCTATGTTCTATGTTTAATTTGTTTGCTACCCTTTTTGCATCCATAATATCTTGGCCTGAGCAACATTGTTTTGAAGCAGCTACTTCTTTTCCATCATCATATAATTTTAAAGTTATTCCAATAACTTTATATCCTTCTTTTTTCATCATTCCCGCTACTGTGGAGGAGTCTACTCCTCCTGACATTGCTACAACTACAGTTGTGTCTGCAGGTTTTTTATTCAGTCCTATTGAATTTAATTCATATTTCATTTGATGGTATTTATACTGTTTTCTAATATAAGTTAAATAAATGATTTTTGATTTTGAACCAGGTGACAAAGTTTTCAATCCCAAACACAAAGAATG
>CACNVR010000026.1 GCA_902623975.1 uncultured Pelagibacteraceae bacterium
TTCGGAATTGCTTTTTGAGGATTGTTTCCATTGGCTGGCATTGGCATTAATTCATTTTCACCTAAAATCCTTGCCACTCTTGTAGTAGGTTGTGCACCTTGACCTAGCCAGTATTTGATTCTTTCAGCTTCCAATCCAATTCGTTCTTTTTTTTCTTTTGGTAACAAAGGATTGAAAAAACCTACTTTCTCAATAAATCTTCCATCTCTCGCAAAACGACTGTCAGCTACTACAACTTTATAAACTGGCCTTTTCTTTGTACCTCCTCGTGATAATCTTAGTTTTAACATTTATTCTCCTTTTTTTTATTTTAATTGATTAAATAATTCTGGAGGTATTCCTTTATCAGACATACCTTTCAGATTTCCTTTTGACATCTTTTTCATCATTTCAGACATCATTTTAAATTGTTTTAACAATTTATTGATAGTGGCTGGATCAGTTCCAGAACCATTAGCAATTCTTTTTTTTCTCGAACCATCAATTATTTTTGGGTTCTCTCTTTCTTTTTTTGTCATTGATAAAATTATAGCTTCGTTTTTTGTAATCACACTTTCATCTATTCCAGCCGAATCCATTTGCGATTTAACTTTTGAAACACCAGGCATAAAAGACATGATACCCTCTATTCCACCCATTTTTTTCATTTGTCTTAATTGAGTCAGGTAATCCTGCATAGAAAATTGTCCTTTTTTTAAATTTTCCTCTGTCTTTTTAATATTTTCTTCACCTAAATCTTGTGCTGCTTTTTCAACAAGAGATACTATGTCTCCCATTCCAAGGATTCTGTTTGCAATTCTATCAGGATGAAATACCTCGAGATTTTCAATTTTTTCACCTATACCTAAGAACTTAATTGGAACTTGTGAAACAAATTTCATACTAACAGCAGCTCCGCCTCTAGCATCACCATCAGCTCTTGTAAGAATTATTCCAGAGAGATTAACTGTATTTTTGAATTCTTTTGCTACTGATGCTGCAACTTGTCCTGTAAGAGAGTCTGCTACTAAAAAGGTTTCTGCAGGCTTAATTGTATTCTCAATTTGCTTAATCTCACTCATCATTTGTAAATCTATTTGTGTTCTACCGGCAGTATCGAATAAAATTATATCAGCACCACTTAAGTTAGCAGCACTAATCGCTCTTTGACAAATATCAGCTGGTTGTTGTCCTTCAATTATTGGTAATGTTAAAATATTATTTTGCTCACCTAAAAATTTTAATTGTTCTTGTGCGGCTGGTCTGTAAATATCTAAACTAACCATCATTACTTTCTTTTTTTTGATATTTTCTAAATATTTTGCGAGTTTAGCAGTGGTGGTAGTTTTTCCTGAACCTTGTAGCCCAACCAGCATCATGGGTACTGGTGGTACTGCATTAAGATTTACGTCATTATTTTTTTCCCCTAGTAAATTAACCAATTCATCATAAACAATCTTTACAACCATATCTCCTGGAGAGGTTGATCTAATTATTTCTTGACCTAAGGCCTTTGGTTTAACCTTTTCTATAAAATCTTTTGCAACTTCTAGGGATACATCTGCTTCTAATAAAGCTTGTCTAATACCTCTTAATCCCTCATCCACTTGATTTTCATCAAGAGATGGTGCTTTTTTTAAAGAGGAAAAAACTTCCTCAAATTTATTTGTCAAATTTTCAAACATATTTATTACACGCATAAGTAATCGCACTAGTGGGCGAACCCTCGCTGACTAGTGTCGATCTCTTTGTTTCCAAAGACACCGCAAATTTAACGTTTTTGCGGAAACTGCCACAAACTATAATAGAGGTTCAAAAAGTCAATAAATAAGTTAAATAACTATATATGGACATTAGAGCATTTAAAATGGATGGATTAGGTAATGATTTTGTAATCATTGATAATAGACAAGAAATTACTAATTTAACAAAAGAACAGATTATTAAAATTTGCGATAGAAATTTTGTTGGTTGTGATCAATTAATATTTATTGAGCGAAGTGAGTCAAGTAACGCCAGCTTAAAATTTTTTAATTCTGATGGAGGAGAGTCTGGTGCTTGTGGAAATGGCACTAGATGTGTAGCAAAATTAATTTTTGAAGAAACAAAAAATAAAGATATTATTTTAACTACTTTAAATGGAAATTTAAAGTCAAAAATATTAGACAATAATATTGTTACAACCGAAATTGGTAAAGCTAAGATAGAATGGAATGAGATACCTTTATCAGCTAAATTCGAAACAAAAAATTTAGAAATAAAAATTTTTGATAAAGATAAAAAAGAACACTCAGGTGGCACTGCTATTAATGTTGGAAATCCACATATTATTTTTTTTGTTAATGAAATTGAAAATTTTGATATTAAAAAAATTGGACCTGAAATTGAAAATAATAAAATTTTTCCTGAAAAATGTAATGTTACAATTGCAAAAGTTATTAATAAAAATTTGATAAAAGTTAGGGTGTGGGAGAGAGGAGCGGGGTTAACCAAAGCATGTGGAACGGCTGCGTGTGCGACTGCATTTGCTGGTAAATTGAATAACCTTACTGAGAATAAAACAGATATAGAATTTCAGACAGGAAAATTATCAATTTTTATAGATGAAAAAAATTCAATTCATATGAAAGGACCTGTTTCAGAAATTAAAGAAATAAGAATTGAATTATAATGGGAATTTTTGATAAATTTAAATCAGGATTTAAAAAAAGTGCATCTGCACTCACTTCTGGATTAAAAGAGATAATTATCAAAAAAGAGATAGATGATAAGAATTTAAATAAGATTGAGGAATTTTTAATAAAATCTGATGTAGGAGTCGCAGCAGCATCTGAAATAAAAGAAATCATTTCAAATAAAAAAATTGACCCAACCAAAGATATAGCAATTGAAATAAATTTAATTTTAAAAGAATATATAATTAGTTTAATGAAACCTTTAGAAAATAATTCTTTTTTTGAAAAAAAACAGAAACTCAATGCAACTTTAATCTCAGGTGTAAACGGGGTTGGTAAAACAACAACAATTGGTAAAATTGGTAAAATATTAAAAACTAATGGAAATAAAGTTATGTTTGCTGCTTCAGATACTTTTCGAGCAGCAGCAATAGAACAGCTCGAAAATTGGGCTAAAAAAGTTAACGTTCAAATAACAAAATCATCTCAAGGTTCTGATCCAGCTTCAGTCGCGTACAAAGCTGTTGAGGAGGCAATCAAGAATAATTTTAGCCAAGTTTTGATCGATACTGCCGGAAGGCTACAAAATAAAAAAAATTTAATGGAAGAGTATAAAAAAATAGCAAATGTTACAAAAAAAATAGATCAAGACGCACCTCATAATGTAATTTTAATATTAGATGCAACTTCGGGACAGAACGTAATCAATCAAGTTGAAGAATTTAATAAAATTATTCCTTTGACAGGTCTTATAATGACCAAATTAGATGGAACTGCAAAAGGTGGGATACTTATCGCTATAGCAAAAAAATATCAGTTACCAATTATTGCTTTGGGATTAGGTGAAAAAGAAGATGACTTACAATTGTTTAATGCAGAGAGATTTGCTGAAGCTTTCACTCAAGTTAATTAATTAGATTACTAGAAATTAAAGGTTTATAAATACTGCATTTGTAATTATCCTTAAATTTATAATGCCCGCAATCCTTAGAGAATGAAGAAATAATAAAATCAAACTTTCCTGTTGTAGGATAAAGTTCAAGTTTTTTGTTTAAAATATCATATTTGAAATTTGCATTTAAACTTTTAACTGCACTTATCATGACAAGTGTCTTGTCATCTTTTAAAAGATAGTAAGCGAAATCGTCTGGAAACACCGGAAAATCATATTCTTCTAAGTGATGTTTAGCTTGAGATGGAAACCAATCATAAGAAATTAATGGAGAAGAGGATTTAGTTGAATAATTATAGATATAAAGATCTTTTGGATAATCGTTGATATAATTACTTTCTTCTCCACGAGCCAAAATAGATTTCTCTCGACCCTTAAAGTATAATGCAAATTTTTTGTTATGGGAGTCCATATGATCTATATGAAACAGATCATCAGGATAAAATGAACTATCTTTTGAAAAAGCAAAACTTTTAAACGCTACAAATAAAATTAAAGCAATAAAAAAATTTCTCATATCTAAAACCTAATTTTGAATTTTGAGAAATATTTGTTTAGAATGTGTCTTAATTTAAATTGCTTAAAAAAGAATTCAGCGTTTTAACAAGACTATCATCATACTCCATCATATGATTGTCATATTTGGTAAAATATGAATACTTGGGTTCATTAGCTATTTCAAAAATTTTTTTTCCCATATCAAAAGGCACTATTTGATCTTTTTCACCATGCATTACTAAAACTGGAAATTTGATGTTTTTAATCTTATTTTTATTCTCATATTTATCTTTGAGTAAAAAACTAACAGGTATATATGGATAAAATTTTTTAGCCGCATCAATCATTGATGTAAATGGAGTTTCTAAAATTATGCCAGCAAAATTTCTATTCTGTGATAAATGTGTTGCAACTCCA
>CACNVR010000027.1 GCA_902623975.1 uncultured Pelagibacteraceae bacterium
GAGCAATTAATTCTTCCTCTTCTAGGGAGAAATGGTTTGTCAAAATTAATTATTAAAGTATTTAATTTAAATTCTAGATTTGATTTTTTCCAGCTACCACCATCATTCGAGTAACAATTGATATTTTGTATATTTTTTTGATCTTCAAAAAACTCGACAATTAATTGAGGAGGATTATTCTTTTTGTTTAATTTTTTTTGTTCTGGTTTGAGTGAAAAATATTCTAAAGGGCTATAATTAATTAATGATTTAAACCTTTTAATTTCACCATATTTTTCATTAATTGGAAATCTTGGTAATTCGTATCTATCTTTGTTTACATCAATTATTCCTGAGTGTTGACCAAAAGCAACTTTAAAATTTTTTTTAATATAATTTTTAATCTCCAGAGAATATTCTCCAAAAGGATATGAAAAAATAGATGGAACATATCCTATTTTTTCTTTAAATATTCTCGATGAAGTTTCAATGTCATTAATAAAATCTGATAATTCCATATCAATTAAATATTCATGAGTGTGTGAATGATGTCCTATGTATCCAATTTTTGATTCCTCAATTTCTTTTATTTCCTTCCAATCCATATAACCACTTCTACCGACAGGCTCAGTTGATACAAACAAAATGAATGGAATTTTATTCTTTTTTAGATATGGCCATGCTTCATTGTAGAAAGATTTAAACCCATCATCGATAGTAATTAAAATTTGTTTTTCATTTTTTGGTTTTTCAAACTCATCTATAAATTGTTTTGGATCATAAAATTTATAGCCCATTTCTTTAATTAAACTCATTTGTTTATCAAAGATATCCATTTTAATATTTGTGGATGGATATTTATTTTCATTAAAACGATGGTACATAAGCGATAAGATACCATTATCACTCGTGTAATGTTTGCTTTTATTATCTTCTGAATTAGAATTTGATATAAATAAAAATTGTAAAATGATTAAACTTATAATTGATGCTGCTAGAGATGAAATTTTTTTAATGATCATTGATAAGAGTAATAATTATAGTATTACGCATGAAAATACCAAAAATAATTATGAAAAATTAACAATACTTATCAATGAATTCTTAGATAAAAAAAAATTAAATTTTAAACAAATATCTCAAATTTATGTAAATAGGGGTCCAGGAAGCTATGCTGGAATAAGAAATTCACTATCAATTGTAAAGGCTTTTCATTTAGTCAACAAAATTGATTATTATTCTTTTAGCTTTGACGATTTTAAGGATATAAATGATATTAATTACGAAAAAATACCTGAATTGTGTGAAAAATTAAAAATTAAAAAAAATTTGATTAATCCTATTTATTTGAGTTAAAATTAGACATGTCAGAATCTATTGAACAAAAATGTTTATCAAAAGGGGTTAAGCTAACAGATCAGAGACGAATAATTGCAAAGGTAATGTCAGAGTCAACTGATCATCCTGATGTTGATGAACTTTATAAAAGAGTTTCTAAAATTGATAAAAAGATAAGTATTGCCACTGTTTATAGGACAGTAAAACTTTTTGAAGAGTCAGGTATCTTAACTAAACATGAATTTAAAGGTGGAAAAGCTAGATATGAGGAATTAAATGAGGGTCATCATGATCATTTGATAGATGTAAAGACCGGTGAAATTATAGAATTTGTTGATGATGATATAGAAAAATTACAAAAAAAAGTAGCTGAAAAATATGGATATAAATTAGTTGATCATAAGCTTGAGTTATATGGAATTAAAGTAGATCCAAAAGATGAATAAAAAAATTTTTATCAAAACATTTGGATGCCAAATGAATGAGTATGACTCAAATCGAATATTTGATACAGTTCAGAAAATTGGTTTTGATAGAACTGAAAACCTTAATGAAGCAACCTGTTACCTTTTAAATACTTGTCATATTAGAGATAAAGCAAAAGAAAAAGTTTATCATGAAATAGGTAGAGTAAAAAAAAATTTTAGAAAAAAAATAAAACCACTCGTCATAGTAACTGGCTGTGTAGCTCAAGCTGAAAACCAAGAGATGTTAAAAAGAGAGCCTTATATTGATTTGGTAATTGGCCCTCAAGCTTATCATAAGATTAATCACAAAATTGAGGAATACTTAGACAAACAAAAAAAAATAGAGGAGACAGAATTTGATGCAGTTTCGAAATTTAATTATTTTAAGGATATAAAAAACTCTTCCAATAAAGTTTCATCCTTTCTTACAATACAGGAAGGATGTGATAAATTTTGTTATTTTTGTGTGGTGCCGTTCACTAGAGGTCCAGAGTATTCTAGGCCGTTTAATGAAATAATCAATGAAGCAAAAATTCTTGCAGATAATGGTGCAAAAGAAATTATTTTTCTTGGTCAAAATGTTAATGCATACAAAAATGAAAATTATTCTTTAGCAGATTTAATTCTCGAAGTTGAAAAGATTCCGAAAATTGAGAGAATAAGATACACTACTTCACACCCAAGAGACATGAGTGATGATCTTATTGATGTTTATGGTGTAACAAAAAAATTAATGCCACTAGTTCATTTACCAATACAAAGTGGATCTGATAAAATCTTAAAATCAATGAACAGGAAACATACTGTAAAAGATTATTTAGTCGTATATGAAAAATTAAAAAAGATTAATGAGTCAGTAGAGTTTTCCAGTGATTTTATAGTAGCATATCCGGGTGAAGAAGATGAGGATTTTAATGAAACTATTGAAATAATAAAAAAAATAAAATTTATAAACTCATACTCATTTATTTTTAGTCCAAGACCAGGAACTAGAGCTTCTAATTATGAATTAATTGATAAAAAGGTTTCATCAAAAAGGTTAGATATAATCCAAAAACATTTATTCCAAAATCAGATAAATAAGAATAAATCTTTTGAAAATAAAATTATGAATGTGCTTGTCGAAAATTTAACAGAGGATAAAATCAATTTTTTTGGTCGATCTGAATATATGACACCTGTAATACTTAATGGATCAGAAGAGAATATTGGAAAAGTTGTGCCTGTTAAGATCACAGGTTCTAATAAAAATACATTATTTGGTAAGATAGAAAATAACTCAAATCAGAAGGTAGCATAAAATTGAAAGGTTTGATAAAAAAAAATATCGACTCATCCTTGAAATTTGTTTATTCAGAAAACAATTCCCTTAGCGTAATTTTCAATGATAATGATTTATTAATGGGAATAGTTGGTGAGTTTAATAAAAACTTAAAAGAACTTGAAAAAATAACTGGATCTAACTTGTATTCTAGAGGAAATTCTATCTTAATAAAATCTTCTCCAGAACATAATGAATTAGTTAAAAATGCTATTCAATTTTTAGTTAACCAATTTATAAATAATGGAACTATAGAAAACAAAGATATAGTATCTTCAGTAGATAAATTTATGATTAATGAAAAAGTTAAAAATAACAATGTAACTGATATCATCAAAACACCAAAAAAGTCTATTATCCCTAGGTCTGAAAAACAAAAAGCTTATGTGAGAGCTTTAAGGCAGAGTGATATAATCATCTCAGCTGGCCCGGCTGGAACAGGTAAAACTTTTTTAGCAGTTGCAGTGGGTCTTACAATGTTATTAGAAAAAAAAATAGAGAGAATTATATTATCTAGACCTGCAGTTGAAGCTGGTGAACGTCTAGGTTTTTTGCCTGGCGATATGAAAGAGAAAGTAGATCCTTATTTAAGACCACTGTACGACTCTCTTTATGATTTATTCCATTTTGAAAAAATACAAAGAATGATTGAGATAGGTGATATTGAGATTGCTCCTCTAGCCTTTATGAGAGGAAGGACATTAAAAAACTCTTTTGCTATTTTAGATGAGGCTCAAAATGCAACTGAGACACAAATTAAGATGTTTTTAACACGTATAGGTGAAAATTCTAAAATTGTAGTTAATGGTGACCCATCACAAATCGATTTACCTAATAAAAGTATGTCAGGACTAATAAAATCAAAAAAATTGTTAGCACATTTAGATGAGATCTCAGTTGTAGATTTTGATCATTCAGATGTAGTTAGACATCCACTTGTTTCAAAAATAGTAAAAGCATATTCTAAAGATGATTGATATTTTTGTCTTCTCAGAGGAGAGGGCGTGGTCAAAAAAATTGAATAAAAAACATTTATTTTTTAAAAAAATTTGTCAA
>CACNVR010000028.1 GCA_902623975.1 uncultured Pelagibacteraceae bacterium
AGTTCATTTTTAATTTCTTTTTCAAAAAAATAAGACACCATTCTCTTCAATTCATTTTCTTGATCTTCATTGGCGTTTGGATCTAAATCAGCCATTGATTTTAATGCTATATCGTAATAATCAGCGTCCTGTAAATCTTCTTTAGAAGGATTTTGGTCTAACATCATTAATTCAGCATCGAAAGTTACTGGAACAATAAGCCATGTTTTTTGAAAAGCTGAATAGCCAGTTGAAAAAATTTTAAAAATAAAGATTGTTAAAAATAAAAGTGCCATAAAAATTGCACTCAGACCGTATAAGCGAAATCGCTGTTCAGCTTTATATCTTTTATTTAATAATTGTTCTTTATTTTTATTCATATTTTTCTCTATATTTTTTAACTACTCTCAAGGCCACAATATTTAAACAAAGTGTTACTAAAAATAATGACATACCCAAAGCAAAAGCAGCTTGCGTTTTTGGGTCGCCAAAAGCTTGGTCACCAATTAGAATAACTACAATTTGAGCTGTAATCGTTGAAGTAGACTCTAAAGGATTTAAAGTTAAATTAGCAGCTAAACCAGAGGCCATAACAACTATCATTGTTTCTCCAATAGCTCTTGAAACACCAAGTAAAATAGATCCAACTATCCCCGGCAATGCCGCGGGAAAAATAACTCTCTTAATTGTTTCTGATTTAGTTGCTCCCATAGCGTAACTTCCATCTCTTAAACTTTGAGGCACACTTGTAATTACATCGTCACTTAAACTTGAAATAAATGGTATAATCATAATACCCATTACCCCTCCTGCTGCTAAAGCACTTTCAGCTGAAACTTCAAGACCCATTGAAGTTCCTAATTCTTTCAAAAATGGTCCAACAGTTAGGGCAGCAAAAAAACCATAAACAACTGTTGGTATACCAGCTAAAATTTCAATTAATGGTTTTGCATATTGTCTAACTTTAGTTGATGCATATTCAGCTAAATAAATTCCACTCATTAATCCAATTGGGATAGCAACGCACATAGCAATAAATGCAATAAAAAAAGTACCTGCAAAAATAGGGACTGCTCCAAAAGTATCTGAATACATTGTCGGATCTAAAGCCTCAGAAGAATCTCTAACAAAAGCTTTTGCTGGATACCAGTGAGTTCCAAAGACAAAATCAAATAATGGAATTACTTTAAAAAAATCTATGGTTTGAAATATAAGTGAAAAAACTATTCCAACAGTAGTTAATATTGCAGCTAAAGAAGCTGTAAATAAAACTGCGTTCAAAAATTTTTCAACTGGTTCTCTTGTTCTAGAATTAGATGAAATTCTTTTATATGCATAAGCAACAGAGGCAATAATTGCAGATAATACTATAACAACTTTTGAACTTTGAGCTATTGATCGAAGACTTAAATATTTTTCAGCTGAAGCCTCAATAAAAGGTGTAATTTCTCCAGTGAATTGACCTCGAGACAATGCTTTTGTTTTTTCGTATATTAAATTTAATTCATCATCAAGATAACCTTGATTTGAATAATCACTTAAGATTAATAGTTTTACAATTGTGGGCTCAAAAATTGCCCATAATGAAAAAATTATAAAGGCTGGTATTGCACACCAGATTGCAAGATAATAACCATAAAATTGTGGTAATGCGGTTAATCTTTTTTTTGTAGATTGAATTGTATATGCTTTTTTGCGTCCAAAATAATAGCTTGTGAAACCTAGAAGAACAATAAATGTAAATAATATTAAGTTCACAGAATCTCCTTAAGTGAGGACTTTACTCTTTTTTTAAAAAAAAGGGGTCTAAAAAGACCCCCTTTTTAATCATTTGTTAACTGAGGAATAATTAATCACCCATAGCAACTAGCTTCGTAGCATTAGTTCTAGTTGTTTTATACAACTTAGAGTCTAATGGCACTAAACCAATGTCTGCTAAGTAACCACCTTTTCCAATAGCTTTCTTAGTTGTGAATTCTTTCACAAACTCATGTAAGCCTGGAATTACTCCAACGTGTGCTTTTTTCACGTAGAAGAATAAAGGTCTAGCAACAGCATAACTGTAGTCTTGAATAGACTTTAATGACGGTTGTCCACCATCAATACTTGCTGCTTGCAATTTATCTTTTGCAGCTAAGAAATAACTGAAACCAAAGAAACCAAACATTTCTTTATCTTGAGTTAACTTTTGGATGATTAAACTATCGTTTTCTCCAACTTCAATAGCAGCACCATCTTCTCTGTAAAGTTTTTGAGGTTTTTTGTATTTTTTATTTCCAGCTTCAAAACCAGCTTTATAAAGAGCTTTAGCTTCTTTAGTCATACCTTTTTTCATTACTAAAGAATTCCAAGCATCTCTAGTTCCTGATGTTCCTGGTGGGATCATCACTGAAATTTTTTGTTTTGGTAAGCTAGGGTCAATTTGGTCCCAAGTTTTATAAATATTTGGAACTAATTTACCATCAACAACTGTATGAGCAGCAAGTGCTAAATATAATTGTTCTTTAGTAAAGTTTACTGGTTTTGCATCTTTGCTGTAAGCTAATGTAATACCATCGTTACCAATTACGATCTCAACGATTTCATTAACACCATTTTTCTTACATAGAGCTTTTTCTTTATCTTTCATAGCTCTTGATGCGTTTGTAATATCTGGATGTTGTTCACCTACACCAGCACAGAATAGTTTAGCTCCACCACCAGTACCAGTAGACTCGATTACAGGAGTTTTAAATCCTGAACCACCAAATCTTTCAGCAACAACTGTTGCATAAGGGAATACTGTAGAAGAACCAACTATCTTAATTTGATCTCTTGCTTGAGCAACAGTTGCAATTGAAAGTGCAACTAAAGAAGCAATTACTATAGTTAGTTTTTTCATTATCTTTAATCCTTTCGCTATTTATTAATTAAAAGATGATAGACTCGTATAAATTTATTGAATCTTTAATATTACAGAATTGTTACACTTTTGTTAAAAAGGTAACTTTTTAGTTGTATTTTTTTGATATAATTATTTGATCAATATCAGTTTCTAAGCCACCAATACATGAAACAGGGTTTACCTGTTCATTAAGAGCTAGTTCTTTGGTTGGACGTAAAGTTATTTCTAGTTTTACTAAGTTTACTAATTCCTCTCTAATTTCTTCATCATATCTCCAGCTTGGCCATGAACTTGGGGTTGAAAATATAGAGGTTAAATAGCTTGTAGCCATAGTATATCTATAATTACTCAAATTTTCATTCCTCAATAAAAAATCTCTTACAGAATTAAAAATATTCCTACATCTAAAAGAATCTGAAAAATAATTTTCCTTCTTGAGATTTCTATTCATAGGAACAGAAACAATTAAATCAATTGAATTTTTAGAATACGAGGTAACTACGTCTGTATAAAATTCAGCTTCAGTAACTTCTAAATGATCTTTAATAGAAGGATATGAAGTTTTCAAATCTGCCTCTAATCTAAAAATTCCAATATCAAAAACTGTAAGTTGCTGATTTCTTAATAATGTTGTGATATCTTTAGAAAAAACACTTGTTGTTATAGAGCTTAATAAAAAAGCAAAAATCAAAATATTTTTGAATATTTTAACCATATAAAAAAATTAATTAAAAGATTAACATTAATCAAGTAAAGAATTGTTAAAAAAACCTTCTAAAACTATTACAATATAATATTTTTTAAATTTAAGTTTTCGCTGGTAAATAAATTTGAATTTCAGTTCCTTGGTTTTCCTCACTTAGAATCTCATAGTGTCCACGATGTTGAGTAACTATATGTTTAACAATAGCTAATCCTAAACCGGTTCCACCAACCTTGTTACTTTGTTCAAGATCTA
>CACNVR010000029.1 GCA_902623975.1 uncultured Pelagibacteraceae bacterium
TTGCAAAATGTTAAATTGGTAAAGTATGAAATTGATATGAAAAAGATAATGTCACCTGGAGGTACAACTGTTGGGCTCGCAAATGGTATATTACTTGCTGATGATAAAAAGATATACTCAGCTGACAATTTAAAAGTAGGATTATTTAAATCATGAGAAGAGTCGTTATTACTGGTTTAGGTGTAGTTTCTTGTTTAGGTAACAACCAAGATGAAGTTCATCAATCTTTATTAAATTCAAAATCAGGGATCTCATTTGCTGAGGAATATAAAGAACATAATTTAAAAAGTCATGTTCATGGTAAGCCAAACATCAAACTTGAAGATCATATAGATAGAAAAACAATCCGATTTATGGGGTCAGGCTCAGCTTATAACTATATTGCTATGAAAGAGGCAATCAAAGATTCTGGTCTTGAGGAAAAAGAAGTAAGCAACTTTCGTACTGGTATAGTCATGGGATCTGGAGGGCCTTCAATTGAGAACGTGATTTTAGCAGCTGACAAAACAAGAGCAAAAACACCAAAATTAATGGGTCCTTTTATAGTTCCAAGAACCATGGCAAGTACTGCGTCCGCTACCTTAGCAGTCCCATTTAAAATCAAAGGAACAAATTATACAATGAGTTCTGCATGCGCAACTAGTGGTCACTGCATTGGAAATTCAATGGAATTGATTCAAATGGGTAAACAGGATATTGTTTTCGCCGGTGGAAGTGAGGAAATACATTGGGCAATGACGGCTATGTTTGATGCTATGACTGCATTATCATCAAAGTATAATGATACACCTCAATCAGCATCAAGGGCATATGACAAAACTAGAGATGGATTTGTAATCGCTGGTGGCGCGGGTGTATTAGTATTAGAAGAATATAAGCATGCAAAAGCAAGGGGTGCTAAAATTTATGCAGAGTTGACAGGTTATGGTGCCACTTCAGATGGATATGACATGGTAGCTCCATCCGGAGAAGGGGCTGTCAGATGTATGAAAATGGCAATGGCTACCACTAAAAACAAAATTGATTATATTAATACTCATGGAACTTCTACACCAGTAGGTGACATAACTGAACTTAAAGCTATTAAAGAAACTTTTGGGGAAGAGATTCCAAAAATAAGTTCTACAAAGTCTTTATCGGGTCATCCCCTAGGAGCTGCGTCTGTCCATGAAGCTATATACTGTTTAATTATGATGAAAAATAATTTTATTGCTGGATCAGCAAATATTTCTGAAATGGACGAGGAAGCTAAAAAATTTCCAATAGTCTCAAAAACTGAGGTTAACTCTAATTTAAACTCAGTTATGTCAAATAGTTTTGGTTTTGGTGGAACTAACGCAGCTTTAATTTTTGAAAAAATATAATTATGAGTTTAATGAAAGGCAAAAAAGGATTGATAATGGGTGTGGCAAATGAGAGATCAATCGCCTGGGGTATTTCTCAAAAATTATCTGAGGCAGGGGCTGAACTGGCCTTTACATATTTAGGTGATGCTTTAAAAAAAAGAGTTATTCCACTAGCTGAAAAATTAAATTCAAAAGTAACATTCAGTTGCGACGTTGAAAAAAAAGAGGAAGTGGTAAAATTATTTGAAGATATTAAATCTCAATGGGGCGAAATTGATTTTGTAGTTCATGCAGTTGCTTTTTCAGATAAATCAGAATTATCAGGTGAATACTTAAATACTACTAGAGAAAATTTTTTAAAAAGTATGTTAATCTCGTGTTTTTCATTTACTGAAGTTGCAAAAGAAGCATCAAAAATAATTAAAAAAAGTGGTAGTCTTCTTACTTTAACTTACGAGTCAACTAAAGCTATTCCAAATTATAATGTAATGGGTGTTTGTAAATCTGCTCTTGAGGCAAGTGTTAAATATTTAGCTAGAGATTTAGGGACAAAAGGCATTAGAGTAAATGCTATAAGTGCAGGACCAATTAAAACATTAGCTGCCTCTGCTATTGGAGATGCAAAATTTTTATATAAATGGAATGAAGATCACTCATTTCTCAAAAGAAATGTAGATATCCATGATGTAGGTAATTCAGCTTTATATCTATTGAGCAGTCTTGCAAATGGGGTTACTGGTGAAATACACTATGTTGATGCTGGATATAACAAAGTTGGTATGCCTGATCCTAAAAATATTAGTTAATAAAAACTAGAAATATGGAAATTTTAATATTTTTAATTTGTTTAATTTTTGTAATTTATTATTTGTTTAGACCTACATCAAAAAAAGAAAAAGACCAATTTAATGATAAAAATAATTGGAGAGGTGGATTTTAATTTTTATTCAGCTACTTGTTTCATTGAAAGTTTAACTTTTCCTCTATCAAAACCAATCACTTTAACTTTAACTTCATCACCTTCTTTTACAACATCTGTAACTTTGTTAACTCTTTTATCAGCAAGTTCCGAGATATGAACAAGTCCATCTTGTTTTCCTAAGAAATTAACAAATGCACCAAATTCCATAATCTTCATAACTTTACCTAAATAAATTTTATTCAATTCAGCTTTAGCAGTTATGTCTTTAATCATTTGCATAGCAATGTTTCTTGCCTCTTCATCTGGAGCTGCAACGGTTACTACGCCCTCATCATTTACGTCCACTTTAGCACCTGACTTTTCAACGATTTCTCTAATTGTCGCTCCACCTTTGCCAATTACAGCAGCAATATCTTTTTTATCGACGTTAATTTTTTCCATTTTTGGAGTATGTTTTCCAACATCGGATCTTGAAGCTGAAAGAGCTTTATTCATTTCTCCTAAAATATGGACTCGTCCGTCTTTAGCTTGACTTAATGCTTGTTCCATTATCTCAAATGTAATGCCAGTAATTTTGATATCCATTTGAAGTGAAGTAATTCCATCCTTAGTTCCAGCAACTTTAAAGTCCATGTCACCTAAATGATCCTCATCACCTAAAATATCAGACAGAACGCTAAAATCACTTCCCTCTTTAATTAATCCCATTGCTATACCTGCAACAGGTTCTTTGATTGGTACTCCTGCGTCCATTAATGCAAGTGATGTTCCACAAACTGTAGCCATTGAAGACGAGCCATTAGATTCTGTTATCTCAGATACTACTCTAAAAGTATAAGGAAATGCTTCTTTTGAAGGAAGAGATGAATGAATAGCTCTCCAAGCTAACTTACCGTGTCCTATTTCTCTTCTACCTGTACCTATTCTACCAGTTTCTCCAACTGAGAAAGGAGGGAAATTGTAATGAAGCATAAATCTTTCTCTTTGTAATCCATCTAAGCTTTCAATTCTTTGCTCATCATCAGATGTACCTAGAGTAGCAGTTACAATTGCTTGAGTTTCTCCTCTGGTAAATAATGCTGAACCATGAGTCCTTGGTAAAATACCTACCTCACAAGAAATAGGTCTTACATCAGATAACCCTCTACCATCAATTCTATTTTTATTTTTAAGAATATCAGTTCTAACAATTGTTTTCTCAAGATTTTTAAGCTCTGAATTTATATCTAGATCAGTATAATTTTCGTCTTCCTCATATAGTTTCTTAGCCTTATCAGTAATTTCTGAAATTTGGTTTGAT
>CACNVR010000030.1 GCA_902623975.1 uncultured Pelagibacteraceae bacterium
AATAAACTTAATGGTTTTGAAAGTCTAAATAAATTTTATCATTTAACTAATTTTGAAACTTTTAAAAAACTAGAAGATCTTTAGCTCTATCACTATCAAGATATTTACATTTAATAATCTCAAATTTTTTATCAATCTTAATCATAAGAGGGTTTCCAGTTGGTATTTCAAGTGAAGAAATTTGGTCATTATCTAAATCTAACAAATATTTACACAATGCCCTGATAGAGTTTCCGTGTGCGGAAATCAGTATATTATTATTGATTAACTTTTTTTTAATTTCTTTTTCAAAATAGTTAATAACTCTTAGATAGGTATCTTTTAATGACTCTGTATCAGGAATAAATTCAATTGGCACATCTTTATAAGTGTCAATATTAATTGGATGATAAGGACTTGTTTTACTTAATATTGCTGGTTTTACATCCCAAGATCTACGGAACTCGTGTACCTTCTCTTTACCAATTTTTTCACTCATTTCTATTTTATTTAAACCTGTTAAGGCTCCATAATGTCTCTCATTAAGTTGCCACGCTTTAGTAAAATTTTTATTATCATTCAAGACTTTTTGAATTATCTTTAGTGTGTTTTTTGCTCTTAATTGAAATGAAGAGTAATAATATTCAATATTTATCTTTTCATTTTTTATTAATGATCCTGCTTTTTCTGCCTCTAATTTTCCATTTTCAGTTAGATCGATGTCTACCCATCCAGTAAATTTTTGTTTAAGATTCCATTCACTTTGACCGTGTCTTACTAATATTAAAAAACTCATATTGTCATTTGTAAAATATATTTATAAATAAAACTATAAAATTAAATGATTAAATTTTTTTCAAATTATAGAATATTTTTTTACCTTATGAACCTATTGTTAATTTTCTTATATCTTTTTCCAGGTAGTATTCTTGGATGGATTATTTACAGTGATAAAAGGATTCAACCACAATTAACGCCAGACTTTATAATTTCATCGAATCATTTTTACGTATTTTTTTTACTTTCAATAATTGGGTTTTTTACTTTTATTAAAACTAAAATAATGAATTATCTGATTATATATTTGATATCATTGTCAACAATATTAGAGATTTTTCATTTATTTATACCTCAAAGAAGTTTTCAATGGTCAGACTTATTTGGAAATTTATTTGGTGTGATTTTTGTAATTGTTCTTTATATATTAATAAATAAATATGAACATTTTAAAAAGTAATTTTTTTTTAATTATTTTCTTCTTATTATATTCATGTTCATCTATTCCCTCAAATACTTCTAATAGTTGTTCAATATTTGATGAAAGGTATCTATGGTATAAACACACAAAAAAAGTTGAGCAAAAATGGGGGACTCCAATTTATATTCAGTTAGCAATAATTAAAATGGAGTCGGATTTTGATTGGCTAGCTAAGCCACCAAGACAAAAGATTTTTAAAATTATACCTTTTAAAAGACCTTCAAGTTCCCTAGGGTACTCTCAAGCAGTAAAGGGAACGTGGGAACAATACAAAAAAGAAACAGGTAACAAATTAGCAACAAGAATTAGATTCAAAGACAGTGTTGATTTTATAGGTTGGTACACAAATAAAACTGAGAAAATTTTGAAAATTTCTAAGAAAGATGTATTTAGACAGTATCTTGCTTATCATGAGGGCTGGGGAAACTTTAAAAATTACAAAGAAAATGCAAAGGTAATTAAATTGGCGAAAAAAGTAGAGAAACAATCAAAAATCTATAAAAAACAACTGAAAGATTGTAGCGAGTCCATCACAAAAAAAAAATATATTATTTTTTAGACAATTCTTTTCTTAGCTCTAAATCTACGACATCAATTCTTTTAGTATTTTTAGCCAGGGCAAAATACATTGACGGGGTAACATACAAAGTAAAAAAAGTTGATATGATCATGCCCCCGAGAATAGTTGAGCCTACTGCTAATCTAGATCCTTCACCAGCACCAGGGCCAATATTTCCAATTACTAAAGGCATCATCGCAATCATTGTGCTTAAAGATGTCATAATGATAGGCCGGAACCTTACTGCACAGGCTTCTTTAACAGCGGTTTCAATATCTTTTCCAGTAGCCCTAATTTGGTTAGCATAATCTACAATTAAGATACTATTTTTTGTAGATATACCTATAAGAATTATCAATGCAATTTGAGAAAAAATATTTACTGAGCTATTTAAAAACAGAATAAACACAAGTCCACCAAAAATTGCCAAAGGAACTGTCAAAATAATTACAAAAGGATGAATAAAAGAGTTAAATGTTGCAGCCATAACTAAATATGCAGTTAACAATGCTAGAATAAATATTATGAATAATTCATTACTTGTCTCTTTTATTTCCTCAGATTTACCTTTCCAAGTAATTTGTTTTTCAGGAGCTATATCTAACATAACACTCTCAAAGTATTTAATAGCTTCAGTTAAAGTGTAATTCTCATTTATATTTGCAGAGATGGTTACTGCTCTCTGTCTGTTATATCGTGACAGTTCTTTTGCCGAGCCTTCCTCTTTGAAACTAACTAAATTGGCAAGCGATATTAGTTTTTTGTTTGTTTCTGATCTCACAAATATTTTTGAAATGCCATCTTTATTTCTCCTATCTGATAAATATTGTTGAACAATAATAGGATATTCTTTTCCAAGTTTATTGAAGGATGTAATTCTTTTTCCACCGTATAGAGTTTCAAGTGTCTCTCCTATAGTTTTCGTTGAAATACCTAAATCTTTTGCCTTATTTTTGTTGATTATTAATTTCATCTCTGGTTTATTTCTATTGTAATCAGATCCAATTCTTGAAAGATTTTTGTTAAGTCTTAACTCTTTAATTATTTGTTTTTGAATTTCTTCAAGTTCTTCATAGGTATTTCCATATATAACCATTTGAACAGGCTTATTATAATTTGACACTCTTATTGACTGTGGAGATATTGGAAAAGCCACAGCTTGAGGTAGAGAAACAATTTTACCTATTGCTTCTCTTAAAACTGTTTGTTGTCCTTTTTTCCTATTTTTCCAGTCATCAAGAAGTGCAATTATGATAAAGCTATTGTATGAATTTGCAGAACTTCCAAACCCTGGCACTCTCATTATAAATCTAGAGTAAGGACTATCTTCTTTTTGCAGTAATGGAATTAATCTTTCTTCAACTTTCTGAGCTTGTTGTTGAGTATATTCAAAAGAACTACCCTCGTCTGTTGCTCCAATAATTAAATATGCACCTCGATCTTCCATAGGCAAGAGTTCTTTTTTTGAAAAATTGAATAATAACGTAGATGCAATGATTATAAAAATTATAAAAAAACTTATAATTTTAGTTTTTTTTACAGTTATATTTAAAGTTTCTTTATAGAAATAAGAAAAACTTAGAAAAATTTTTTGGAATTTTTTGACAAAAGTTTTTTTATCAGTCTTTTTTTCTAAAAATTTACTGGCAAGCATTGGTGATAATGTCAAAGCTACAAAAGAGGAAATAATAATTGAAAATGACAATGCGATAGCTGTTTCTCTGAACAAAG
>CACNVR010000031.1 GCA_902623975.1 uncultured Pelagibacteraceae bacterium
GCTGAAACTGATAATTCAGATTTGTTTTATTTTTTGGAAGATGATTATATTCATACAAAAGATGCGATTACTGAAATGCTGTTTACTTACGAAAAAATTAGTTCACAATTAAATAAAGAGATATTTTTATGTCCAGCTGATTATCCCTACCTATATTCAACAATTGAAAATACAAAATTATTTTTTGGAAACATGAGACATTGGCGAACAGTAAATGAAACCTTAATAACGTTTTTAACTAGTAAAAAAATGATAATAAAATATTTGGATAAATTTAAATTAATGGGATCTAAAAGACATCATCCGATGGAATTAATACTTCATAAAATTTATGAAAAAGAATATTGCTTTTCGCCCATTCCATCCCTAGCAATGCATGCAACAAACATAAATACCATTTATGGTCTTCCTCCAAACTTTGATTGGAAAAAAATTTGGGAAGAAAACACGCCTTAAATGATTAAGGAAAAAGCAAAAGCTCCTTTATTTAAATTGCCATCAACCGGAAAGAATGATTTTAACTTAAAAGATGCACTTGGTAACTATATCTTAATATATTTTTATCCAAAAGATGATACGCCCGGATGTACTTTAGAAACGAATGATTTTAACAAATTACTCCCAAAATTTAATAAATTAAAATGTAAAGTTATTTGAAATTTTAAAAGATAAAAAAATTGGTAGAATTAAGAAAATAGAAGCAAATTTTGGATTTAAGTTAAGAAAAATTAATAAAGAATCTAGACTATTTAATAAAGATCTTGGAGGTGGCTCGATCCTAGATTTAGGATGTTATCCAATAAGTTTCTTTAATCTTTTTGCGATTAATTATAGTGAGATTAAAATAATAAAATCAAGTTATAATCTTTGTGAGACAAATGTTGATATTAATGGTGAAATACATCTTAAATTAAATAACGAAATTGATGCAATAGGTAAGGTGAGTCTTTCTGAAAATCTAGAAAATATTTGTAGATTGCATTGCGAAAATGCAATTATTACAGTTCCAAATCCATGGCTCCCCCCAGAGAAATCATTTTTAGAAATCGAGACAAAACAAGGTTATTTTAAAGAATTCATTAATACAAACAAAAATATATATGAACATCAACTATACGAGGTAAATTCTTTTTTTTGTGGCAAAAGTGCAAAAAATTCGCACCTCGTAAATATTGAAGAATCTTTAGAAATATCTAGAATCTTAGATAAGTGGCTAAAATAATTGCTTTAAAAATATAAGTTATGAAAAAATTTTTATCTTTAGTTTTGTTTATTTTTTTTTATTCAACACATTCAATGACTGATGAAAGAAAAATTAGATTAGACAATCTTTTTAACGATTTAAAGAAAAATGTTCCTATGAGTTTTGAAATTGAGGAAAAGATTTGGGAAATATGGAGCACGCATCCCTCTGATCAAAACTTGACTGAACTGTTGGCAAAAGGTTCTTATTTGATGAATAATCAAAGACTTCAAGAGGCTAAAATCATTTTTAGTCGAGTGATAGAAAAAGACCCAGAATGGGCTGAAGCTTGGAATAAACGTGCTACTGTTTTGTATTTAATTGGTGATTATAAAAATTCTCAGAGAGATATTGATAAAGTTTTAAAATTAGAAAAAAGACATTTTGGAGCTTTGGCCGGTCAAGGATTAGTTAACATAAAATTAAAAAATTATGAAAAAGCCATTAAAAGTTATCAAATAGCTAATGAGATTTATCCCTCAATGAAGTCACCGACAATAATGATTAAGCAATTAAAAGATTTAATAAAAAAACAATCGATTTAAAATGTTAAATTATTTGCTACCATTTATTATTCTTATATTAATCGTTGTCTTTATTCATGAATATGGACATTATTATTTTGCTAGAAGGTATGGAGTTGGAGTTACTGATTTTTCTATAGGATTTGGTAAAGAAATTTTTGGATGGAATGATAAGTCCGGAACTCGTTGGAAGATTTGTTGGATACCACTAGGTGGATATGTAAAATTTTTTGGAGATCGAAATGTATTTTCTCAAGCAGATCAAGAAGAATTAATTAAAAAATACAATGAAGAAGATCGAAAAAAATTATTTGTTTTAAAACCCCTTTATCAAAGAGTTTGGATTGTATTTGGTGGACCATTAGCTAATTTCGTATTGGCTTTTGTGATTTTTTTTTCAATTTATACTTTTGTTGGTAAAGATTTTACTCCTGCAGTAATAAATGAGGTTCAAAAAGACAGTCCAGCAATGATGGGCGGTTTGAAACAAGACGATATCATTTTAGAAATTGATGGAAATAAAGTTCAAAGTATTATGGATGTCTCTAAGTTTATTACAATGTCCACAGATGATGTTATAGATTTTAAAGTTAAACGAACATATGATGAATTAATTTTAAAGATAAAACCTGATTTAATTTTAAGTGAAGATAACTTAGGAAACAAAATAAAAAAAAGAGTGGTAGGAATTAAACTTGGAGCATTCAACAATGAAATTAATCATGTAAAATTAGGACCCGCTCAATCATTGTATCATGCTGCTAATGAAGTTTATTATGTGAGTATTTCCTCACTTAAATATATTGGAGCAATGATTTTTGGAAAAGCTGATACGTCACAGCTAGGTGGACCAATCAGAATAGCGAAAATATCAGGGCAAGTAGCTGAATTTGGTGTTTTAGCATTCATAAGCATGATGGCTTATATCTCTATAAGTTTAGGATTAATTAACTTATTTCCAATTCCAATGTTAGATGGCGGTCATTTAATGTTTTATGCATTTGAAAAAATTTTAGGCCGTCCTTTGTCTCAAAAAACTCAAGAAGGCTTTTTTCGAATCGGTATGTTTTTACTTTTAACATTGATGTTTTTTACAACTTTTAATGATCTCAAAGACTTGGGATTGTTTTAACAGGAATTTAGAAATTGATTTAAAAAGTCAATAAAATTGCCAATTTTAAGGGGTTTTACTATATGTTGTGTATAACTTCTTTAAAGTTACTAAAAAAAGTCTTGATTTATCAATACTTTTGGCAAAGATGTAATTAACCTAATAAACTGGAGCTAAAATGAATAAAAAACAATTAGTGGTCAAGCTTTCTGGAGCATTAAACTTAAGTAAAGCTGATGCTGAGAGAACTTTTGACACAATTACCAACACTATTTTAGATGCTTTAAAAGCAGACGATTCAGTGAAAATTGCTGGATTTGGTACTTATAAAGTTGCTAAAAGAAAAGCTAGAGTTGGAAGAAATCCTAGAACTGGTGAACAGATACAAATTGCTGCATCACAAAAGGTAAAATTCTTACCAGCAAAAGCTTTAAAAGAAGTATTTAATAAATAATCATTAAATTTTAACAGCCTTAATAAAACTCAACATT
>CACNVR010000032.1 GCA_902623975.1 uncultured Pelagibacteraceae bacterium
TTTGTAAATCTTTAGCTAGAAAGATTAAGAAAAAATTTAAAAAGATAGATTTGATTTTATCTCCAGCAATGGGTGGAATAATTATTGGTTATGAAATAGGAAAGATTTTAAAAAAAGAGACTATTTTTTGTGAGAGAGTAAAAGGTGTATTTAAGCTAAGAAGAGGTTTTACTATTAAAAAAGGATCTAAAGTTTTAATCATGGAAGATGTAATTACAACAGGAAAGTCAAGTATGGAATGTGTTAAACTAATTAAAAGAAATAAAGCTAATGTAATTGGTTTTGCTAGTATAATAGATAGGTCATCAAAAAAAACATTAAAGATTAAAAAATCAATAGTTTCACATTTAAAAATAAATGTTCCAACTTTTAAAAAGAATGAATTACCAAAATATTTATCGTCAATACCAATCACAACACCTGGAAGTAGATTCATTAAGTGAAACGTTTAGGTGTAAATATTGATCATATCGCAACAGTAAGAAATGCTCGTGGTGAGGCACATCCAAGTCCATTTCTAGCTGCAAAATTTGCTAGAAAGTTCGGTGCAGACTCAATTACTATTCATTTAAGAGAAGATAGAAGACACATAAAAGACATTGACGCAAAAAAGATCTGTTCTATAAAAAATTTATTAGTAAATTTGGAAATTTCAACAAATTCAAATATTGTAAAAATTGCCTCTAAGATAAATCCAAACTTTATATGTCTTGTACCTGAAAATAGAAAAGAAATAACCACAGAAGGTGGTCTTGATTTAAAAAGAAACAAAAAAAAGATAGAAAAAATATTAAAGATATTTAAAAAAAAAAAAGTAAGAACTAGCTTATTTATCAATCCTTCATTAAAGGATATAAAAATTTCAAAGACATTAGGGGTTGATTGTGTAGAAATACATACTGGTAAGTTAGCAAATCTAGTTAAATCTCATAAAAATTACAATGATGAATTAGAAAAGATAAAAAAATGTTCATTTGAAGCAAACAAATTAGGAATTGAAGTTCACGCAGGCCATGGTCTAGATTATAAAACTACAAAAATATTAACTAGAGTAAAAGAAATTCAAGAATTCAATATTGGTCATTTTCTAATTGGTGAGTCTATATTTTTTGGCCTTTCAAAGGTAATCAAAAATTTTAAAAAAATCATTAAAAGATGAAATGAAAATATTAGGAATAGGTGTAGATATAATTGAAAATAAAAGAATTAAACTTTTATCAAAAAATAAACAATTTATAAAACGAACTTTCAGTAAAAAAGAAATTATTACATCTCAAAAATTTTTAGATAAAAAAAATTTTTTTGCTAAAAGATTTGCTGCTAAAGAAGCCTTATCAAAATCAATTGGTATTGGCTTTAGAAATAATCTTAATTTTAAAGATATTGAAATTTTGAATGATAAATTTGGAAAACCTTATTATTATAAATCCAAAAAGATTGATAAAATAATTAAAAATAGATTTAAAATAAAGAAGTACAATTTGTTTCTTTCAATTTCTGATGAAAAAGATTATTCAATAGCTTTTGCAATATTACAAACTTAAAATGTTTAATAAAGAATTTATAGTTGAAAATATTAAAACATTATTTTATGCACTTATAATTGCAGTGATAATAAGGTCATTATTTATACAACCTTTTTATATCCCATCCTCTTCTATGGAACCAAATTTATTAGTTGGGGATAGACTGTTCGTTACAAAATACTCATATGGTTACAGTAAACACTCATTTCCTTTTAGTCCTCCCATCTTTAATGGAAGATTTTTATATAAATCACCTAACAGAGGAGATGTTGTTGTTTTTAAAACACCTGCTGATAATAGAACTGATTACATTAAAAGATTGATAGGCCTTCCTGGTGATAAAGTTCAATTCATTGACTCAAATTTGTATATAAACAATGTTGAAGTTCTTAAATCACGTATATCAAAAACTGAAAAGATCTATTGTGGAAATAAAAATATTGATGTTTTTACTTTTGAAGAAATATTGTCTAATAAAAAGAAACATAAAACTGTATATTTAAAAAATTTTACATTTCAAAATTCAGATATATTTATTGTACCTAAAGATCATTTCTTTTTTCTAGGTGATAATAGAGATTGTTCAAAAGACAGTAGATTTTTATCAAGTGTAGGCTACGTTCACAAAGATAATTTAGTTGGTAAAGCAGAATTTA